>RZYG01000037.1 GCA_009930415.1 Spartobacteria bacterium | reverse complement strand
TCAGCTTGCTGAGACCGCAGCTATTCCCAAATTTCTCCAAACCCGGTCCGAGCAAGCTCGGCCCCTACGATTCAGAGCCCGAAATCCGTCTTGCGCCCTCCTTGTAGCGCGGGGCTCCCGTCCCGCGCGGATTCTTCCAGCCGCACGCGGCAGAGCCGCGTGCCACGCAGGCATGCCTTTACGTCCCATGGTGCAAGAATGCACCCAATCGCAGATGCGCCCGCCCCGCCGCCGCCCCGCCGCCGCGGGCCGAAATTGATTTACCCGGCCGGCGCGTTCGGCTAGGATGCCGCCCATCTTTCTGTTTGACGAGGAACCCATGAGACATCTGCTGACGTTGGAAGACTGGACCCCGGAGCAAATCGCCGAAGCCATCGCGACGGCCCGCGCCATCAAGGCGCACCCCGCGCAGCACGCGGACGTCCTGCGCCGCAAGACCCTGTGCATGATTTTCGAGAAGCCCTCCCTGCGCACGCGCCTGTCCTTCGAGGCCGGCATGAACCAGATGGGCGGCCACGCCATCTATTACGACACCTCCACCTCGCCCATCGGCGCCGGCAAGGAATCCATCGCCGACACGGTGCGCACCATGTGCCGCTACGTCGACGTCATCATGGCCCGGCTCTTCAAGCACGAGGACCTCCTGGAAATGGCGCGGCATTCCACGGTGCCGATCATCAACGCCCTGACCAACTTCTCCCATCCCGGCCAGATCCTGGCCGATCTCCAGACCATCGAGGAACACAAAGGCCGCCTCGCCGGGCTCAAGCTGGCCTACTTCGGCGACAGCTTCAACAACGTGACCCATTCCCTCCTCTTCGCCTGCCCCAAGATGGGGATGCATCTCTCCGTCGCCTGCCCCGCCGGCGCCGCCTACGAGCCCGATCCCAAGGCCTTCGCCGCCGCCCAGGCCGACGCCGCGAAAAACGGCGTCCGGTTCGAGGTGACCCACGACGCCGCGGCGGCCGTCCGCGACGCCGACGTGGTCTACACCGACTCCTGGATGAGCTACCACGTGCCCAAGGAGAAAGCCGGCGAGCGCCGGCAGATCTTCGGCCCCTACCAGGTCACCGGCGCGCTGATGCAGCAGGCCCAGCCCGACGCGATCTTCCTCAACTGCCTGCCCGCCATGCGCGGCATGGAGCAGACCGCCGAAGTCATCGACGGGCCGCAGTCCGTCGTCTTCGACGAAGCCGAGAACCGCATGCACATGCACAAGGCTTTGATGTTGCTTCTGCTGCGCGAAGCGGGCACGATCCAAGGCTGAGGTCAGACCCCATGGGCAACGAGCAGGCAGGCGACATCCTCATCGAGCGGTTCGAGGTCATCGCCTGCTCGAAATGCTCGCAGCCGATCGACGTCGCCGCCTCCGCGCCCTTCACCCTCATCCACTGCCCCGTCTGCAGCGCGGAGATGCGCGTGCCGGCGCGCTTCGCCAACTTCATCCTGCTCTCCCAGCTCGGCAAGGGCGGCATGGGCGCCGTCTACAAGGCCTACGACGAGACCCTCGGCCGCACGGTCGCGCTCAAGGTCATGCAGCAGTCCATCGGCCAGGACCGCGCGTTCGTCGAGCAGTTCCTGCAGGAAGCCCGCGCCCTCGCCGCCATCAACCATCCCCACATCGTCCAGATCTACAGCTACGGCGAAGACAACGGCCAGCCCTACATCGTCATGGAACTGGTGGACGGCAACCGCCTCGACCACCTCCAGGAAAAGCACAAGGCCCTCGACGAACTGTTCGTCCTCCAGACCGCCGTCCAGGTCATCCAGGGCCTGCAGGCCGCCAACGCCGCCGGCATGACCCACGGCGACATCAAGCCCGCCAACATCCTCTACGACAAGGCCGGCAGCGCCAAGGTCGCCGACTTCGGCCTCGCCCGGTTCAAGGGCGAGAAACCCAAGCCCGGCGAAGTCTGGGGCACCCCCTACTACGTCGCCCCCGAAGTCGTCAAAGGCCAGGCGCCCGACGCCGGCTCCGACATCTATTCTCTCGGCGGCACGCTCTACCACGTCCTCACCGGCGAGCCGCCCTTCAACTGCGAGACCGTCACCGACACCGTCCTGCTGCGCTTCAAGGAACCCGCCCCCGACCCGCGCGTCTTCAAGAACTCCGTCACGCCCAAGACCGCGGCCATCCTCCTGCGCACGCTCGAGATGGATCCCTTCGCCCGCTATCCCACCTACGAGTCGCTGCTCAAGGACGTCACCGTCGCCCTCGAACCCCTCGCCGAAGCCCGTTCCGGCAAGAAGAAGGAACCCGAGAAGAAGAGCGTCGTCGTCCCCGTCATGCTCGGGCTCGTCGGACTGGCGCTGATCGCGGGCCTGTCCTTCCTCGGCTTCCATATCTTCCAGGCCAAGCAGGCCGAGAAGCGCGCCCAGGCCCAGCGCGCGGCCGACATCGCCGCCGGCCGCCTCAAGCAGGTCATGCGCGCCGGCCAGCTCGTCTGGGTCCGCGTGGACGCCGACAAGCCCGCCGACGCAGGCGCCGCCGTCGCGGCCGCCACGCCCGTCGCCGAATGGACCCTCGCCGCCGACCAGGACGCCGCGATCTCCGGCGGGAACGGCGGCGACCTGCAGGACCAGACGGTTCTGCCCCTCCGCGCCGGCAACGCCGGCGAGTTGGAAGACGCCAGCAAGATCTACCTGCGCTTCGCCCTCGCCGGCGTCGAGCGCGCCCGCATCGGCGAGGCCTCCCTGCGCCTGACCGCGCGCAAGACCGGCGCCAAGCCCAAGACCCCGCCCTACCAGCTCCAAATCTGGGCGTTGAAGAAACCGCTGCCGTGGGATGGGCTGGCGACCTGGAGCACGGCCCCCGCCAACGAACCCGCCAGCCCCGACGGCCTGAAAACCGATTTCGCCGTCCGGCTGACGTCCGTCCCCCTCCCCGCCAATCCCGACACCGGCGACCCGCTCGCGTTCGAGCTGCCCGAACTGGCCGAATTCCTCCGCACCTACGCCCCCGACGAGCTGACCCTCGTCCTCACGGGCGACGGCGATACCGACCACCGGACCGGCTGGAAGTTCACGTCCGCCGAAGACGCCGAACGCTTCCGCCCCCCGACTCTCCTCCTCAAGGCGAAATAGGCCTCATCGCAAAGTTTTTACGTTCCACGTAAAACCGCGCGAAAGTTTTTACGTTCCACGTAATTTTCCCGCAAAGTTTTTACGTTCCACGTAAAACTCACAAAAGACCGGTCTGGCGCAGGAGCGCTTCGGCTTTGGGCACGTCCGCCGGCGAATCCACCCCGATGCCGAACGCCTCGGCGTCCAGCACCGCCAGGCGGCCGCCGAGATGCAGCGCGCGCAACTGCTCGAGCTTCTCGAGGTTTTCCAGCGCGCAGGGCGGTTCCCGCACCAGCCGCTCCAGGAACGCGCGGCGGTAGGCGTAGAGGCCGACGTGCCGGAAATGCGCGCCCGGCGCCGGCGGGTGCCCCGCGGCCGCCCCGCGCACGTGCGGGATGACGGACCGCGAAAAATACAGCGCCCGCCCGTCCCGGGCGCGCACGACCTTGACCACGTCGGGATTGTGCAGCTCTTCGGCCGAAGCGATCGGCGCGGCCGCGGTCGCCATGTCCCAGTCCGCCGCGTCCATCAGCGTGCCCGCCACGCGGTCGATCAGCGCCGGATCGATCAAGGGCTCGTCGCCCTGCACGTTCACCACCACGTCGGCGTCCCGCCCCCGGATGGCCTCGGCGATCCGGTCCGTCCCCGACGGATGGTCCGGGCTCGTCAGCGCCACGGCCACGCCGAGGGATTCCGCCGCCGCGGCGATGCGCGCGTCGTCCGTCGCCACGAGGATTTCGGCCAGGCGCGCGGCCTGCCGCGCGCGTTCCACGACCCAGGCCAGCAGCGGCTTGCCGCCGACCGGCGCCAGGCTCTTGCCCGGAAACCGCGTGGAACCCCAACGCGACGGGATGACGCCGATCGCGCGCGCGCTCATTTCCGCGGGGCCTTCATGTGCTGGAGCACTTCTTCGGGCGTGCACGACGCCGTGCCCAGCTTGCCCACGACGACGCCGGCGGCGACGTTCGCCAATTCCATCGCCTCGAGGAAATCCGCGCCGGCCGCCAGCGCCGTCACGCCGGCCGCGATCACCGTGTCGCCCGCGCCGCTGACGTCGAACACTTCCCGCGCGCGGGTCGGCGCGTGGCGCGGCGCCTTGCCGCGCGTCAGCAGGTACATGCCCTGCGGTCCCAGCGTGATGGCCAGGTTCACCGCGCCCCACTTGGCCATCAGGATTTCGCCGGCTTTCGCCAGCGCCTTGTCCGCCAGCGGATTCTCCTTGGCGCCCGGATCGATCAGCCCCGCGATGCCGAACGCCTCCTTGCGGTTGGGCGTCGCCACGGTGATGCCCTTCACGTCCAGATCGTGGCCTTCCTTGGGGTCGAGCCCGACCGGCACGTGGCGCTGGGCGGCCGTCTCCAGCACGAGGTCCACGACCTCCTGCGTCACGGCGCCCTTGCCGTAGTCCTCGATCACCACGCCGTCGGCGCGGCCCAGTTCCACGGCCAGCAGCGCGCGGAATTTTTCGCTCTGGCGCGGCGACCCCGCCGCGGCGCGGTCGAAGTCCACCCGCACCACCTGCTGGCGTTCGGCGATGATGCGTTCCTTGACGATGGTGCCCGCGCCCGGGAACATCAGCGCGCATTCCACGTCCACCTGCGCGTCCGCCAGCAGCCAGCGCAGCTCGACGCCGGCGGCGTCCTTGCCGAGCAGGCCCGCGACGGCGGCTTTCCCGCCCAGCGCGCGGACGTTGCAGGCCACGTTGCTGGCCCCGCCCGGCATGCTGGTCTCCCGCTCCACCTTCACCACCGGCACCGGCGCCTCGGGCGAAATCCGCGACACGCTCCCGTAGACGTAGCGGTCCAGCATCAGGTCGCCCACGACCAGCACCCGCCGGCGCGGGAATTTTTTCAGCAGTTGCGCAGCTCGCTTCTGGGTGAGGTTCATGCCGTCGGCTCCCTTACTTCTTCTTGGGCGGTTCGCGCGTCCAGAAATCGTCGCCCGGACCGCGCACCTTCTTCAACGCGATCTTGATGCTGGCCACCGGCACGCTGGCGGTGGCCCGGCAAATGACGTAGCGCGCGTCGTCGGAAATCCACAGGAACATCCGCCCCTTGCGCACGAACATGCCGTTGAACTTGCCCTTGGGCTCCATCTTGACGACGGGCACCTTGCCGTAGTTCTCCAGCTTCAGTTCTTCCGTCTTCCCGGCCGCGACGATCAGCTCGTACATCTTCTCGTCCGTCATCACCCAGTAGTTCCGGGTTTCCCCGGCCCGGATGGGCTCTTTCCGGATCCAGTACATCAGCCCCATCAAGTCGCGCGTGTCGGCCTCGATGGCGAACGTCTTTTCCTTGTCCTTGGTCAGCGACTTCCAGTGGCCTTTTTTCGCGGCGTGGTCGAAGGTCGTGAGCTCGCGGTAGTGCCGCTTGCCCTCGTGGCTGTCCTTCTCGAAGCTCAACGGCAGGAACGTCGCCGGATCCAAAATCGTCTGCAAGGTCTCCCGCACCGGATAGAGTTTCTCCACGAGGCCGTTGGATTCGGCTTTCATGGACAGCGACAGCAGCCGCCGGCCGTCGCGCTCGATCCATTCGGCCTTGGACGTGGCCTCGCCCACCATGAAAATGCCCCAGTACACCTCGTAGTCGATCTCTTCCCCGACCGGGAACCACAATTCCGGCGGCGGATCGTCCCACGGCAGGCCCGGCGGCGATTTTTCGGCGAAAATCGGCGAAAAATGCCCGATAATCGCCAAAAAAGCCGAAAAAACGGCAAAAATCGGCAAAAAACGGCGTTTTGGGGCCAAAATGGAGGTTTTTTCAGCCATTTTGGGCTTCCGGCGCGGATGGGGGCGCCGGGGCGGGAACCGTCGCGGCCTTGGCGCCCGGCGGCGGGATGCCCAGCAGTTCCATGACTTCGCGCTGGACGGTTTCGATTTCTTTGAGCTTGAGCTGCGGATCGGGCACCACGAAGCTCTCGCCGGTCTGCTTGTGTTCGTACACGCGGATTTTCTGCCCGGTGCCTTCGGGCATCTGGACTTCCTTTTCCACCAGGATGCGCCGGCGCTCGAGCATCACGGCCAGGATGAAGATGACGTTGCGCTTGGCCGGGTCGTCGGTTTCCATCAGTTCGCGCAGGAGGGATTCCGCGGTTTCCTTTCTCAAGGCTTCCGGCGCCTTGGGCGCCGGCGCGGCCCACGTGGCCGACCACACGCTGACTTCGCCCGCGCCGGGCGCCTCGCGCTTGGGCCAGCACGCCGCGCAGAAATCCTCGCGCAGGTAGCCGGCTTCCGTGAAGCGCAGGCGCGACGTCAGGGTTTCGCGGTCGGCGAATTTCTTCTGGCACGCGACGCACTGGTCGGCGCAGGAGCGGACGTTCCATTCGGCGTTCATGGCGCTGGCGCCTCCACTTGCCGCGCGAAGCTCGACGCGGGATAGCGCTCCCGCAGTTCGCGCCAGGCGCTGTCGCGTTCGCCCGGCTTGCCGAGCCGGTCGTAGAGCTTCCCGGCGCGGAACAAGCTGTGCGGCGTCCACTCGGGATCGTCGAAGAGCACGGCCACGCTCAGGAAATGGCGGGCGGCCTTGTCGGCCTCGCCCAGGGCCTCGGCGCTCTCCCCCAGCCCGAAATAGGCCCGCGCGCGCAAGTCCAGCGCGTCGTCGCCGGCGGCGGCCGCGGCGGCCGCCGCGTAGCGCTCCGCGGCCGAAGCCGCGCGCCCGCCTTGCAGATCCATTCCCGCCAGCAGCAGCTGCGACTCGGCGCCTTCGCGGGTCTGCGCTTTTTCCGCGACGGCTTTTTCGTAGGCCGCGATGGCGTCCTTCTCGTTGCCGAGCTGCGCCTGGCTGGCGCCGGCCCAATGCCAGCCGATCTGCCGCCACGACGGCTCGCGGGCGTTTTTCGCCAAGGCGACGGCCGCGCGCGCGGTCCGTTCGTAATCGCCCTGGTCGAAGCGGCGGCGCACGGCCCACTCCACCAGCGCGGGATTGTCGGCGACCAGCTCCGCCTGGTCCAGCAGCGGATCGATCTGGTCGACGGCTTCGTCCATGCGATCCAGCCGCTGCAACGTCACCGCCAGGCGCAGGCGCGCCAGCGCGGCGGTCTGCGCGTCCGGCGCGGCCGCGAGGCTCGCGCGCAAGGCGCGTTCCGCGTCCGCCCATTTCTCGCCGTCGGCCAGCAGCACGCCGCGCCAGTAGTGCGCGCGGGCGGCCTGGCCGCCCTGCGCCACCTCTTCCAGCGTGGCCAGCGCGTCCTTGGTCTTCTTCAGCTCGATCAGCGTCAGCGCCTTCTGCAGGCGGGCTTCCGCGGCGGCCTCCGCATCCAGCTTGCGCTCCAGCAAGGCGTCCCAGTCCGCCAGCGCGCCTTTGGCGTCGCCGGCGCGCAGGCGCGCCAAGGCGGAGGCCTGCAAGGCCTCGCCGACGGCCTCGTTCTTGGGATAGTCCTCGGCCACGCGGCGGAACCACGTCGCCGCTTCGTCGAGCCGGCCGGCGACGCGGGCCATTTCGCCCAGCCGCAGCAAGGCCGGGGCGGCCTGCGGCGACTTCGGAAAATCGCGTCCGAGCTCTTCGTAGCGCCCGCGCGCGGCATCGAGCCGGCCCAGTTCGCGTTCGCTCTCCGCCCGCATCCAGAGCACGTCCGCGGCGTGGCGCGCGTCCGGCTGGGCCGGCGCGGCGACGAGCGCCTGCGCGAACTCGCCGCGCTTGAAGCGGGTCACCATGATTTCATAGGCCGCCCCCTCGGCGAACGACGTCTGCGCGTAATCGCGGGCGACGGTTTCGTATTTCGCGAGCGCCTCGCCGTCGCGGTTCATTTGGCGCAGGCAGTTGGCCTGCAGATAGACGCCGGAAGCGGCCGTGGCCGCGTCGGCGGCCTCCTGCTCCAATCGTTCGGCGAGAGCCAACGCCTCGGCCGGGCGTTCGAGATAGTAGAGGCTCCAGGCCGTGGCCAGCCGCGCGTCGCGCGCGCGGCGGCCGTCCGGGAACTCCACCAGCAGCTGCTGCAGCAGGTCGGCGGCCTGCGCGTAGCGTTCCCGGCGATAGGCCCAGTCGCCCCAGCGGAAAAGGACTTCCGCCTTGGCCGCGGGCGTGGCGGCGGCGGCCAGCGCCTGCTCGAACCAGCCCTCCATCTCGTCGTCGTTGCCCTTGTCCGGCGCATGCAGCGCGGCGAGATCCAGCGCGGCATAGGCGGCATAGGGCGACTGCGGGTGCTCCGCCAGCATCCGCCCGTAGGCGGCGGAGGCGCCTTTTTCGTCGCCCGCCTTCAAGCGGCTGTAGCCCAGATAATACGACGCGGCGGCGGCGACGTCGGCCGCCGGCTCGCCCACCAGCAGGCCGTTGAGGATCGCGGCGGCCTCGTCGAAGCGGTCGGCCGCGATGGCCAGCTCCGCGCGGCGCAATTCCGCGCGCGGCATCTGGTCGCTTTCCGGGTGCTGCGCCGCGAGCTGCTTGTAGAAGCGCTCCGCGCCGGTCGGATTGCCCATCTGGCGATAGCACTCGCCGGTGCGGTAGAGCGCCGCCGGCGCGTGTTCGCCGTCCGGATGGTCCCGCAGCAGCGCGAGATATTCCGTCACGGCCGTCTCGTAGAAGCCGCGCAGGTAGATGCCGTCGGCGAACCGCATCTGTTCGTCGGCCGTCAGGGCGCGGGCCGCGCCCGCGCCCCCCAGGAGGCACAGCCAAACGAGGACCGCGCGCTTCATCACGAACCCGGCGCCAGGGTGGCGAACGAGACGTTCCAGACGTCGGCCTGCCGGCAGACGTCCAGCACCCGGACCACGTGCTCGTAGGCCGTTGCCTTGTCGGCGCGCAGCAGCACGGGCTGGCCGGGGAACAGTTCCACGAGCCGGTCCATCAGCGCGCGCAGCTGCGCGTCGTCCAGCCGCTGGCCGTTGACCACGGCCGCGCCGTCCGTCAGGACGTTGACGATCACTTCGCCCGGCAGGCGTTGCGGGGCATCGCCCGTCGCCGCCGTCGGCAGCGCGACGTCGATCTCGGTTTCCCACTGCGCGAAGATCTGGCTCGTCACGAAGAAGCACAGCAGCAGGAACACGACGTCGATCATCGGCGTCAGCGGCACGCCCGGATTCGCCGTCCACGGCGTTTTTTTCCGGAAGTCCACGTCAGGCTCCGCGGTTTTCCAGGATGGCCAGCAGATCCGTCGCGGCCCCTTCCAGCAGGCCCGTCAGCTTGATGACGCGGCCGCGGAACCACGAGTAGGCCATCATCGCGGGGATCGCCACGATCAGGCCGGCGATGGTCGTGATGAGCGCCTGCCCCACCCCGCCGGCCAGCTCCATGGGCCGGGCCTTGGCCAGGTCGAACGCCACGCTGTTGAAGGCCCGCAGCATGCCGATCACCGTGCCCAGCAGGCCCACCATCGGCGCCACCGCCGAGAGATCCACCAGGTAATGGATCATGTTCTGCATGCGGCCGGCCTGGCGCGCGCCTTCGCTTTCCATGATTTCCTTGAGCATGCCCGGCGCGGCGTTCGGATTCTCCTTCAGGAAATCCAGGCCCGCGGCGGCCACGGCCGCCAGGGCCGTCGGCTGCTGCGCGCAGAATTCGCGGGCTTCGCGGCCGCGTTTTTCCTTCAGCAGCTCCCGCAGGCGCAGGGCCTGCGCGGGCGGAGCGATGCTGCGCACGCGCAGCACCAGGGCGTAGTACCCGATCAGCGCCAGGCCCAGCACCGACAGCGCCGCCAGCCCGTACATCAGCCAGCCGCCCATCCGCATCAGTTCCGCCAGCGTCAGCATCTCGGCGGCCGGAGCCGCGCCCGCGTCCGCCTGCGCGAATCCGGCGCCGGCGCCCAGCAGCCAGGCCGCGCCCGTCCAAGTCCAGATCTTGTTCATGTCGTTCCTCTTTTCTTGCGGGCGTGCCGCCCGGTTCTACATCTCCGCCGTCACCAGATCCCAGTGGTCGGCAAAATACTTCCAGCCCGAGACCAGCGTCACCGCCACCACCAGCGTGGAGAGCACCCACGAGGTGATCACGAAGGCCGCGTCGTAGGACCGCAGGACGGCCTCCGACAGGCGCAGCCAGCCGCGCGCGGCGGCGATCGGCATGAAATCCTCGCGCACGGCCAGCAGGATGAACGTCGCGATGATCGCGATCATCTGCCAGACCGTCTTCAGCTTGCCCCAGCCGCCGGCGCTGAGGATCCGCCGCTCGCCGCGCGAGGCCACGAGCAACCGCAGCCCCGTCACCGCGAATTCGCGCGCGATGATCACCACGACCACCCACGCCGGCACCAGCGAATAGGCCGGCTCGTACTTCAGCCGGATGCCCACGAACCCCACCAGCGCGGCGCAGACGAGCACCTTGTCCGCCAGCGGATCCATCAGCTTGCCGAACGCCGTCACGCCGTAGCGCGTCCGCGCCAGCTTGCCGTCCCAGTAGTCCGTGATGCTCGCCGCCACGAAGACGACGAACGCCAGCGTCGTCGAAAACGGAATCGGCAGCGCCATCGCCAGCATCACCACCAGCGCCGCCACCAGGCGGCTCGTCGTCAGGGTATTGGGCACGTTCATCGCAACCTCAATCCAGATAGGGTTCGGGAGCCGGGCGCACCGGCGACGTCACCGGGCGGACCGTCGGCGCGGCTTCCGGCCGTTCGGCGCGCGGCCGGTCGCAGGAGCGGGCGAGCGCCCACCAGACCAGCCCCAGCACGACGAGGCCGGCCAAGGTGCGCCACACTTGCCACGGCACCCGCGCCATCGTCCGCCGCACCCCCGCGCCCGCTTGCGCCAACCGGGCCGAAAGCGGAACCCGAGGCGCCTTCGCGGACGGCGGCGCGGGCGGCACCGGCTTCGCCGGCGCCGGCTGGGGGGCCGCGACCGCGACGGCCGCCGCCACGCCCGCGGCCGCCGCCGCCGGCACGGCGATGCGGATGGACTTCTTGGCCGGCGCCGGCGCTTCCTCGCGCCGGCGTTCCTGCGCGGCCTGCTGGGCCTGTTCCAATTCCCGGATGCGCCGCAGTTGCGCCTGCTGCTCGGCGTGCTGTTGTTTCCGCGCCGCTTCCTCGCGCGCGCGGCGCGCGGCTTCTTCCTGCTTGTGGATGGCGATGCGCTCTTCCTCGCGGCGCGCGAATTCCGCCGCCACCCGCGCTTCGGCTTCCGCCCGGGCGCGCGCCGCGGCCTCTTCCCGCACGCGGGCCAGTTCCTCGGCATGCCGCCGGAGAACGTCTTCCTCGCGCGACGAATGTTCCACCACCGCCTGCGTGCGGCGGGCTTCCGCCTCCTGCATCAGGCGCTCGATTTCCTCGCGCGCCAAGGCCACTTCGCGTTCCTTCGCGCGGAGCGCTTCCTCGAAATTGCGGCGGCGGATTTCCGCCTCCTGGACCTTTTCCTCCATCTCCGTCCGGATCTGGGCTTCGGCCTGCAGCCGGGCGGCCAATTCGCTCTCGGCCTGGGCGCGTCGTTCGGCTTCGGCCTGGATTTTCCGCTCGGTTTCCGCGCGGACGCGCAAGGCTTCTTCCTCGCGGCGGGTCCATTCCTCTTCCAGTTGGAGCCGGCGCTGTTCCTCGGCGCGGAGGCGTTCCGCGGCGGCCTCGCGCTCCGCCTGTTCGGCCTGTTCGCGCGCCTGGCGTTCGGCGACTTCCCGGGCGCGCGCTTCCGCCTCGGCGTTGGCGCGCAGGACGACTTCCTCGCGGGCCTGGCGGGCTTCTTCCTCGCGGCGGCGCAATTCGGCGGCCAATTGGGCGAGCTGCCCTTCCGCCTCGCGGATCTTGCGTTCGGCGTCGGCGCGGAGCTGGAGCTCGGCCTCTGCCCGGGCCTGGCGTTCGGCGAGCTGCTGTTCCCGGAACGCCGCCTCGTCGGCCGCGCGGGCTTCGGCGGCCTCGCGCGCCTGGACCGCCTCGCGTTCTTTCGCGCGGAGCTGCTCTTCCAGCTTGTGGCGGCGCTCCTCGAGCTTCTGGGCTTCCTTTTCGATCGCCGCGCGGGCCTTGCGTTCCTCTTCGGCCCGGCGCTGGTGTTCGGCTTCCAGTTGCGCGCGGCTTTCCGCTTCGGCGCGGGCCTGCGCTTCGGCCTCCTCGCGGGCGCGCTGGGCTTCCTCGGCGCGCCGGACCATCTCCTTTTCGAGTTCGGCCAGGCGTTCTTCCGAAATCCGGACCTGCTCCTCGGCCGCCGCGCGCGCCTGGCGCTCCGCCGCGCTCTGGGCCTGGAGTTCGGCTTCCACCTGGGCCCGGCGTTCGGCTTCCTCGCGGGCCCGGCGTTCGGCTTCCTCGCGGGCTTCCCGCGCCGTTTCTTCGCGCCGGGCCAGTTCCTGCTCCAGCTCTTGCAGCTTGTGGGCGGCCCGCGTGGATTGGGCTTCGTATTGTTCGCGGGCTTGGCGGGCCGCGACGTCGCGCTCCTGGAGTTCCGCTTCGACGCGGACGCGATGTTCGCTCTCTTCCTGGATGCGGCGTTCGAGTTCTTCGCGGGCCTGGCGGGCTTCGTCTTCGCGCGCGACGAGTTCTTCCTCCAGATCCCGCAGCTTGGTCGCGGTCAACTGGGCCTTTTGCTCGATCTCCTCGCGGGCGATGCGTTCGGCTTCCTCGCGGGCCTGCCATTCGGCCTCGACCTGCGCGCGGCGCTCGGCCTCTTCCTGCGCCTTGCGTTCGGCCTCTTCGCGGGCGGCGACGGCTTCCTGCTCGCGGCGGCGGAGCTCTTCTTCGAGTTCCCGCAGGCGGGTCCCGGCCTGCTGGACCTGGAGTTCCACTTCCTCGCGGGCCTTGCGTTCGGCTTCCTCGCGGGCCTGCCATTCGGCCTCGACCTGCGCGCGGCGCGCGGCTTCTTCCTGCATGCGCCGCTCGGCCTCTTCGCGGGCGGCGGCGGCTTCTTCCTCGCGGCGCCGGAGCTCGAGTTCCAGTTCGCGGCGGCGCTCTTCGACCTCCTGGACCTTGTGGTCGGCGGCTTCGCGGGTCTGGCGGTTGGATTCCTCGTGCAGGCGGACGGCTTCTTCGCGCGCGATGCGCACTTCCACTTCGCGCCGCTCGAATTCCTCCTGCAACTGGCGCTGGCGGGCTTCGGCTTCCTCGCGGGCGAGCCGTTCGGCTTCCTCGCGGGCCCGGTGTTCCGCTTCCATCTGCGCGCGGCGCTCGGCGGCCTCGCGCAAGAGGGCTTCCAGCTTCTCGCGCTCCTGCCCGGCCAGTTCTTCCTTGCGGCGCAGCTCGTCTTCGAGCTGGCTCCGGCGCTCTTCGATTTCCAGCGCCTGGCGTTCGGCTTCCTCGCGGGCCTGGCGCTCGGCTTCTTCGCGGGCCTGGTGGTCGGCCTCCATCTGCGCGCGGCGCTCGGCTTCTTCCTGCGCGCGGCGTTCGGCCTCTTCCTGGGCCAGGCGGGCTTCTTCCTCGTGGCGGCGCAACTCCTCTTCCAGGGCGCGGCGGCGGTCTTCCGTCTCGCGGACTTTCTCCTCGGCGGCTTCGCGGGCCTGGCGCTCGGCTTCCTCGCGGGCCTGGAGTTCCGCCTCGATCCGGGCGCGCTCCTCGGCTTCGGCCTGGACGCGGCGTGCGGCGGCGAGCTGGGCCAAACGGGCCTCTTCCTCGCGGCGATGCAATTCCTCCTCGAGCTGGCGGCGGCGGTCTTCCGTTTCGTTGGCCAGTTGTTCGGCGGCTTCGCGGGCCTGGCGCTCGGCTTCGCCGCGGGCCTGCAGTTCGGCTTCCACTTCGGCGCGGCGCTGGGCTTCAAGCTGGGTCTGGCGCTCGGCTTCGATGCGGGCCAAGCGGGTTTCCTCTTCGCGGCGTTTCAGCTCTTCTTCCAGCTGGCGGCGGCGCTCTTCCGTTTCGCGGACCTGCCGTTCCACTTCCAGGCGGGCCTGGCGCTCCGCTTCCTCGCGGGCTTCCAGTTCGGCCTTTTCCCGGGCGCGCTGCTCGGCCGCCTCCCGGGCCTGGCGCTCCGCTTCTTCCCGGGCCAGGCGCGCTTCTTCCTCGCGGCGGCGCAATTCTTCTTCGAGCTGCTTGCGTTTGGCTTCGGTAGCGGCGACCTGCTTTTCGGCCTTTTCGCGCGCCTTGCGTTCGGCGGCTTCGCGGGCCTGGCGCTCGGCTTCCTCGCGGGCGCGGACTTCGGCGTCTTCCTGGGCGCGCTGTTCGGCGGCCTCGCGGGCGCGGCGGGCGTTTTCCTCGAATTGGCGCAGCTCGTCCTCGAGCTGGCGGCGGCGGTCTTCCGTTTCCCGGGCTTTTTGTTCCGCGGCTTCGCGGGCCTGGCGCTCGGCTTCTTCGCGGGCCTTCTGCTCGGCCTCGGCCTGGGCGCGCTTGACTTCCTCTTCCTGCCAGAGCCGTTCGACGGCTTCGCGCTCGAGACGCGCGGCTTCTTCGCGGCGTTTCAGTTCCGCCTCGAGCTGGAAGCGCTGCTCTTCGATCTCCCGGATGCGGCGTTCGGCCTCGAGGCGGGCCTGGCGCTCGGCCTCTTCGCGCGCGAGCAGTTCGGCCTCTTCCTGGGCGCGGCGTTCGGCTTCTTCGCGCAGGCGGCGTTCGGCTTCCTCGCGGGCCTTCTGCTCCGCGATCTCGCGCTTCTTGAGTTCCTTTTCCAGATGCCGGCGGTTCTGCTCGGCATCCTGGGCCTTGCGTTCGACTTCCTCGCGGGCGCGGCGTTCGGCTTCTTCGCGGGCGCGCTGGGCTTCTTCTTCGGACTGCCGCAGGGCTTCCTCCAGCTGGCGGCGGCGCTCTTCGGCCAGGCGGGCGCGTTCCTCCGCTTCCTGGCGCGGCGAAACGGGCTCCTTCTTCTTGGCGCCGCCCCGGCCGCGGCGGAACGCCTCCGCCGCCGGATTCGGCGGCGCCACGGCCGCCAGAACCGTTTCCGGCTCCGCGGCGGCCGGGGCGGGCGCGGGCTCCGCCAACTCGACCGGCGCGGGTTCTGCCGGCGGCGGTTCGGGCGATTCCGCGGGCGCCGGATCCGGCCTGACGATCGGTTCCGGTCCGGGCGCGGTCAACGGCAGTTCCTGCTGGACCGGCGACGGCCCGGGTCCCGCCGCGGACGGCGCTTCCGGCGGCACGGCGGCGCCCGCCTCGACGCGGGTCCGGCCCATTTGGCGGGCCTTTTCCTGCGCCGCGGCGATTTCCTGCGCTTTGCGCTGGACGTCCTTGCGCTCCTGCAATTCCTTCATGCGCTTCTGCAGGCCGGAAAACAGGCCGGGTTTTTTCTTGGGGTCGCGGATCAATTCGGCCTTGTCGTCGGAGACCCCCGCGAAATGCAGATAGGCTTCGATGAACGGCTCCGGATCCAACCCGAGATATTCGCAGTACAGCCGATAGAAGCCCTTGGCGTAGGTCGGCGCGATCAGCTTGCGATAGTCGTCGCGCTCCATGGCGTCCACGACCAGCATCTTCAGATGCGTGGCCGCCGCCGCTTCGGTCACGGTGGCCCGCCGTTCTTCGCGCGCCGTTTTCAATTGGGAACCCAAACCGTTCATCGTGCCATCCTATGCCGGAGGGAGCTCGTCGTCGGCGGACTCGTCTCCGCCGTCGCCGGACCCGCCAAAGCCGTCCAGATCGAAAAGAATTTCGCGCGGTTCCGCGCCGCGCGGCGGCCCGACCATGCCTTTTTCCTCGAGAATGTCGATCAGCCGCGCCGCGCGGGTATAGCCGATGCGCAGCCGCCGCTGGATGCTCGAGGTGCTGGCCCGGCGGGTCATGCGGATGACTTCGATGGCCTGCTGGATGAGTTCTTCGTCCTCTTCGGGCGCATCGGGCAGCCCGACGCCGCCGGCGGCGCCTTCCTTGGCCGTGAAGCGCTCGTCGAAGCGGGGCTTGCCCTGCTGCTTCCAGTGGTCGGCGATCGCCTGGATTTCCTCGTCCTTGGTCCAGGCCCCCTGCGCGCGGACGAGCTTGTTGGCGCCGGTCAGCACCAGCATGTCGCCCTTGCCCACCAGCTTGTCGGCGCCTTCCTGGTCGATGACCACGCGGCTGTCGTTCTTCTGCGCCACCTTGAACGCGACGCGGCCGGGGATGTTCGACTTGATGGTGCCGGTGATGATGTCCACCGTCGGCCGCTGGGTGGCGATGACCATGTGGATGCCGGTGGCGCGCGCGAGCTGCGTCAGCTTCTGGATGCGCGGCTCGATGTCCTGCTGGGCCGTCAGCATCAGGTCCGCCAGCTCGTCGATGATGATCACCCAGTACGGCAGGCGCTCCGGCAACGGTTCTTCCGCCGGCTCCGCGGCCGGCGCGGCGTCCGCCTCGTCCGGGTTCGGTTCGGCGCCGGCCGCCGCGTCGAACAGGGCCGGCTGTTCGGCCTTGGGGCGCTGGTTGAACGAGCGGATGTCGCGGACCTTGGCGCGGTGGAACAGCTTGAACCGCTTCTCCATTTCCTGGATCGCGATCCGCAGGGCGTTGACCACTTTCTTGGCGTCCGTGATCACGGGCGTTTCCAGGTGCGGCAAATCGTTGTAGCCGGAAAATTCCACGATCTTGGGATCGATCAGGATCAGGCGCAGCTCTTCCGGCGTCTGCGTCATCAGCAGCCCCGCCAGGATGGAATTCATGCAAACCGTCTTGCCCTGGCCCGTGGCGCCGGCGATCAGCAGATGCGGCAGCGCGGCCAGATCGGCCATCAGGATATGGCCGCCCACGTCCTGGCCCAGCGCGAGCGGCAGCGCCGCCTTCGAGGTCGTCCAGGACGCGCTTTCCAGCAGTTGGCGCAACACCACCGGCGCGGCGGAGCGGTTGGGCACTTCGATGCCGACCACGCCCTTGCCCGGAATCGGCGCCTGCACCCGGATGCTGTCCGCCTTGAGGGCCAGGGTGATGTTGTTCGAGAGCGCGCCGATCCGCTCCACCTTCACGTTCGCCGCCGGAAGCAGCTCGTAGCGCGTCACGACGGGCCCCTGTTCCACGTGCGTCACTTCGGCCTCGATGCCGAATTCCGCCAGCGTGGCGCGGATGACGTGGATGGTCTTTTCCAGCTCGGCGGCGCCGGCGCGGGCGGCGGCGCCTTCCGGAATCGGCTGCAGCAGCGTCATGGGCGGCAACGCCCATTTCGGCGGCGGCTGGTCCGCTTCTTCCGCCGCCTGGTGTTTCGCGGCCTTTTCGGCCTCGGCGCGCGCCTGCTTCGCCAAGCGCTCCTCGGCGGCCTTCTTTTCGGCTTCGGCCTTCTGCTGCTCGGCGAGGCGCTTCAGGAACGCGGCCTTGCGCGCGGCTTCTTCCTGCTCGCGGGCGGCGGCCTCTTCGCGCTCGCGGCGGACGCGCTCTTCCGCCTCCTGCCGGCGGGCGTCGTCCTTGGCCTGCTGTTCCTGCTCCTTCTGCAGGCGGCGGGCTTCCTTCTCCTGGAGGCGGCGTTCCTTCTCCAGTTCGCGTTCCAGCTTGAGGCGCTCGCGTTCCAGCAGGAGCGCCTCCCGCTCGGCCTGCTCCTGCGCGGTGCGGTGCTGCGCGGCGCGCTCCTCGCGCCGTTCCTGCCAGCGGTTCCACGCGTCCTGCAGCGCGCCCCACAGCTCGGCCGGATGCGTCTGCGACACGAAGAACAATCCGCCCACGACGACCGCCACGCTGATGATCGCCGCGCCCACCTGCCCGAGGAAATTCGTGATGAACATCCGCCCCAGGAACAGCCCGGCGAACCCGCCCGGCATCTGGTCCAGGTTGAACCGTTCCGGCGCCACCCCGTCCCAGAACGGCAGCTGGATGTCCATCAGCACGCAGACGCCGCACAAAATGCCCAGCATCCACAGCACCCGCGGCCAGACCCGGTCGCCCGAGCGGAACACCATCATCAGGCCCCAGCTCGCCAACAGGATCGGGACGAGAAACCCGGCCAAGCCGAACAGGCGGAAAACGGCCCAGGCCACCCACGCCCCGACCGGTCCGATGTAGTTGAGCGTCGCGGGCGTCTCGGACGCCCAGTCCACCGTGTCCTTGGCGTCGTAGGAGGCCAGCGCCAGCAACAGCAGGACCCAGAGTCCCTGCATGAGGATGCCCAGCGCCTCGCGGCGGACGTTCGTTGAATTGGTCTTCTTGGCGGCCATATTTGTCTATACTTAGCAAAACCCCGCCCTTCGTTGCAATAGCGGGCTGTCCTGGCTTTCGCGGCCGGGCGCATGACCGGATTCTTCACGGTAGATTCGGCCCTCGCTTGTAGGGGCTCAGCTTGCTGAGACCGCAGCTGTTCCCGAATTTCTCCAAACCCGGT
>RZYG01000221.1 GCA_009930415.1 Spartobacteria bacterium | reverse complement strand
TGAACATCGTTCTCATCAACCAGTTTTTCCCGCCGGCGGCGGCTCCGACCGGCGTCTTGCTGGCCGATCTGGCCGCGGAACTGGTGCGGCGCGGCCATGCCGTCACGGTTATTGCGTCGGCTGGGAACTACGGCGCCGGCGGAGGCGCGCGAACGTCCGAGGTGGGGGGCGCGACCGTTTTGCGATTGGGCTCGGCGAATCACCACCGCAGCGGCTTGGCGACCAAAATGCTGGACTATCTCGGGTTTTACCGCCGCGCGTCGCGAGCGCTGGCCGAGTTGCCGAAACGGCCGGATGCGGTCGTGTGCATGACGACGCCCCCGTTCATCGGCCGGGTGGGGGCGCGCCATCGCCGGTGCACAGGCGTGCCCTATTTGCTGTGGTGCATGGATCTCTATCCGGAAACCCTCGCGGCGTACGGTTTTTTGCGCGATTGGAATCCGCTCAAACCCATCCTGCGAGCGTTGGCCCGCGAGGAACGCCGGCAGGCGTTTTGCGCGATTTCGCTGGGACCGGACATGGGTGCGATCTTGGCGGCGTCGGGCGCCGCGCGCATCGAGGAAGTGCCCGTGTGGAGTTCGCTCGAAACCAGTCCGGCGGACCAGGCCGCCGCGCAAGCCCTGCGGCGGGAGCGTGGCTGGGCCGCCGACGAGATCGTCCTGCTCTACAGCGGCAACATGGGCCGCACGCATCGGCTGGGCGAATTCATCGCTTTGGCGGAGCGGCTGCGCGATCAAACCCCGCGCTGCCGGTTCATTTTCGCGGGCCGTGGCCCGGCGCGCGCCGAATGGGAACAGCGGGGATTCGGACTCTTGGAATTCCTTCCGCCCGTCTCCGGACCGGACTTCGCGGCGCATCTGCTGGCGGCCGACGTGCATCTGGTTTCGCAGCAGCCGGCGTGGGGCGGCCTCGTGGTGCCCAGCAAGTTCCAGTCCGCGTGCGCCGTCGGCCGGCCCGTGGTCTTTGCCGGTCCGCCGCGCAGCGCCGTGGGGCTGTGGATTCGGGAGGCGGATGCCGGCTGGACCGCGCCGCCCGACGACGGCGCAGCCGTTGCGAAAATCGCCCGCGAAATCGTCGATGCCCGGCTGCGCGCCGCCAAGGGGGAGAACGCGGCGCGCCTTTTCCGGCGGCGGTTCACGCGCCCCGCGAATTGTGGTAGAGTGGCGGACCTGATCGAGGAAGCCGCGAAAGAACGCCGATGACGCTTGAAGCCATCCTGAAATATCCCGTGGTGTTTTTCGCCGGATTGGCGACGGCGCTGATCGTCACGCCGCTCTGGCGGCGTCTGGCGGAGCGCTGGGGCGTTTGGGACCTGCCCGGCCTGCGCAAAATCCATCGGCAGGCGGTTCCGCGGGGCGGGGGTCTGGCGGTGTTCTTGGGGTTCCACGTCGCGTGCGCGGTCGTGTTTCTGTTTCCTTGGGCACCGTTTTCCAGCCAATTGACTGTGGGGTGGTGGCTGCGGTTTCTGCCGCTGAGTTCGGCGGTTGTGTTGCTGGGTTTGCTGGACGACCGTTTCGATCTGGGCCCGGCCGCCAAGTTCGCCGGGCAAATCGCCATCGGTTTGGCCGCCTATGCGGCGGGCATTCGCCTGGAAAACCTCCTGGGCGTGGCCTTGCCGGGCTGGGTGGACATGGCCGCGACCGTGTTCTGGTTCGTTGCGCTGATGAACGCGTTCAATCTGATCGACGGCGTGGATGGGCTGGCGACCGGCATCGCCTTGATCGCCGCCGCCGGCATCGGTCTGTCGCTGGTCTTCCGCGGATCGCCGGGCGACGTGCTGTTGTTCCTTGGCTTGGTCGGGGCGTGTTTGGGATTTCTGCGCTACAATTTCCATCCGGCCAACGTGTTCCTCGGCGATACGGGCAGCTATTTCCTGGGCTTCACTTTGGCCGCGCTGTCGATTTCCACCCATTCCAAGGCGTCGTTCATGGCAGGCATCGGTATGCCGATGCTGGCGGTGGGCGTGCCGCTGTTCGACGCGATGCTGGCGGTGTGGCGCCGCTCGATGCGGCGCATTTTGAGCCGGAACGCCACCGGCACCGCCGGTCCCGGCATCGAAAGCGGCGATGCCGACCATCTGCATCACCGCCTCTTGCGGGCCGGCCGAGGCCAGAGCCAGGTGGCGGGGCTGCTCTATGCCGCCACGCTGGCGCTGGTGGCGGTGGGCTGGCTGGCCAGTCTGCTCAACGACCGGGCGCTGGGCATTTTGGTGCTGGCGTTTCTGCTGGCGGCCTATACGGTCGTGCGGCATCTCGCGGACATCGAACTGCGCGAAAGCGGCAAGGTGGTGTTGCAAGGGTTGTCGCGTCCGGTCCGCCGCAACCAGACGCTCTTGTTCTACATCGCCGGCGACGTCCTGATTTTGAACCTGACGCTGCTGGCGACCATGGCCCTGCTCGGGCTGCGTGCGGACGCACCGCAAATTTCGCTCAAGGCGGCTTGGCTGAAAGCCGCTCCGATCGACATCGTGGTGCCTTTTGTCGCGCTTTTGCTGGCCAAGTCCTATTCGCGCGTGTGGTATCTCGCGCGCGTGTCGGAATATGCCGCCACGGGCGGCGCCGTGGCTTTCGGGTGCGCGGTGGCTTGCGGACTCCGCCTGCTCGGGCTGTCGTCCGCCGGGCGGCCCGCCGAATTGGCGCTCCATTACGTGTTGCTGGCGGGCCTGGCCGTGCCGGCCATCGTGTTTACCCGCGCCGCCTACCGCGTGGTGCAGGATCTGATGCCATGGCTGATGCGCGGCGCCGAGACCGCCGACGGCGTGCCGCCCGCCCGCGCCTTGATTTGCGGCGCGGGATTCCGCACCACGCTGTTCCTCCGCCAGGTTGCGTTTCGCGCCCGCGACCGCGTGTCCTTGGAGATCGTCGGCATCGTGAGCGACGATGCCGCCATCACCGGGCATTACGTCCATGGAATCCAGGTGCTGGGCACGTGCCGCGAACTGCCGGCGCTGGTCGTCCAGCACCGCATCGACGTCCTCTATTTGGTCGAGTCGATCGAGGCCGCCGAACTGGACCGTCTTCGCGAGCGGCTCAGCGTCTTCGCCGTGCGCTTGGTCCGCTGGGACGTCGTCGAGACGGAAATTCCGATGCATGGCTAAGCTGCTGGTCAACGCACTGTCGGTCACCGATCCCAGCGGCTTGCACGTGCTTCTTGGGCATATGGGCCAAGTCGCGGATGCGCTGAAAGACCGCCTTCGCCTCGTGGTCGTGTGCCGCGCGGAGATGGACGGGCTGTGCGCAGGGCTGGGGGATCGCGCGGACTGGGAGTTCGCCCCGCCTGCCACGCGCGGTTGGCTGCCGCGCGCGACATGGGAGCGCGCGCATTTGGCGCGCCTCGTTCGTAAGCACGGAGCCTCGCTATATTTCACGCCCAGCGGCATCGCCGCGCATGGGCTTGATATCCCGCAAATCGTCTTCTGCCAGAATCCCTGGGCGCTGGTGCCAGCTGCCCGGCGGCGGCGCGATTTCGCCAAGGCTTGGTTGCAGCGCCGGGCCTATCGCCGCGCCATGCAAACGGCGGATGTCATGGTCTTCAATTCCCGCTACATGCAGGCGGGTTATCGCGAAAACGCCGGTTTCGAAGAACAGCGCGGCCTCATCGTCCATCAGGCCGCCGACGATGCCACGCGCACCCGCGCCGCCGCGGCGGCAAACGTGCCGCGCAAACCCGGCCAAATCCTGTGCGTGTCGATCATGGCACCGCATAAGAACGCCGCGGCTTTGGTGCGCGCCTTTTGCGAGGTGTTTGCCGCCCATCCGGAAGCCCGCCTCGTGTTCGCCGGTTCCTGGCCCGATCCCGCCTACGAGAGGAAAATTCGCGCGCTCGTCGCGGAACTGGGTCTGCGCAATGCCGTCCAATTCACCGGTTTCGTGGAGCGCGAAGCTCTCGACCGCCTCTATGCCGAGTCGCGCGTCTTCTGCCTGATGAGCCGTTGCGAGTCGTTCGGCATCCCCGCCATCGAGGCCCAACTGTTTGGCACGCCG
>RZYG01000036.1 GCA_009930415.1 Spartobacteria bacterium | reverse complement strand
GCGGCGATCGTGCCGCACGTGGCGCAGCAGAAGGCGCCGGACAGCCCGCTGAAGGGCGCCGCCAACATCCTGGTGTTTCCCGACCTGCAGGCCGGCAACATCTCGGTGAAGCTGGTGGAACGGCTGGCGGGCGCGATCGCGCTGGGCCCGATCCTGCAAGGGCTGGCCAAGCCCCTGAACGACCTGTCGCGCGGCTGCAGCGCGGAGGACATCGTCGGCGTGGCGGCGGTGACGATGTGCCAGGCGGCGGCCATGGGCGTGCCGGCGAACGTCAAGCCCAGCGGCGTAGCGGCCCCGGCGCAAGCGGAAGCGTGCGCGGCGGGCATTCTGTCGGACGACGAGATCGAGGCGATCGCGCGCCGCGTGGCGCAGGATTTGCTGGCGAGCCCCGCGACGGCGCGGAGCCTGAGAGGATTTTGAGAGGAAACGGAAATGAAGAACATCGACTGGAAGAGCCTGGGATTCGCGTACATGGACACCAATTGCCACGTGCGCTACGTGTGGAAAGACGGCAAATGGGACGCCGGCGAGCTGGTGGAATCGCCGTACATGCCCATCCACGTCGCCGCGACGGCGCTGCACTACGGCCAGGCGGCCTTCGAAGGGCTCAAGGCGTTCCGGCGCAAGGACGGCAAGGCGAGCCTGTTCCGGCCCGAGGAAAACGCGAAGCGGATGCAAACCACGGCGCGGCGGACCTGCATGGCCGAAGTGCCCACGGATCTGTTCGTGGACGCGTGCAAGCGCGTGGTGCAGGCGAACCTTGAATACCTGCCGCCCTACGGCACGGGCGGCTCGATGTACGTGCGGCCGCTCCTGTTCGGCAGCGGCGAGCAGATCGGCGTGGCCCCGGCGGACGAATACACGTTCCTGGTGCTGGTGACGCCCGTGGGCGCCTACTACAAGGGCGGCCTGCAGGCGGTGAAAGCCGTCGTGTTCGACGACTACGACCGCGCGGCCCCGCAGGGCACCGGCCACATCAAGATCGGCGGCAACTACGTCGCCGGCCTCTATCCGCATATGCTCGCGAAGAAGATGGGCTACCCCGTGGAGCTCTATCTCGACGCCAAGGAGCACAAGTGGATCGACGAGTTCGCGACGAGCAACTTCCTGGCCATCACCAAGGACGGCACCTACGTGACGACGAAGTCCCCCTCCATCCTGCCCAGCATCACGAACCTGACGCTGCAGCAGTTGGCGAAGGACAACGGCATCCCGGTGGAAGTGCGGCCCGTGGCATTCGACGAAGTGACGAACTTCGCCGAAGTGGCCGCGTGCGGCACCGCCGTGGTGGTGACGCCGGTGTGCCAGATCGAGCGGGCGGGCAAGGTCTACAAGACCGGCCCGGAGACCGGCTGCGGCCCCGTGCTGCAGAAGCTCTACAACGCCGTGCAGGGCATCCAGTACGGCGAGCAGCCCGACGTGCACGGCTGGAACGTGGAAGTTGAATAGCCCCATGATGACGCTCGACCAGCAATTCGCGAAGATCACCGCGCGCCGGGTGGATCTCCACGGCGCGGACGAACTGAAAAACCGCCTGGCGAAGTCCATCGCGGAGAAGAAGCCGTTGCGCATCAAGATGGGTGCGGATCCGTCGGCGCCGGATCTGCATCTGGGCCATTGCGTGGCGCTGAACAAGCTCCGCGAATTCCAGGATTGCGGCCATACGGTGGTGTTCATCATCGGCGACTTCACGGGCATGATCGGCGATCCGTCGGGCAAGTCCGCGACGCGTCCGCAGCTCTCGAAGGAGCAGGTGCTGGAAAACGCGAAGAGCTACCAGGACCAGATGTTCAAGATCCTGGATCCGGCGCGCACCGAAGTGCACTTCAACTCCGAATGGTTCGGGCCGATGACGTTCGACAAGGTGATCCGGCTGAGCGCGCACGTGACCGTGGCGCAGCTGCTGGCGCGCGACGACTTTTCCAAGCGCTACGCGGCGAATCAGCCGATCTCGCTGGTGGAATTCCTGTACCCGCTGGTGCAGGCTTACGATTCCGTGATGGTGCGGGCGGACGTCGAAATCGGCGGCACCGACCAGCTCTTCAACCTGCTGCTCGGCCGCGAAATCCAGAAGGCCCACGGCCAGGAGCCGCAGATCGTGCTGACGATGCCGCTGCTGGAAGGCCTCGACGGCGTCAACAAGATGAGCAAAAGCCTCGGCAACTACATTGCCGTCAACGACACCCCGAAGGACGTCTTCGGCAAGACGATGAGCGTCAGCGACGACCTGATGTGGCGCTATTTCTCGCTCGTCCTGTGCCTGCCGGACGAGGAAATCGCCGCGCTGAAGGCCGCGGTCGCCTCCGGCGCCCGGCATCCGCGCGACGTGAAGGACGAACTCGGCCGGCGCGTCGTGGCGAAGTTCCACGGGGAAGCCGCCGGCGCCGAAGCCAGCGCCGAATTCGCGCGGGTCTTCTCGCAGAACCAGCTGCCGACGGACATTCCCGAAGTGGTCGTTCCCGCGGCGAAAATCGGCATCCTGACCCTGATGGTCCAGGCCGGGCTGGCGCCAAGCACGAGCGAGGCGCGCCGCCTCGTGCAGGCCGGCGCCGTGAAGCTGGACGAAGAGAAGGTCGCCGACGTCCGCCTGGAGATCGAGCCCAAGGACGGCGTCGTGATCCGCAGCGGCAAGCGCGGCTTCGCCAAGATCAGGGTCGGGGCCTGAAATCGGAACAGCCGGTTCAACTACGAAACACGCGAATTGCGCGAAAAAGAGCAGTTTTGGTCTTCCTGTAGCCGGCCCCGCTGGGGCCGGGGTTGGAAAGAACAGCCCGGCTCGGCAGGGACGCCTCGCCCTACCAAAAGCCCGTTTCGCAGGTCGGGGGTAGGGCGAACCCTCCGGGTGAGCCGCGGCTGCATGCATTCGATCCCGGCACATCTCCTGTTTTCCTGCTAAAGTCTCTCCGTGAAATTGCCGAACGCCATGGCCACGCCGCAAGACGAGACCCTCGAAGGGCTCGTCGAGCTGATCACTTTCCACAGCGAGGAAACGGGGTTCTGCGTCCTGAAAGTGAAGGCGCGGGGTTTCCGCGAGACCGTGGCGGTGGTGGGCAAGGTGCCGCGGATCGCCGTGGGGGAATGGATCAAGGCCCGCGGCAAATGGAACATCGACCGCAAGCACGGCCGCCAGTTCCTGGCCGAACACCTCGAAGCCGTCGTGCCGGATTCGCTTGAAGGCATCGAGAAATTCCTCGGTTCCGGCCTGATCAAAGGCATCGGGCCGGTCTACGCCAAGAAGCTGGTGGAATCGTTCGGCATGGGCGTGCTGGACGTCATCGAAAACCGCTCCGCCGAACTGGAACGGGTGGACGGCATCGGAAAACTGCGCCGCCAGCAGATCAAGGAATCGTGGAAGGCGCAGAAAACCATCCGCGAGATCATGAGCTTCCTCTTCGCGAACGGCGTGAGCACGGGCCGTGCTTTCCGCATCTACAAAGCCTACGGCGACCAGGCCATCGCGAAGGTGCGGCTGGACCCGTACTGCCTCGCGCGCGACATCCACGGCATCGGGTTCAAGATCGCCGACCAGATCGCGGAAAAGCTCGGGATCGAGAAGGAATCCGTGCTGCGCGCCCGCGCGGGGCTGACCTACGTCCTGCTGGAGCTGTCGAACCAAGGCCATTGCGCCTATCCGCGCGACGACCTGCTGGCCAAGTCCGCGGACATGCTGGGCATTCCGCTGGGGACGATGGAAGAGGCGCTTCGGATCGAAATCGAAAACGGCGCGCTGACCGTCGGTAGCGGCGAGGACAACGAGCCGTGGGTGTATCTGGCCGTGCTGGACCGCGACGAGCGCGAAGTTGCGGGGCGCTTGGCGGAGATCGCCCAAGGGCCGCATCCGTGCCCGAAGATCGACCTGCCGGCCGCCGCCGCCTGGGTGCAGCAGCAGCTCGGCATGGAGCTGGCCGAGGGCCAGAAACAGGCTTTTTTCGGGGCGTTCCGCCACAAGGTGCTGGTGATCACGGGCGGGCCGGGCGTGGGCAAGACGACGCTGGTGCGCTCGCTGGTGAAGGTGCTGGCGGCGAAGAAACTGCGCCTCATGCTGTGCGCACCGACGGGACGCGCCGCCAAGCGCCTGGCAGAGCTGTCGGGCATGGAGGCCAAAACCATCCACCGGATGCTGGCGTTCGAGCCCGGCACGGGCACCTTCCGCCACAACGTCCGCAACCCGCTCGAGACCGACGTGCTGATCGTGGACGAGACGAGCATGATCGATATCCAGTTGGCGGTGCATCTCTTCCGCGCGGTGCCGCGGCACGGGCTGCTGGTGCTGGTGGGCGACGTCGATCAATTGCCCTCCGTGGGGCCCGGCTGCGTCCTGCGCGACGTCATCGAATCCGGCACGCTGCCGGTCTACCGCCTGACGGAGATCTTCCGCCAGGACGCGGGCAGCCGGATCGTCCGCAACGCCCACCGGGTCAATTCCGGCCAGATGCCCGAATTGCCGGACAAGAACGACAGCATGGCCGGCGGCGGGGATTTCTTCTTCGTGAAGGCGGAGACGCCCGAGCGCGGCGTGGAGCTGATCCGCAAGCTGGTGTGCGAGGCCATCCCGCGGCGGTTCCGGTTCGACCCGATGAACGACGTGCAGATCCTGACGCCGATGCAGAAGGGCGAGCTGGGCGCGCGCCACCTGAACGCGGCGATGCAGGCCGCGCTCAATCCGCGCGGGATCGACGTCGAGCGCTTCGGGTGGAAGTTCCGCGAAGGCGACCGCGTGATGCAGACGGAGAACGACTACGACAAGGACGTCTTCAACGGCGACGTGGGCCTCGTCGCGAAAGTGGACTTGGACGAGCAGGAGATCGTCGTGCGCTACGACGACCGCAAGGTGGCCTACGACTTCCAGGAGCTGGACGAGCTGACGCCGGCCTACGCGGTGACGGTGCACAAGAGCCAGGGCAGCGAATATCCGTGCGTGGTGCTGCCGATGCACACGCAGCACTACGTCATGCTGCAGCGCAATTTGCTTTACACGGGGCTGACGCGCGGCAAGAAGCTGGTCGTGGTCGTCGGCACGGAGAAAGCCGTGGGGCTGGCCGTGCGCAACGCCGAGGCCGGCCGCCGCAACACGACCCTTCGCAAGCGCCTGCGCGAAGCGTTCGGCGCGGTTTAACGCCGGTTTTACGTGGAACGTAAAAAGTTTCGGGCAAAATTACGTGGAACGTAAAAACTTTGCGCGGGGGCTCTCAGGGCGCGGCGGGACCGAGGAGCTGGGCATAGACCGCGGCGAGGCGACCTTTGTATTCGGCGTAGTTGTAGGTGGTGCGGTGCAGTACGCGCCCGGCGGCGCCGAGGCGTTCGCGCAGCGGGGCGTCGCCCGCCAGCGCGACGATGCCGGCGGCGAACGCGGCGGAATCGGGTGCCACGAGCCGGGCGGTCGTTTCGTCGAGGATCAGGCGGTTGGCGGGATTGTCGCAGGCGACGATGGCGCGGCCGGCCTTGAGGTAGTCGAGCAACTTGAGGGGGGTGTTGCCGCCGGCAATGCGCGGCGAAAGCAGAATATCCGCCGCGGCCAGCACGTGCGGCAGTTCATCGGGGTGGACGTGGCCGGGGAACAGGACGCGCTCGGCCAGGCCGGCGTCCATCAGCGCCGTCTGGCGCTTGGCGACCTGGTCCGGACTGCCGCCGATCACGGCGAAAACCAGGTCGGGATTTTGCCGCAGGGCGGCGGGGATGGCATGGAAGAGCAGGTCGATGCCCTGATAGACGGCGAAGGATCCGACGTAGAGCGCGAGCACCGCGCCGGGCGGAAGGCCGAGGCGCGCGCGGGCGTCCCGCGTTTTTGCCGGATCGGGCTCCACGAGCGAGGAGGGGATGTCGAAGACGTGGTGGACGGGCTTGCCGGGGGCGATCTGCTGCGCCTGGGCGACGAGCGCCGGGCCGGTGCCGATCACGGCGTCGGCGCGCAGGATCGAGAAGCGTTCGACGCGGCGATAGGCCGCCATGACGAGGTTGCGGACGAATCCCTTCTTGTAGGACGCGGGGTCGGAGTGTTTCTCGAAAATCATTTTGGCGCCGTGGCGGCGGGCGAGAACGGCGGCGATGGGCCCGGCATCCTCGATGCCGTGGATGACGTGGTACTGCCGGCGGCGGGCGAGCGCGGCGGCCTTGAAGTACAGCGCCACGTCGAGCAAGGCCTTGGCCGCGGAGGGGCCGATGGCGAGGTTTTTCGCGCGGATCCAGTTGGGCGCGCGGTGCAGGGCCACGCCGGGAATCGCCAGGTCGTCGCCGACGGGCATGACGAGCAGATCGACGTCGTAGCCGAGTTCGGCCAGGGCCTGGGCGTTGAACCGGACGCGCAGGGGCGAGCCGCGCCACTGGAAGAACGGCTGGGGGGAAATCAGCAGGACGCGCGGCATTTCCGGAATCATGGCTGTTTTTTCTCCTGCGCGTTGCGGCGCAGGCGGCGGAAGACCGCGAGGGGCGCGCCGCGCCGTCCGCCGAAACGGATGGAGAGTCCCCCGGCCGCGAGCGCGGCCTTGAGGGGCGCGACGAGACGCGCCGGATCGGCGGGGGCCGGGATCTCGAAGGTGCAACGGTAGGTTCCGGCGACGTCTTCCTCGCCCGCGAAGGGCAAGGGATCGGACCCGGCCAGCACGGCGCGGCCGGCGCGGCGGGCCTGGGCGTAGAGGCGCGGCGCGGGCCAGCCGCGCGGGCGCAGGGAGGTGTCCACGAGCACGAGTTGCGCCGGTGGAAACTCCTGCACGAGTTCGCGCACGAGCCGCCCGCGGCCGAACAGCCACTTGCCGGGCGCCCAGTCGAGCGCCGGCAGGCCGCCGTTGGCCAGGATCGCGCGGACGATTTCGCGCGCGGGCTGGCCGTCGGGGATCGGCTCGTCGCTGCCGAGGGAACACACTTCGATGCGTTCGGCGGAGACGATCTGGCGGCCGGCGAGGATCCAGACGTCGCGATGGTCGGGCAGGTGGCGCAGCTTGACGCCGCCGTCGGGGTCCCAGGCGACGACGCGCCAGCGGTCGCCGGGCAGGCGGATTTCGTCCTGGGCGAGGGCCTGGAAGAACGAACAGTCGGCGCGTTCGGCCAGCGCGAGAACGCGCTGGTCGGTCGGCGCGCGGCGCGGCATGCGGTCGAGCGCGGCGAGCAGGAGGCGCGGCAGATCGTGGAAAGGATAGACGTGGACGTGGGCGTCGAGATGGATGCGGACGGGCTTCACGGGGCCTCCGGCGGCGTCAGCGCGGCGACGACCCACGGCGAGAGGGTGAAGACGTAGTCGCGCCCGCGCAGGGTGGCGAGGCGCGCGCCGCCGGGTTCGATTTCGGCGCCGACGGTCAACGCGGCGGCGATGCCGCCGGCGCCGCGCAGCCGGACGGTCAGGACCAGATGCGGCGGATCGAAGGCGGCGGGCGGCAGCTCGGCGGCGGCGGGCAGGATGTTTTCCGCGTGCAGGGGCGCGAGCGCGGCGAGCAGGCCGTCGAGCCACGGCGCGGCCGGCACCCATTGGCCGGTGCTGGGGTCGCGGTCGAATTGGACGGTCGTTTCGCCGGCGGCGATGCGGAGGCGATCGACGTCGTCCGGCGCAAGGGCGAGAACGTCGCGCGCGCGGTAGGGCTGGGGATCGAGCGGAAAATCCAGCAAGCGGGCCGGGGACGCGACGGCGACGCTGGCCTCGCCCTCGATGGCGACGCGGCAAGCGTCGACGTCTTCCGGAATCGGCGCGACGCGCAACACGACGTCGGCGGCGCGGCCTTGGCGCGGCGCCAGCCGGATTTCGCGGGTCCATTCCGCCGGCGGGGCCGAGGTCGCGGCGTTTGCAAAGGCGACGAGCCGGACGTCCGCCCACGACCGCAAGAGTGCGCGGACGGCGTCGCCGTCGGCCGGCGCGCGGATGGGCGCGGCGATGCGCCAGGCACCGGCGTCGTCCTGGCGGAATTCGAGGACCGTTTCGCCGGCTTCGATGCGGAGGCTCCGGAGGTCGTTGGGATCGAGGCCGGGCAGGCGCCGGTCGCGCAGGTCGTCGGGCGCGACGAGCAGCGCCTGGCGGACGTCGCGCGGGACGGCGTAGATGGAATTCTCGGCCTGCAGGCGGGCATAGACGAGGGCGGGGTCGTTCGGCAGCGGGTCGCCGAGAACGAGCACCTGGGATCCATCGCCGGAATCGGTGTTGAGCACGGCGGCGACGGCGCTCTGGCTGTCGAGGCCGTAGGGGGCGAGTTCGCCGACGCCGTCCTGCACGAACTGGACGACGGAACAGGCCAGCAGTTTTTCGACGAGCGCGCCGACGCTGGCGGCATCGGCGCGCGCGGCGTAGGGTTGGTACATGCGCCAGCCGTTGTGCTCGGCGCGGGCCAACTGGAGATAGCCGGCCGGGCCGCGGACGTCGAGGCGGTCGATGGCCGCCGGCGTTCCGGCGAGCAGCGCGCGGTCGCGCAGCGCGTCCGCGCCGGCCGGCAACAGATCGAGCAGGGCGGGATCCACGCGGACGAGGCCGGCCTGTTCGGATTGGCGGACGTAGACGCCGTCGCCCAGCGGCGTGCGGCGGCCGATCAGGATGCGGTTGGTGGCGGCCCCGGAGAGGAGCACGAGGGTCGCGCGCGGCGCGTCGAGCCCGTAGGGCGCATAGGGATTGCCGCCGCGCCGGGGCGGCAGCAGCACGTCGCCGCGCGGCAGTTCCTGCAGCGCGCCGAGCAGGCGGGCGATGGCGAGCGGATCGGCGCGCGCCGCGAGGGGCCGGACCAGCCGCCAGCGCCGGCCGTCGTGGCGGCACTCGATGGCCTGGCCGTCGGTCTCGATGATCAGACCGTCCACGCGCGCGGGATCGAAACGGAAGGCGCGGCGGGTCTGCTCCAGCCGGGCGCGGACGGTTTCGTCGTCGCGGTCCGCGAACGCGATCAGCAGCGCGAGCGCGGCGGCGACGAGGGCCAACAAACCGGTGAGGCGGAAGCTCATGGCTCAGCGCCTCCGGCGCCAGACGGCCCAGCCGCCCAGCAGGGCGACGCACCCCGGCAAGGCGACGCCCGCGAACCAGAACAGATGCCGCAACTGCCGGGCGTCGAGGACCAGGCGGAGTTCCTCGAACGCGGCGGGCACGGCCGCGAAACCGCCCTCGCTTTCCAGCAGCCAGCGCACGGCGTTGAGGAAGAAATCGGCGTTGGCGCCCATGAGCCCGCCGTTGGCGGCGAAATCGGAATCGCCCACGACCACCAGCCGGGTGGGGCGGATCTGCACGTGGACGCCCGGCACGGGGCCGCGCTCGACGGCGACCGCGATGGGCAGCGGCCCGGGCAGATCCACCTGCGGATCGAACTGCGCGGCGGGATCGTCGGGATCGAATTCCGCCCAGCCGGTCGCCGAGCAAACGGCCAGGGGGGCGATGGCCGGCTTGTCGGCGCCGGGTTCGGCGTCGCGGGCGCGGACGGAGCGCGGCCAAAAGAACACGCTGGCGAGATCCTGGAGCGGGGCGGTGATGGCGTGCGGGGGATAGGTGGACACGTGGAGCTCGCGCCCGCTGAGGGTGCGGGCGTCGTCCACGACGACGTCGTCGCCGAGCAGCACGCCCCAATCCTGCAACAGCGGTTCGAGTCCGGTCCGGATGCGGGCATCCAGCAGCAGGAGCAAGCGGCCCTTGCGGTTCAGGTAGTCGCGCAGCAGGGCGATCTCGAACGGCGCGAATTCCTTGGCGGGGCCGGCGACGATCAGCACCGCGCAGCGGTTCGGCACGGTCTTCGTTTCGCCGAGATCGAGCCGTTCGACGTCGAGGTTGGCGTTGCGCAGATGCGCGGCGATGCGGGAATAGCCCGCGTGGCGATCGAAGTCGTCGGGCCCGCGCTCGCCATGGCCCTGCAGGAAACAGGCGACGGGCCGCGTGGCCTGCACGAGACCCTGGATCGCGCGGCCGAAGAGCGCTTCGCCGCGGAACGTCCGGCGGGGCGGATCGGCGGGATCGGCGGGCGCGGCGTATTCGACCAGCTCGTCGGCGGGCACGATCTGGTGGCGGCCGCCGATGGCGACGGCGACGCCTTCGCCGCCGGTCCAGGCGTATTGCGCGACGAGCTGTTCCGTGCGCGCGCGGTCGCGGTCGGGGTCCACGAATTCGACGGCGACGTTGGGCGCCTGCGCGGCGTATTCCCGCAGCAGGGCTTCCACGCCGCGATAGGCCTCGTGGGCGGGGCGGATCAGCACGACGAAGCGGATGTCCTGCGCGATGGCTTCCAGTTGGCGCCGGCTGGCGTCGGACAGCCGCGCGAACGGCCGGCGGCTCCAGTTGAAGCGCTGGTAGTGGCGCAGGGACAGAACGTTCGCCATGCCGAAGATCGCAATGGCCAGCCCGATGGCCGCGGCCGCGTTGGCGCGCAGCACCCAGCGCCGGGCCCGGTCGGACAGGTGGAGGATGGGGGTGGGGACGGCCATGGCTTCAGCGCAACCGGCGCGCCTCCAGGATGCGGATGGCCGTGAACAGCAGCAGCGCGGTGCCGCCGACGTACCAGACGACGGTGCGGGTGTCCACGATGCCCGCCGCGAAATCGGCCACGTGGCGCGTCGCCGCGATGGCGGCGGCGAAGTCGCGGAACGGCGCGGTATGGGCGTAGAACGGCAGCCGGCCGCCGGACAGCGCCAACCCCGTCGCCGTCACGCACGCCACGGCGGCCACGGCCTGGTGGCGCGTCAGCAGCGAACACAGCAGGCCCAGCGCGAGGAAGAACGCGCCGACCAGCGCCGTGCCCAGATAGGCCGCCGCCACGGGCCCCCAGTCCAGGATGGGCAAATTGGCCCCGCAGGCGCGCAGGATCGCCGCGTAGGCGAGGGTGGGCAGCCACAGCAGCAGGAACGCGGCGTAGGCGGCGGCGAACTTGGCCAGCACCACCTGGGTTTCCGTCACCGGCGCGGCCAGCAGCGTTTCCAGCGTGCCGCTGCGGCGTTCTTCCGCGAACAGGCGCATGGTCAGCAGCGGCGTCGCGACCAGCAGCGCCAGCCAATAGACGGACGTGCCGAAGAGGTTCTGCGTCAAATCGCCTTCCGCGGCGGTCTGGGCGAGTTGCGCGGCTTGCCGCCACAGCCCGAGACCGGCGATCGCCAGGAAGAACGTGCCGGCCACGTAGCCGATCGACGTGCGGACATACGCCCCCAGCTCGCGGCGCCACAGCGGGAAGAACGCGCTCATGCGTCCCTCCCTTGGCCGGGATTGCGCACCAGCGGCAGCGGCGTGGTCAGGCGGCGGTAGGCTTCCGCGAAGGTGGTTTCGCCGGCCTGCGCCAGCTGAGCGGGGGCGTCCGCGGCGGCCAGGCGCCCCGCGTTCAGGATCAGCGCGCGGTGGCACAGGCGTTCGGCCTCGGCCAGCACGTGGGTTGAAAACAGCACGCAACGGTCCGGACCCAGGCCTTGGAGCAGCTCGCGCACGGCGTCCACCTGCGCCGGATCCAGACCCGCCAGCGGCTCGTCCAGCAGCAGGACGTCCGGCTCGTGCAGCAGGCCGTCCGCCAGGCCGACGCGCTGGCGGTAGCCGCGCGACAGCGTGCCGATCGTGCGCCGGGCGGCGTCGCCGAGCCCGCATTGCTCGATCGTCTCGCGCAGCCGCGCCGCCAGGCGCGCGCCGCGCAGGCCCCGCAGGCGGCCCCGGAACGCCAGGTATTCCTCCGCGCGCATTTCGGGATAGAGGGGGACGTTTTCGGGCAGGTAGGCGATCCGGCGGCGGACGTCCAGCGACTGGAGCGTCACGTCGCAACCCGCGATCCGCGCGCGGCCGGCCGTCGGCGCCAGCGCCGTCGCCAACAGGCGCAGCGTGGTCGTTTTGCCGGAACCGTTGGGGCCCAGCAGGGCGACGATCTCGCCGCGGCGGATCTGGAACGACACGCCCCCCAGCGCTTCGCACCGGGGAAAACGCCGGACCAGATTGTCCGCCTCGATCAATGTTTCCGCGCCCGCCATGATAATCGGTTCCGGCGCCACTCTACCCGCACGCCCCCGGCCGAATCAATCTTTTCCCCCTGCGCTTCCAGGGCCGGAAATCGGCCCCGGAAATCGGTTTTCCCCGCCGCCGGAAACCGGTAGGATGCGCCCCATGTGGAACGGATCTCCAACCCGGGCGGTGGCGGCCGCGCTGGCGCTGGCGGCCGCGGCGTCCGGGGCCGCCGCGGGCGAAGCCCTGCCGCTGACCCTCGAAGACGCCGTCGCGCGCGCGCTGGAGCACAACCGCCAGCTCGTGAAAGGCGCGCTGGACCTGCAAGGCTATCGCCTGGCGACGGAGCGCGCGCGGGAAACCGTGCGCGGCTTCCGGGTCGCGCCGACGGGCTCCGTCGGCGCCGGAGCGGATTCGGAAACCGCCCGCGCCGGTCTCGCGGCCGAAGTCACGGGGCCCTACGGCACGCGGGTGGCCGTTGCCGCCCTCGCCCAGCAGATCGAAGTGGACGATGCTCCGGCGAACCGCCGCGGGGAGATCCGGCTGGAGGTCGAGCAACCCCTGTTCCGGAATTTCGGCCCGCTGGTGCGCAACGAGCCGCTCGTGGCCGCCAACGAAACCCTGCTGGCCGCGCGCCGCACGTGGGAACGCGACCGCTCGGCGCTGGCCGTCTCCGTCGCGGAACTTTTTGAGAACCTGATCTACCTGCGCCACCAGATCGCCGGCGACGAAGCCTTCGCGGACCGCCTCGAACGGCTCTACGCCTTGGCCGACGCCCGCGAACGGCAGGGGCGGGCCACCCGCACCGAAGTCCTGCGCATGGACCTCCAGCGCGGCGAGGCCGCCCTGCGCCTCGAAACGGAACGCGCGCAGCTCGCGGTCCAGTTCCAGGAATTCGCCGAGCTGTTGGGCCTGCCGCTGGAGACCGCGTTCCGGCTGGCGCCGCCCGATCTGCTCGACCTCGGCGAAAGCGACGCCGAACGTGCGCTGGCCGTCGCGCTGGACCAGCGGCCCGACGTCGCCCAGGCCTTGCAGGACGTCGCCACCGCCGACCGCCAGGCGCTGCTGGCGCGGCGGAACCTCCTGCCGGATCTGCGGCTGACCGCCCGCCAATCCACCTTCGGCGAAGGGGAGGACTGGAGCGATGCCGGCCGCTTCGACCAAGACGACTGGTTCGTCGGCCTCGTAGCCGACGTGGATTTGAACCTGCGCGGCGCGCGGCTCGACGTCGCCCGCGCCGAAATCGATGTCGAGGCCCGCCGGCAGGTCGCCGACATCGTCCGCAACCGCCTGGCGCTGGAAGTCAACTCTGCGTGGTCGGCCTATCGCCGCACGCGCGCCGCGCTGGAACTGGCCGCGCGCAACCGCGAACTGGCCGCGAACCGCGCCGAACTGGCGCGGGCGCTGTTCGATGCCGGCCGCGCCAGCGCCGATTCGGTCTCCGACGCCGAAGCCGACGGTCGCGCCGCCGAATTGGCCGAACTGGCCGCGCGCCGCGACGCCTCCGTTGCGGGTTATCGCTTGCTGCACGCGCTGGGCACGCTGGTGCCCGCGCCCCGGGAAATCCTGCGCGAGGAAACGAAACATGCGAAGACCTACGATTAACCGGCTGGCCGCGGGCGCGCTCGCCGCGCTGGCCCTGGCCGGCTGCGGCCGCGGCGCCGCCGATGCGCCGCGCACGACGGCGACGGCGCGCGGCCCCGTCCGCATGGCCCTGCCGTTTCGCGGCGAGCTGGAAGCGCGCCGCGTGGAGACGATTTCCGTCGGCGTGCAGGGCTCGGCCGTGCTGGCCGAACTCGTGCCCGAAGGCACCCGCGTGGAAGCGGGCGACCTGCTGGCCCGCTTCGACGCTTCGCAGATCGCGCAGGATCTGGCGCGGCAGGAAAACGAACTCGTCCGCGCGCGCCAGGAGCTCGACAGCCTCGAAAAGGCCGAACTCCCGCTCGAATTGCTCGAACTGGAAACCAAGCGCCTGGACGCGCGGACCGAACTCGAAGCCGAAGAGCGCTTCCTCGCATCCGTGCGCGACCTGGCCGGGCGCGGCTTGATGGCTCCCGAAGAAGTCGCCCAGCAGGAAGCCAAGATCGCCGCGCTGAAAACGCGCGGCGAGCAGCTCGACGTCCGGCTCGAACTGACGCAAAAGCACGTCCACGCCGCGCGCCTGGCCAAGGCGCGCGCCGCGCTGGAAGCCGCCGAGCGGCAGCGCGACTTCACCGCCAGCCAGCTGGCCCTGTGCGAAATGCGCGCGCCGGTGGCCGGCACCGCCACGCTGGTGCCGCTGCCCGTCGGCGGGGAATACCGCGTCGCGCACGTCGGCGACACGCTCTACCACAACCAGGCGTTCCTGTGCCTGCCCGATCCCGCCGAGCACGTCGTTCGCGGCTACGTGGGCGAGGCCGAGCTGCCGTGGATCCAGCCCGGGCGCGCCGTCGCGGCCGTGCCGGAGGCGTTTCCCGACGTCCAGTTGACCGGCCGCGTCGAAAGCGTCGGCGGCATGGCCCAGTCCCGGCCCGGCCAGCCCGCCTGGCGCAAGTTCTTCCCGGTGCTGATCGCACTCGATCCGTTGCCGCGGCCGCTGCCGGTGGGCATCACCGTGCGCGCCGACGTCGCCGCCGGCGAAGCGGACGACGCCCTCTGGCTGCCGCGCGAAGCCGTCGCGTGGCGCAACGGGACCGCCATCGTCCAGCGGGCGTCGGGAGAAGAAGTGTCCGTCGCAACGGGCCTGGCCGACGCGACCCGGATCGAGATCGTCTCCGGTCTCGCCACGGGCGACGAGGTGCGCCTGCCTTGAAGAAATTCGCGGCAGACCTGTGGGCCGGCGTGCGGACGGGGCCCGCCCGCGCGGGGCTGGCCTTTTCCAGCCTGGCGCTCGGTTTGTTCGCCGTGACGGTCCTGCTGGCGACGCTCGAAGCCCTGCAACGGCAGGCGCGGGAACTGGTCGATTCGTTCGGCGCGGGTTCCGTGGTGCTGACGCGCCCCGCCGAACCGCGCTGGAACCGCCGGCAGGTGGATTTCTTCCGCGCCAACCTCGGCGCCGAAGCGTGGGTGTCCGGCGTGAAGGTTTTGCCGCCGATTCCGGGCGTGGATTTCACCGTGGCCGCGGCCGACGGCGAACTGGCCGGCGCGCGCGGCTGGCGGTGGGCCTCCGGCCGCGCGCTGGACGAACTCGACGTCCGCCAAGGCGCGCGCCACGCCGTGGCGCCCGTCGAACTGTGCCGGCAACGCGGCTGGCGGACGGGGGAGACGATCGCCGTCGGTCCGGAACTCTATCGCCTCGTGGGCACGTTCGCGGCCGGCGGCGAATCCGTGCCGGGTCTCGCGCCGGAAACCGTGTTCGTGCCCCATACCGCCGATGCGTTCGAAACGGCCGATGCCGACGCCTTGGCGCGGGTGGATGCCTTGCTGTTCCGGGCCCGGCCGGGAACCGCGCCCGAGGCGCTCCGTCGCCGCATCGCGGCCCTGCTGGCCCAGCCCGGCCTCGGCGCGGACGGCGTCGAGTGGACCACGCCCGAAACCCTCCTGCGGGGCGTCCGCCGCTGGCAGCGGGCCATCGGGTGGACGGCCGGGGCGGGCGGGGCGCTGGGCCTGCTGCTGGGAGCGGCCACGCTGGCCGGCATGCTGTTGACGGGCATGCGCGAACGGGTTGCGGAAATCGGCCTGCGCCGGGCCCTCGGCGCGCGCCGGCACGAAATCGCCGGCCTGTTCGTGGCCGAGGCGCTGGCGCTGACGGGCGCGGCGGCCGTGGCCGGCCTGCTCGCGGCCGAAATCGCCCTGCGCCTCTGGGGCAGCCGCTTTCCGCTGCCGTTCGAATTCGGTCTGCAAACCCGGCTCTTGCCGCTGGCGCTGGCCGCGGGTCTTGCGTTAGGCTGTTCTGCAGGGCCGGCGTGGATGGCCGCGCGCCTCCCGCCGGCGGAGGCCTTGCGCAATGAATAGAAGCATCTGGATGGCGATCGCGCTGCTGCTGGCGGGCAACGCCTGCGCGCGCGAAGAGGAGGCTCCCATGAAAAAGACCTGCATGGAATCGACCTTGGCGGGCTCGTGGTACGACGCGGATCCCGCCCGGCTCCGGACCGAACTGGAAGGCTATCTTGCGGCGGCGCGCGTGGAATCCGATCCGGCCATTTTCGCCGTTGTGGTGCCGCACGCGGGCTATGCCTATTCCGGGCCTTGCGCGGCCTTCGGCATGCAAGCCCTGGCCGCGCGCAAGGACCTGGAGCGCGTGGTGGTGATCGGCTTTTCCCACCGCGTGCATCTGCCCAACCGCGCCAGCCTGCCCGCGACCGAAACCCATTACCGCTCGCCGCTGGGCGAAACCCCGCTGGACGTCGCCGCCATCGCCGCGCTGATGAAGAATCCGCTCTTCGTGGACCGGGCCGACACCCGCCGCGGCGAAAACAGCGTGGAGCTGCAGCTGCCGCTGCTGCAGGTGGCGCTGACCGGGCGCGACTGGAAACTGATCCCCGTCACCCTCGGCCAGCTCGACGACGCCGTCCGCGACCAGGTCGCCGCGGCGCTGGGCGAACTGCTCGACGGCAAGACCGCGCTGGTCGTCAGCTCCGACTTCACCCACTACGGTCCCAATTTCGGCTACGTGCCGTTCCGCACGGACGTGGAAGCCAAGCTGCGCCAGCTCGACGGCGGGGCCATCGAAAAGATCGTCGCCGGCGACGCCCCCGGCTTCGCGGCCTACTGCGAAGAAACCGGCGCGACGATCTGCGGACAGGATTCCATCGGCGTCCTGCTGCGGATGCTGCCCGAGAAATTCACCGCCCGCGAAATCGCCTATGACACGTCCGGGCGCAGCACCGGCGACTGGCGCAACTCCGTCAGCTACGCCAGCATCGCTTTCTACGGTTCCGGCCGGCCCGCGCGGAAAGCCGCGGCCCCGGCCGCGGCGAAGCAGGCCGCCGAACTGACCGCGGAGGACAAGCAAGTCCTGCTGGCCCTGGCGCGCGAGACGATTTCGCGCGCCTTGAAAGGCGAAAAACCGTCCGATCCGGAAGAGCTGGGCGTGCAGCCCACGCCCGCCATGCAGCGCAAGATGGGCGGCTTCGTCACCCTGACCATCGGCGGCGAACTGCGCGGATGCATCGGCGAAATCTTCCCGCGGCGCCCGTTGGCCGACGTCGTCCTCGACCACGCCCTCGACGCGGCGTTCGAAGATCCGCGCTTCCTGCCGCTGACGGCGCGGGAGTTCGCGCAGGTGAAGATCGAAATCAGCGCCCTGACCCCGCCGGTGCCCGTGGCGTCGTACAAAGACATCGAGATCGGCCGGCACGGCATGGTGATCGAACTGGGCGGGCGCTCGGCGGTGTTCCTGCCGCAGGTCGCGCCCGAACAGGGGTGGGATCTGGCGACCACGCTGACTTACCTGTCCCGCAAGGCCGGCCTGCCTGGCAACGCCTGGAAAGACCCCCGCGCCCAATTCACCGTCTTCGAGGCCGTCGTCTTTCACGAAGAGTAGGGGGCAAGACCGGGACAACCGGGACGAGGGCGTCTCGGCTCCAAACAGCCGCCGGATTTCCGCCTTTGGAGCCCCCGACGACCCCGTCGGGGGATTGGGGCGGAGATGTTTCGACTCCGGCGCGGTGCGCCGCCGCTCAACATGACCGGAGCGTTTCCGAGTTCGTTGTGGCTGGCCTAGTTAAGGCCGGCGGTTGTTCGTTCGAAGACCGGTCCCGGCGGAACCGGCTATGAATCGGAATCCGCTTTTTTCGCCGGCCGGTCGAACGGATCGGTTCGCGTGGAAAGACCGACGTAGGCGATCCGGAGCGCGCCGAAGATCGCCAGAGGCAGGGCCGCGCCGCCGAGAACGATCGCCACGCCCCAGACGAAGCCGAACGAGTTGGCGGCGACCAACAGCCGCACCAACTTGATCCCGGCCTCCAGCGCAAGAAACATCAAGGCTCCCAGGACGTAGGGATCTTTCCGCAACCAACCGTACGTCGTGAAGTAGACCAGAACCAACACGCTGGCCGCGGCGGCTGCCGCCATGACGGTTGGTCCCTTCCCATAGGTCGAATCAGGTGCCGCGGAAGCGGCCAGCGCAAACAGGATGCCGATGAGAATCACGACCCAAACGGTGAATGTTTTCAAAAAATGGAGTTTCACGGCCGATCCTTTTTCTTGGCCAATTCCGCTTCGATCAAAGCCGTCGCCGTGCGCAGCGCCTGGAGGCGGTTGCGCGACAGGGAGTGCTGGGCCGTTCCGGGCCGGAATTTCGCCAAGGCCGGCTCGGTTTTGGCCGCCATG
>RZYG01000220.1 GCA_009930415.1 Spartobacteria bacterium | reverse complement strand
GATCGGGAGCCAAATCATGAACAGTTCCGTTTCCGCTGCGTTCGTCGTCGGCGCGGTGCGCGTGCAGCCGCTGGGGCCGTATCTGGTGCGGATCGAAGCGCGCGGACCGCGCGGCTTCGAGGACCGCGAGACCTTCACCGTGGCGGATCGCGCCGGCGAACCGGTCGCGGCCACGGAGAGGCGGGGAGATGGCGCGACGACGGTGGCCACGCCGCATTACCGGGTGGTCGTGCCGGACAACGCCGCGGGGCTCGACAACGTGCGGGTGGAAAACGCGTCGGGCGAAACGCTGTGCAAGCTGTCCGGCGCGATGCTGGGCCAGAAGTTTCTGCCGGCGCCGTCGGCGCTGCCGGCCGTCTGGGTGCTGGGCGACGCGCCGCGGGTGGTGCCGCCGGCCTGGGGCGCGCTGCCGCCGCCGGCCGGCGCGGAGGACGCCACCTCGGGCTGGGATCTGGCCAACGACGCGCCGGACGTCTACGTGTTTTTTCCGGCGGCATCCGGCTACGCGCGGTTCCGGGCGGATTTCCTGGGGCTGACGGGCGGCATTCCGCTCGTGCCGCTCTATGCGCTGGGACTGTGGTACAGCCGCTATCATCCGTACGACGAGCCATCCGCGCTGGCGGTCATCGACCGTTTTCGTGCGGAGGGCATGCCGCTGGATCTTTTCACGCTGGACACGGATTGGCGGGTGGGGGCGTCGTGCGGCTATGCCGTCAACGAATCGCTTTTTCCCGATCTGGCGCGGTTCATTCGCCAGGCGCACGCGCGGCAGGTGCGGGTGATGCTCAACGACCATCCGGAGCCGAAAGGAAAATCCGCGCTCGATCCGGAAGATCTGAAGTTCCGGCGGGACGGTCTGGTTTCGCTGCTGGAGCAAGGCGTGGACTTGTGGTGGTTCGACCGCAACTGGCACACGCATCTGCAGGCGCCGGCACCGGGACTGGAAAAGGAAGTGTGGGGCATGCGGCTCTATCGCGACGTCGTGCGGGATTTCCGTCCCGATCGGCGCCCGCTGATCCTATCCAACGCCGACGGCATCAACAACGGCCGGCGCGACGCGCCGTCGCATCCGGCCGCGCACCGGTTTCCGGTCTGGTGGACGGGCGACACGTGCGCGGAGTGGAACTATCTGCGCCTCGGCGTGGGAAACGCCGTGAACAGCGGCATCGATTCGCTGCTGCCGTTCGTGCACGACGATCTGGGCGGGCACCACGGGCAGCCCGATCCGGAGCTCTATGTCCGCTTCATGCAGTTCGGGGCGTTCTCACCCGTGGCGCGGATCCATTGCACCACGCAGGTGCATCGCTATCCGTGGGCGTACGGCGCCGACGTGGCGCGGATCGTCGGCGACTATTTCCGCCTGCGCTACCGCTTGTTGCCGATGCTGTATTCGGCCGCGCACGAAGCCCACCGGTCCGGCACGCCCCTGCTGCGCCGGTGCGATCTGGAATGGCCGGAGTGCCCGAAAGCGGCGGATTCCTCGCAGTATCTGCTGGGCGACGATTTGCTGGTGGCGCCGATCTTGGCCCCGGCGCGTTCCGGGGCGGAAGCCGAACGGACGGTCTGGATCCCGCCGGGCGAATGGCAGGATCTGTGGTCCGGCCGCGCGCACCGCGGGCCGGCGACGATTGGCGTGCGCTGCCCGTTGCGGGAAATGCCGGCGTTTGCGCGCCGGGGCGGGGTGGTGCTGAGCACGCCGCAGCGGCAAGCCACCGGCGTGCCGGTTTGGCCGGAACTGGTCGTGAACGCCTTTGTTCCTTCGGCAGACGGCGAACTCACGCGGACGCTCTATGAAGACGACGGGATTTCCACCGCGCACGAACGGGGCGCTTGTGCGCTGACGGAATTCACACTGCGCCGGCAAGGGAGCGAAATCTCTTTGGACATGACGCCCGTCCACGCGAGCGCAAACGTGTTGCCCCGAACCCGCCAACTGGCCGTGCGGTTCCATCTGCCCGCCGAATTCGTTCCCGCCGGCAGCGATTTTGCGGTCGTACCGGCGCAAATGCCGCGCGCAGCGGAACTGTTTGGCGGAGCGGAAGCGCCGGCGGCGGAGGACCCGGTCGTTTTGATCCGCAAAGCGATGAATCCGGTGGAACCCGCGACACTGCGGCTTGTCGCAAAGACCGGCTGAGGCTTGCCGAGGAATCAGGGCCGCAACGGGGCCAGGCGATACACGCGCCACGGCGGCAGGGGCGGGTTGGTGTCGGCCCATTCGCCGACGCCGATGGACAGTTCCTGCGTGGCCCAGGGGCCGGCCGGGAAGGCGTCGCTGAAATGCACCTGGTAGGCGCGGCCGGTGGAGGCCAGCCACGCCACGACCGGCGCATTCGTGCCTTCCGCGGCGATGGACGCGATGCGCGGATAGGACAGCTCGTTCGTGGGAATGGTGTCGGCGACGTATTCCTGCCAGGTGGGGAAGCCGTCGGGTTCGTCGTCGGCCAGCGCCGCGGCATCGAAATCGTTGGTCCAACCATATTCCGCCAGCCACCATTCGGGGGTGTCATGGATAGCGAGGTTTTCGGCGAACACGGCGTGCGCCGATTTGGGAATGTCCATAATCAGCGCGAACGGGTTGTTGGTTCCGGAAGCGCTGTTGGTCCAATGGTCGAAGTGGTAGTAGCGGTCGGGGGTGGCCGTGAGCAGCGCCGGTTGGTTGGCCGGCTGCCAAGAGTCGTCGGGTTCGACCAACCCGTGCGACCCCGCAGAGGTTTCCAGCCAGAAATTCGTGGACCAGAGCCAGGTCAGTACGGCGTGGTTGGTAACAGTGAAGACGAAATTCGTTTCGCCGCCCGCCGCGGGTTCATGGTCGGTGAGCGTCCATCCCAGACAGACGAGCTGAGTGCCGCCGCCCGCCGCGGGGACGGAAACGGAATTGGACAGCACCGTGCCGAGCAGATTGGTGTAGATGCCGGCGGGCGGGACGGATTCGCCGTGGGCGCTGACGACGGTCAACAGATAGAGCCCCCAGACCTCGAAATCGTTTGTGACGGTCGGCGCGGGGTTCCAGTTGTCGTCGCCGGATTGCGAGGCCGCAATCGCGACCTGGCCCGTGCTGGAAAACGTCAGGTGGGTACCATTGGTGATTTGGGCAGGCCCCATCAGCACTTCAAAATGCACGGGCAAACCGGAATCGGCCGTGGCGGACAGGAGCACGATGTTCGTGATGAACGGATCCGCGATGGGCGGGAAATCAATAATTTGGTTGGCTTTGGCGACGGTTAGAAGTCCGGCGGCCGAGCCCTCCCAGTTCGCTTCGACGATCGTGCCGGTCACGGCGTAGGTGCCGGCATTGGTCGGGGCCCATCCCCAACCGTCGTAGGTGAAGTCGACCTCCAGCCCCTCGGGGGTGGTGGTGGCCGTCGCATTCCGCGCCGTGCCGTCGTAGGTTTGTTCGAGATTATCCAGGGCGACGGTGGCGGGCATTTTGGAGACCGTAAACACGTTGGTGATGGGCGGAGCCGCGTTCCAGTTGGCGTCGCCGGCTTGCGTGGCGACGATGGCGACTGCGCCCGTGCCGGTGAAGGTCAGGTTGGTCAGGTCCGCGATCTGCGCCGGATGGCCGGGCACAACTTCAAACTCGACGGCAAAGCCGGACGTCGCGATGGCGGCAAGCCCGACGGTATTGGTGATCCACTGGTCGCCGATGGCAGGGAAATCAATGGTTTGACTGGCTTTGGCGACGGATAGCAGACCCGTGGCCGAACCTTCCCAGTGGACATCGACGATGGTGCCTGTCACGGCATAGGAGCCGGCGTTGGTGGGAGCCCAGCCGAGGCCGTCGTAGGTGATGTCGACCTCCAGCCCCTCGGGGATGGTGGTGGCCGTCGCATTCCGCGCCGTGCCGTCGTAGGTTTGTTCGAGATTATCCAGGGCGAACGTTGCGAACATTTTGGAAACCCGGAAGAAGTTGGTGACGGGCGGCGCCGGATTCCAGTTGGCGTTGCCGACCTGGGTGGCCACGATGGCGACCCAACCCGTGCCGGTGAA
>RZYG01000035.1 GCA_009930415.1 Spartobacteria bacterium | reverse complement strand
ATCAGCCAGTTTGTCCACACCTTTCTTCAGTGAGGTGCGAGCTTCGTGTGAATACTGCATTTGTTTTGCCATTTCGTTTTTCCTCCATATTTCATTAAGTTTCGAAATCATTTTAGCAGTCGTTCGTTCTGAGTGCTAATGTTATTATAGCCCATTTCCTGTCAAGTGCAAATTGATTTTTTGACTCTTGAAGGAAAAATTCCCATGATGCCGGACATGACAAGCGCAGCTCTCTCACCTTGCCGGCAAACAAATATCTCTGCAACCTGCAACCTGCCAACCCTTTTTCAATATTCAATATTCAATATTCAAGATCCAATTTTCAAGTGAGAGATAAGTTCCTTCACCCGCGGCGCGAGGGCGGCGGGGCGTTTCCGGCGGGGAGCAACGGGCGGGCGCATTTGCGATTAGGTGCAATCTTGGCGTCATCGGGATGGAAATGCTGGCCTTCGTCGCATGCGGCTCCTGCCGCGTGCGGCTGGAAAAATCCGCGCGGGGCGGGAGCCCCACGCTACCCATGCGGACAACACCCCATCGCAGATGCGCCCAACGGGCTCAACGTGCAGATTTCGTTCGACTTCCGGGGGGGGCGGGGCGTATGGTTGGTTAGGTTGGGCGGGTGCGTTGCCCGCCGTCGCGCAGAGGAACGACGAGCATGAAGAGACAGAACGGCTTCCGACGGGGTTTCACGCTGATCGAGCTGCTGGCTTGCCAGCCGAAGCCTTGGCGAAGGCAAGCTCGAGCGGCGTTCACGCTGATCGAGCTGCTGGTGGTCATCGCGATCATCGGCCTGCTGGCGGCGATCATTTTCTCTTCGCTGAAGGGGGCGATGAATGCCGCCAAGAACGCCCGGACCATGTCGCAGATCCAGGCCTTGGATGGGGCCATCAAGCGGTATTACGCCGAGTACGGGAAAATGCCGGCGCCGGGAACGGGCTACAACGGCGACAAGACAAAGGAAAACACGGTGTTCACGGGCGCTGACCAGGCCAAGATCATCGAAATCCTGGTCAACTCGTCGAACATGGACGACCCCAACGCCAATCCGCGCCAAATTGCCTTCGTGGACCTGGACCCCAAGTCCTTCAACGTGAAAACGCTGGAGGAAATGCTCAGCAAACTGGACGGCGGCAAGCCCTATCCGGATCCCTGGTGGGACGGGGAAGAGACGACAATGGATGATTATGCGTACGGCATTCTGATGGATTTCGATTTCAACGGCATCATCGAAGGCACGGACGTGGGCAACATCCGGGCGCCGGTCGGGGTTTATTCATTGGGCAATCCCGAGAAAGGCTATACCATGGAGACGACGCCGTATCGGACGTGGTAGGCGGGCCGGGAAGAGACCGGAGACCAGAGACCGGAGACCGGAGACGCGATCGAACAGAAGACGGATTTAGAAGGTAGGGCGGGCTCGCCGAGCCCGCCGGGATCGGAAGGCCGCGGCGCGTTCCCGCCTTGCGGCGAGGTCTACGAGGGCCAACGCGCCCTACCCGAGGAAGAAACGGAAATGAAAGCAACGAACTCAAACAAGGGCTTCATCCTGCCACGGACGGGCTTCACGCTGGTGGAAATCCTGGTGGTGATTGCCATCATCGCGATTCTGGCGGCGATCCTCATTCCGACGGGCGGCGCGGCGCGGAAGGCCGCCCTGAAACGGCGGGCGGCCATGGAGATGAACAGCCTGAAAACGGCGATTCTCCAGTTCCATGCCGACCACAAATACATGCCGTGGCCGCCGGAAGCCAATAACGTGCGGGTGGGCGAAGACAAATGGGCACTGACCATTGCAGCGCAGAAAGCCGTGATCGAGATGCTCACCACCAGCAACGCGATGAAAATAAACTATCTGCAGTTGCCGGACAAATCGCGCCCCGAAGACGGTTCCGACCTGTTCCTCGACCCGTGGTCGTCGCGGGAAATGTCCAAACAAAGCGAATGGACGTTCTATGCCATCGGCATGGATCGCAACATGGACGGAGCCGTGACCGTGGCGGGTTCGGAAGTGAGCGAGTGGGAAGGCAAGACGATCCGCGAGCGAGTGCTGATCTTTCCGCTGGGCGACCTGGAAACCAATCCCGACAAGAAACTCAAGACCTTCGACGTGACGGAGTGAGGAAGGGAAGGCGGGAGACGGGGGACAGGGGACAGTCTGGAAGCGGACGGAAGACGGATGACAGAGGACGGAGAGAAGACCGAGATCCGAGGTCGGAGGTCCGAGGTCCGTAAGGCAAAGGTCCGGGAAGACAGGAGACGGTAGGCAGTAAGACAGTGGAAATTCGAGGTCCGAGATCCGAGGTCTGGAAGGCAGGGGAAAGAGGACGGAAGGCAGAGGATTTTAAACTACGAAACACGCGAATGGCACGAAATGAGAACTGAAAACCAAAGACGCAAAACCGTGCGCGCCCGGGCGGCGTTCACGCTGATCGAACTGCTGGCTTGCCAGCCGAAGCCTTGGCGAAGGCAAGTTCGAGCGGCGTTCACGCTGATCGAACTGCTGGTGGTGCTGGCTATTTTGGGCATTTTGATGGCCATGATGATCCCGGCGGCGGGGCTCGTCATGAAACAGATGGCCAAAGCGCGGGCCCGAAGCGATGCCGGCATCGTGGCCACGGTGCTGTTGAAGTACCAGGCCGAATACAACCGGTGGCCCGAAGCCTATAGAATTACGGGGGAAGGTACGGCCGACAAGGTCTGGGTGGACATGATGGCCCCTGCCCCGGAAAATTGGGACAAAGACAACAATTTCAAGCGGATCACGTTTTTTGAACCCGGCGGCGGCGCGTTGGCTCCAGCAAAAAAACCCGACGGTACGCCCCACCCCCATGCCGGCGCTTTCGTGGATCCATGGGGAATGCCCTTCATGTTCCTCTTGGACGTCGTCGGAGCGGGCGAACTGGTTGATCCGGATGAGAGCGAAGGCGGGGTGGTCCGGGGACGGGTGCTGGTTTGGTCCGCCGGACCCGACAATGACTACATCACGTGGGAAGACAACGTGAAGGGGTGGGAGTAGGTTCAGGACAAAGGGAACAGGGGGCAGAGAATAGTAGGGCAGAAGGCGGAAGACGGAGGAAAGACCGAGGTCCGAGGACGGAGGTCCGAGGTCCGGAAGGCGAAGGCCTGGGAAGGCAGTAGACAGTGGACAGTAGGGAAGAAGGCGGAAGACGGATGGCCGAGGTCCAAGATCCGGAGTCCGCGGTCCGGAGATCTTTTCTGGAAAACAACGAAAGGCGCGAAAGACACGAAATGAAAATCAGGAATCAGAAGCGTGGCTTCACGTTGATCGAATTATTGGTGGTGGTGACCATCATCGGGATCTTGTTCGCCGTGGCGATGCCGGTGTTCCAAAGCATGGGGCAGAAAGACACGAACCGGGCCGCCCAGCAGGTCATCAATGCCATGCGCCTGGCCCGCCAGCATGCCGTGGCCAAACGGCAGTGGACGTTCGTCGTTTTTCCCAATCGGGATGGAATCTACAGCGCGAAGGCGGGCGAGTTGAATTCCATCGACAAGTGCCTGCGAAGCTATGCCGTCATCGCCGTCACCAACAACATGGACACCTACCGCATGTACGAAGAAGATGCGAAAGGCCCAACCGTCGACGACATGGACCTCGAATTCGTGTCCGATTGGAAATTTCTCCAGGATGGCATCTATTTTGACGACGACAAAAACCTTACCGGCAATTACCTTTTTGGAAAAGGGGAGTTTTACAATCCATCTGCCGCGGGTAAGTTCAAATTTCCCCTTGATCCCGCCAATCCCAAAAAACGCGACATGATCATGAGTGCCGTGCTTTTCAAGCCCAACGGCCGACTGTTTACCATGGCCCAGGGAGGAACCAAGCATTGGCTCGACCAAAAAGGCGGCCGGCTCTACACGACATCTGCGAAATATTACGAATTGGCAGGCAACACACTAAGCGCTCCGACCACGATTCCCGGAACCAATACCATGATCCAATTCCAGGCCAAGACGGGAATGGTCAAGATAAAGGATTGATCTGTTTGGGCCAGTCAATAAGGGCGGAAACCATGGAAACAACGAAAAGCAGGTGCAGCCATTCGGGTTATTCTCTTGTTGAGGTGACCTTGGCCTTGCTGGTGGTGGCGATCGGCATGACGGCGACTTTTGCGCTGTTTCCCGAGGGCTTGCGGGCGACGCGTGCAGCGGTGGACGACACGGAGGTCTCGTTGTTTGCCGACTACGTGTTCTCGACGCTTTCGGCCGCTGCAGCGGCCTTGGGCAACAAGGTGGAAGCCGGCGGAGGGCCGAATGCAACCAAGGCGGACCTTTACGCCTCCCGCGTTTTGGCCGCAAACAAAGGCTACGACAATCCGGATGAACGCCTGCTGGACAATGCGGCAGGTTTGCACGTGTTCAAATGGGTGCCGCGCAACATGGATATGGGGACCGGCGATTGGGAGGCCGCCAGCAAGGCTAAGTTTTGGTTTTCAGCCTTCACCTACGAATTGGAATGGGAAAAGAAGGACAAAGGGAACAACCGCGACACGTACTACGCCACGCTGCGGGTGTGGCCCGGAGAGTGGGACAAGATCGACGATGAGGATAAATTTCCGCCCCGGATATTCTACCGGGAAATCACTCCCTATCCGGACATGTAGGAGTTGGTAATGAACAAAGAAATCCAATGTCCAATGTCCAACAGCCAATATCCCATGTCCAATGAGTCTAATGAAAGGTTCGGCCAGCCGCCTGGGTCGGCGCCCCGAGCTACAGGAAAACAGGCTGTTAGATCGGTTGTAGGCCGGGGCGTTGACCCGGCGGCTCGGACAGCCGCCCGACGAGGGCGTCGGGTCTCCATGAAATCCGCCTTCACGCTGATCGAGGTGCTTGCCGCGATGGCGGTGCTGGTGATCCTGGTGCTGGCCTTGACCCGAATGTTTATGGAGTCGGCCAACATTACCAAGCGGGGCACGACCGCGCTGATGCGCAACAGCGTCGGCGAAACGGCCATGGATTCCATTTTGCAGGATTTGGACTGCATGCTTGTCAATGAACGCATCGCCTGCGCCAAGATCGCCGACGACGTGCCTTACGTGGTCAACGGGAACGGGGCTTTCGACACGTTCTATTTCATCGGAACGTCCGGCGATCAAGACGACGATTTGCCGTACGAGTATTTCAAGCTGTACGTGAGGCCCATTACGGCCACGAATGCCCAGGGCGCGGTTTATCGGCGTTTTGATTTGATCAAGTCGCGCGTGGTCATGGCCGTGGGGGCCAGCCCCACCAGCGGCAAAAGTTTTTACGCCCTGCGAGACGAGGATCAGGAGTGGTGGGACCTGTTCGAGACCATACCGATCTCGAACCAGGATCAGGAAACCTTGGCCGAAAACGTGGTGATGTTCGATCTCTATTGCCAAGACTGGGATGGAGCCGACTTCACGACGGGCGGAGGGGACGATTTCATGAGTTCAGCTGCCGACAACGTGCCGCCGGTGGCGGTGGACGTGATGCTGGTGCTGACGAGCCCGGAAGCGGCGGTGGAGGGCGGCATGCTGCTGGCGGCCGGAGGCAAGGAGATGGAAGATCGCGGGCTGGAGGTGCTGAACCGGGATGCCAGCGTGTTGATTGGCCGGGCCATGCCAATGATGGGACCGCCGCAATACCGCATGCAGAGGCGGGCCAGCTACAATCCGGTGAGCCATTATTATCCGGAATGACGACCCCGGAATTCTTGAAGCAATTCGATGTAATCAACGATTGGGAACACAGCATGAAGCTACGGCCAGACAAGCAAGAGATGGAATCGCGGCAAGGCGTCGCGCTGATCGTGGTGCTGGGCTTTCTAAGCATCATGGTGATGATGGCGGTGGCGTTTCTGACGCAGGCGCGGGTGGAACGGTTGGTGGCCGGGGCCGCCATGGAGGGCATGCGGACCCGCCAAATGGCGCAGACGGCCATGGCGGCGGCCATGCAGGACTATTTGAACGCCTTGATGGCGGTGCCCCAGTCGGATTCGACGCATGACATTTTTTTGTCCGGCGACTCGCCCGGCAGCATCAGCCACTATTATTCCGGGGACAACCTCGGCGACGACCGACTGCTGATCGGCAAGGTGGAAGATTGGCTGTCGGATCGACGCTTGGAAGAGGCCATGGGTGGCGGCGAGCCGGAAGACGACATCCGCCGGGCGGAATGGATTTGGGTGCGGGAAACCCCCGGCCAACGCAGCCGAATCCTGGGGCGTTATGCTTATGCCTGCCTGGACATGAGCGGAATGATCGACGCCAATTTGCTGGGGTCGGAATATGGCGACGACGTGCCGGAGTACGGTGCGGCCACCAACCGCAACAACGTGCGCAAGATGGTGATGGATGCCATCAGCGCGACGCCCAAAAAAGGCGGCGACAAACAATTGAAGTTAGGCAGACATCAACGAAGTTGGCTCGGGTTCGACACCCCGGCCGCATTGCGGCTGTTGACCGACGGTCGGTTCAAAGACAACAACGACGACAAGATCAATGCCTGGCTCGGCGTAGACATCGACGAACCCGCCGTGGGCGGAGTAGATGTCTCGGCGTTGTCCGCCTACAGCTATTCCGCGCTGCACCGGGAAGACGGCGGCGGCAAGAAAAAAATACCCTGCACGACCGACAACATCAAAAAAGAGCCGGAGTTTTCCAAGCTTGGCGGTGCCAGCCCTGCCGACGTCGAGAGGGCTCTGCAAGACTACGAGAGCACGGACGTCGTGCCGGTGGGGGTGGATTATCCATCCGTGAAAAACGTGCCGATGTTCAACGAAATCGGATTCCAGCTCAGTTTAGAAAGAGGGGACGAATATGCCGATCCGGTTTCCGGCACCCTGACGGCGGATTATACCTTGATTTTACGGCTGAAGCCGGAATTCTGGTATCCATTCCCATCCAAAGACAACGAACGTACTGAAACCTTCACCGTGACGCCTCCGCCGTCCATCGGCTGCGGCGGGGCGCTCATGGGTGCCGGAGACATTTGGGTGCGCGCCGCACTGGGCCCGCCCGCAAGCGGCGGAACCGTCGGCGTGAGCGCGGGCGGGGTTTTGGGCTTGACGCCGGCGAGCCTCGAAGTGGAGGCCAAATTCAACGCCGGCAATCCCTATTTTGGCAACGCCCCCGACGGAAACATCGAATATCGGGTGAGATTGGCCCCGGCCGCTGCGGGCGGCGATCCCCTGCCTCCCAACTTGAATTTGTTTGTTCGCCTGGTGCGGTTGAACAACGATGCCCTCAAGGTGCAACTTGGTTCGCCCGTGGATGCCATGCCGATCGCCGGACAAGGATTGGAACTGATAGACGAATTGAATCATGGGGATGAGACGGACTGGTTCTCGCTGGAGGTGTCCGATCCCCGGCTGAACCATGATGAAGACCTATGGGACGTGAGCGATCCCCACACCTTGGGGGCCATCAATTCTTCCGTAGCCGAGGCCAAGTCGGCCGTGCCGGGCGTGCCGCCCGGCGACTATTTGTATTGCCGGAACGGACCGATCCAGTTCCCGGGTGAGTTGGGCTACATTCCCAACGGGTCGCCCTGGGGTTCGCTGGACATCTTCAATACCGACGGCCTCGCGCTCATGAACCGCTTGATCACCGAAGAAACGGTTCTCGAGAAATTGAACCAATATTCCGCCTATTTCACCAACGGAACCATCAATCCTTACACCCAATACACCAACGTGTTGAACGCGGCGTTCTATGGTTTGGATGTCCGCGAAGTGCCGGGCATGGAAGACGAACCCGAAGAAGAGGAGCGCTTGACCGGCAGCGACTTGGAAAACCTGGTGGGGGCCATCCTGACGTTGGAGAATAAAAATGGGCGGGCCGGCTGGGCGCAGGTGCTGAGCGGCAACTCGTTGCCGCCCGGGCTCAACAAGAACAAGCGCATCGCCATCTTCAACAACACGTGGGGCCTTTTCAACGAATCCGACCGGCTCTTTGTCGCGGTTGTCGTGGCGCAGTCCATCAAGGAGGGGGAGACTCCGGACGGGCCCGGCAATTGGAACGAAGACGAGGACATGATCACGGGCGAGCGCCGCGCAGTGGCTTTTTGCTGGATCGACGGCAGTTCCGACGTCGGTGGCGCCACCTTGTCCCGGGAAATGAACGTCGTCGCGTTCCAGTATTTGAACGAATGATTGGGAGGGGGAGGGGGGATTTTGGAGACGAGGTCGGAGGTCCGAGGTCCGCAGGAGAGGGGACAGGAGACCGGGGACAGGGGGGCGATGTTCGGCAAACCTGCAACCTTCAACCTTGAACCTGCAACCTGCAACCCTTTTCAGCATCAAACATCCAATTTCCAGTCTTCTGTAGGCCGGGGCGGTGACCCGGCGGATCGGGATGGAGCCGGCACGACCCCGTGCCGGGGGAGGATGTTCCGAACTCCGAACTCCGAGGTCCGAGGTCGGAGGTCCAAGGTCCGGCGAACCTTCAACCTTGAACCTGTCACCGGCAACCCTTTTCAATATCCAATGTTCAATATCCAATATCCAATCTTCAAGTGGATTGTCCCTGGTGAGGCCGGGGATCGAGAAACAGCCGCCGGCCTCGGCGAGGCCAGCTACAGTCGGACATCGAGGTCCGAGATCCGGGGGAGGTTTGTTGTAGGCCGGGGCGGTGACCCGGCGGATCGGGATGGAGCCGGCACGACCCCGTGCCGGGGGAAGAGAGCGCTCAATATTCAATATCCGTGGATTGAGTTGTAGCCGGCCCCGCTGGGGCCGGGGATCGGAAAGCAGCCGCCGGCCTCACCGAGGCCAGCTACAACGAAGCCCGCAGATGGCGATCCCTTTCGCGCCATTCGCGAATTTCGCAGTTTGCCTTGTGGCTTTCCGTAGCGTGGGACTCCCGTCACGCGCAGGTTTCGAAATCCGCACGCGGCGGGATCCGCGTGCTACGGAACAGCCGCCCGGTCAACGCCCGGGCCTACAGAACAGCCGGGTAGCGGTGGATTTGTTGTAGCCGGCCCCGCTGGGGCCGGGGATCGGAGAAACAATTGCCGGCCTCACCGAGGCCAGCTAAAGGGCAGCTCAGCCGCCCGGTCGGTGCCCGGGGTCTACAGAACAGCCGCATCGGCGCGGTGAAAGCCACGGGTTTTCAACGGGGCACAACCGCCGGCGGAATCAAATCCAGCTTACGGCCAGAGGGGTTCGATGGCGAAGTAGCGATTGAGTCCTGGCGGATTGGTCAGGGTGATGTAGTTCTGCTCGTTGGTCTGGGCGATGGACTGGGGCACCATGTCGTTCCACAAGTGAGTCGGCAGCAGCAGGTTCGTGGTGGAACGGATGCCGAAGTGAATGATGGGGTCCAGCACGTCGTTGCCGTCCGTTTCTAGCACGACCAAGTTGTTGGTCCGGGACATCTTGGTTATTTCAATCGGATCGGCGATGGGGAAGGTATACTGGAAAGGATATTGCTGGGCCGTTGCCAAGGACTCGTAGTTGGTGCAGCCGCCTTGTCCATCGCTTCCAATCCAGGCCGTGGCGAGCGAGGAGCCCGAGGGCGGGACGGCTTCGATGACGTACTCGATCGTGTCGAGGCGGTCGTAGGTATAGGCGGGGATGGGGCCCATGCGGAGATAGGCGTAGCCGGTTCCGTTGGTGTCGAAGTTGCCCGGGAAGTCGTTTTGCTTGCTGGCGATGCTCCAGACGCCGGCTAAGCCTTGCTTGTGGTGGTGGACGTTGCCACCAATGGCGGAATAGGTGAAATCGGCATTGGTGTAGGCGTAGTGGATGAAAAGCACGCTGGACTGGGCCGCGTTCAGCGGGTGGAAGTGGTTGAAGACGCCTTGCAGGGACGTTTGCGCCAGCGCGCCGGGGATGTGCCAGGCCGGCATCGGCGGCAGCCCTTCGTCGGGGACCAGTACCTGTCCGGTGTTGGCTTCGCCGATGGTCAGGTCGCCCTCGTCGTTCCAGTCGAAATCGTCGTATTCGGATCCCGTTCCGGAGAGCGAGAGGGAATTGCTGTTGTAGGTGGTCGGGTCTTGCGCAACGAGTAGCCGGTCGGAGCCGGAGTCGTAGGCACCGTAAGAGAGCGAATAGACGACGTTGGAGTAATCGTCCAACAGCCGGATGATGCCCGAAGGGTCCCGAACGTGGTCGAGGTCGGTGGCGGCGTAAAAATTGACGCTGGTCGGGACCAAGGCGGTGAGCACCTGATTGACCTTTTCGCCGGCGTCTTTGAGCTGCTGGTCGCCGATGACGTAGAAGCCGTAGCCGTTGGCCGTATTGGAGAGGACGGTGCCGGCCGGAATGTTGTAGGTGGCATAAACGGCCTGTCCGCCGTTCTTGGTACGGTCGCTGGCCGATGCGAACAGCAGTTGGACTTTCCAGTTCGTGATGGACGTGCCAGCCACGCCGCAGAGCTCGATGAATTCGTGGTTGTAGGGCGTGTCGCCCCAGACCCCCCCGCCGCCGTCTTCGTCCGTGAAGGGGGCATAGAAAATCTCGTTGATCCAGACCGTGCCGCGTTTGACGTCGAGGACCTTGGTGGTCACGATGGTGGAATAGACGATGTTGGTGGTGTAGGACGTGGAACCCGGCGCGGCACCCACGCCGCCGTACCAAGCCGTGGCTTTGTACGTGATGCGGGTTCCGGCCGCAAGCGGAGGAACCAGCGGCGATTCGTACGTGCCGTAGGAAATTTGCGTCATGGCATTGGAAACCCAGCTGCCAAAGCCGATTCTATAGGCGCCCGTGACGGTTAGTACATCGGCTCCGTTCAAGGGCAACACGCTGGCCATGACGCGGAAGCCTTCGTCGGGGCCGGGGGCCGTTGGCTCTAGATAGGCCGAGATCGTGCAGGAAGGGATGGGGGCTGGTTCGCCGATATCGATTTGGTCGATATGGACGCGCTTGTTTGTGGTTGTTTGGCTGATGCGCACGTAATGGTAGGCCGCATTGGTGTTGAAATAGGAGTAAATCGCCGTGGCGGGGGATACCGAAAGCCCGGTATTCAGAACAACCCAGCTGGTGGCGTTGGAGCTGATTTCGACTTTGATTTTCGCCGTGGAGTCGCCGCTGAATTGAGAATAATAGAACGAAAACGGCCCGATGGCATCGATGAAGGGACTGGTGATCTGACCGTTGCGCACGCGGCCCGAATAGCCCGAGAACAAAAGATTTGTGACGATGGCGGTGTCGGTGATCGCCCAGCCGTCCTTGTTGTAAGCGGCGTACTGCAACTCGACCTTGAAGTCGTCGAAATCGAGGACGCGGGAGATGGAGGGAATGCCGATTTCGATGTTGTCGATGACGTAGGGGGAGGCCGATCCATAGGACGAGATCCTCACGCATGCGGAGGTCGGCAGATAGATGGCGATGACGGCGTCGTTGGTGGAGAGTTTGTTGGTCGCGGCGATGGACGCCGTTCCATTGGTGACCCACGTGGTGCCATTGTTGGTCGAGGTCATGACGGTGGCGCGGACTTCGCCGGTTTCGTCCGGGAGGGTCATCATCCGGAATTTGACCGTACCCACGCCGCCCTCGAAGGTGGGGGAGGTGACGGAGCCCGAGTCGGGATATAGGTTCGCGGACAAACTGCCGTAGTAGCCGTTGGTGCCGATCTGGGCGTTTTGGATGGTCCATTCCGCGCGGGCATAGGTGCCGAGCGGGAGTCCAAGGAAGGAGGTCCAGTCGGCGAAGTTCTGGGTGCGGCGGACGGCATAGGCTTCGCCGACGGCGACGTCGTCGAGGCGGATTCGGTTGGTGGTGCCGTCGCCGACATGGCGGATGCGCATGAGGGCGTGGTCGGAACGGTTGGCAAAGCTGGAAAAGAGCGTGAAGTTGGTGGTGCCGAACGGAACGGTCAGCGTTTCGACCAGAGTCCAGTTGGTGCTGAGCGCCGAGGTGGCCGTTTCAACGGCGAGCTGGAGGTCGCTTCCGGTCGTGCCGCCCTGGACCCGGGCGTAGAAGCTGACGTCGCCGATGCCGCCCTCCAGTTCCGGCGTCACGAGCGCGGCGTTGGTGTTGAGCAAGAGACTGTAGCCCGACGGGAGATATGGCGCATTGGGGTCATCCAAGGAAAGGAAGTGCAGGCCAAGTTCAGTGAAGGTGTCTTTGGGATACGCCGTCCATTCGGAAGGCGTGAAGGTGGTATTCCCGAAGAAAACGGAATGTTTGCGGTGCAACGTGCGGTCGGTGGCGTAGAGGGTCCAGGGGGCACCCGCGGGGTTGGCGCCGGTGCTGCCGACGCAGTCTTTGACGGTGCCACCAGCGCCGCCTTGGCGAAGAACAATCCTGTCGTCGCCGTTGAACGTGAGATATTTGTTCGTGAAGAGCAATGGCACTTCGGCAATGGCCGGATCGGGCGGGTAGTTGGTGAAGGGGCCGGGGGAAGATGGTCGTGCAACGACCAACGTGCCTCCGGCCGGAATGGTTCCCGACAAGGCGATGTTGGTTGTCGTTATGCCGTTGTTGATCTGCTGCAAAACGTAGCTGCCGGCAGCCAAATCGACCGCGGTGGCCATGCCGTTGAAGATTTCCACGGCTTTGTTGTTGCCCGTGCCCTCGATGTATTTCGATATGAAAACGCCGCCCGTCGGCGTGCTGGCGGGGAGGTTATAGATCGTTTTTCCGTGGCTGACCGCCCAGTCGGGCGAATAGCTTTGGAAGGTACTCAGAAGCCACGTGTCGAAATTCTGGAACCGCGAAGCCGCTATGCGGGCTTCGGCATCGTCGATCAGCAAAACGCCGGTTCCGGGATCGCCGTCGTACTTGAACAGGATTTTGGCTTTGAGATTGTTTCCGGGAACCGGGGTTTCCAGAGCGTGGATTTGCCATGCCTCGGTCAAGCCAACCACTTCGACGGAGTCTTGCCAAACGGTGGTTTCACCGCTGATCCATTCCACGATGATCCGGACGGTTTCCGCCTGCCAATCCCCGGCGGTGCGGAAGGCGGCGGACACGCGGAACGTTTGGCCCGAAAGGCTGCCCAGAGAAGCCGTGGTTTGATCGAAATTGCCCAAATCGGGGTCGGCTTCAACGGTTTTGCGCAGCAAAATGCCGCAACGGTTGCCCGAATGGGCGCCGAAATCGTCTTGTGTGCCGCTTTGGGCATGGAAAACGCCCCAATTGTCCGGCACGCCGAAGGATTCCGCTTCAAAAGAGGGATTGGACAGCAAATTCACCCCGCTGGAAGCCGTGTAGCGCTGCTGGACGCTGAAAGCGCCGCTGGCGGAATCGAACGTGATGCGGTAGTTGCCGGGGGGGGCGGTGATGGTGGCGTTCGTGTAGACGTTGCTTGTGGATGAAAGCATCGAACCGGTCGCGGGCAACGCGAGCGGAGAGGCGTTGGTTGTGCCCCAGTAGCGTACGGAGATGCCATTGGTGTCGCGACCAAGAAAGTTGAGCTTGAAGCTGGCCGCGTTGGTGACGTTGAAGTCGGATCGCCAAACGGTGCCGCCGATCTTTTCGAGATTGACGTCCGGCGGCGACCCCGCGACGAAATTCCCAACGGCAGAGACGCTGGCCAGGGGACCCGCACTGTTGGTGGCGGTTTGCGTGATGGTAAGGGTGGCGTTGCTGACGTTCAGCGAGAATCGAAAGGTTCCGGGCACGATGTCGGAGAGCGTGTAGTCGGATTTGCCGCAGGCGTTGTTGGTGACGGGAATGCCCACGCCCGGGACGGCGATGGTGGCACCTTCGGGCGCGCCGAATTGGTTGTCCCACGTGCCGTTCGGTTTGAATTGGAATGCCGTGTCCTGGAACAGGTCGATGGAAAGGCTCCACGTGTTGGTATCCGGCGCCGGATGGTTGGTCAACATGCTGCTGGCAGTGGAAGCCCAATTGTTGAACGTGCCGACCAGCGCAAGATTAGTGACGGACGGGAGAGGCAGGGGGGCGCCGTCAGCCCATTCCACCAGGAATTCGCGGGTGGAATCATTGAACGTGATGCGGTAATTGCCGGGGGTCAAACCGGAGTAGGCCAAGTCGGTCCCACCGAGATTGGGTGCGGATGCGGTGGCCGGAACGCGGGCAATCGCGGCGTTGCCGCCCCAGTTGGTCGTCCAACCGCCGTTGGCCGCGAACTTGAAAGAACCTGTGACAGCGGAGAAATTTTGCGTGCAGACCCAGACGTTGCCGGCCCCGCCAATCAGCGTCATGCTGGGTGCGGTATTCCAACCATTATGGTCGCCGGGCACGGCCATCGAGGTATAGATGGAGGCGTGGGCGGACAATGCCAGCCCTGCAACTGCCGCTCCGATGATTCCGGCTCTGATCCTCATGGCCACCTCTAGCGTTCCGGTCGGAATCCGACTTCCGCCCACTGGAACCCTACTGCTTTTATCAAATCCTGACAAGAGGGACGGCGGAGCAATTTTGGGCAATTTTGGGACGGCGGTTTGGGGTGGAGGGCGGGGGGAGTCCGAGGTCAGCAGACCGGGGACATGGGACTGGGGACGATGGGCAGTAAGCCAATGGCCAGTGTCCAATTTTCGCGATATTCGCGCATTTCGTAGTTTTTCTTGCGGCTTTATGTAGCGCGGGGCTCCCGTCCCGCGTGGACAGACCTCGGACTTCGGACCTCGGACCTCGGACCTCGGGAGAATTTCCATTGGCCGGAACCGGGCAAAAACGGTAGATTGAAAGCGGTGAAGACTGTACCGGGAGCGAATGCCATGAAAAAAGCGATCATTTGGATTCTGATTTCTCTCATGGGCTGGGGCTTGGCTGCGGTCGCCACGGGTGCCGAGCTGGGCGCATGGGCTTTGACGGCGGACGGGACCGGAACCACCGAAGAATCCGACAAGGTGACCGTTGGCAATTTTGTAGGCGGGGCTGGAATAGGGGCAATTACATATGGACCAAACGGAGCGTATGCAAACAGTTGGACGTCTGGAGGGTCACCAGATTCAACGGATTATTATGAAGTAACCCTTTCGCCGGAAGGCGGGTTTGGATTGGTCATAAATCAGGTCGACTTCGGAGAGTATCGATCCGGCACAGGTATTCGCGAGTTTCAGGTTCGAATTTCAACAAACAATTTTTCTTCATATAAAGTGCTGGCGACCAATGCGGTACCCGACAACACCAACCCAAGATCTTACTCGATATCCGATTTGAATATATCGGTCGCAGAAGGAAATAGCTTTAAGTTGCGTTTTTATGGGTATTTAGCGGAAGGTTCGGGCGGCAATTGGCGTATTAACGCTAATTCGCTCAAGATCATCGGCACGGCGATGTCGTTGACGGGGCCGCCGGTGTTTTCGTTTACGCCCGGGAGCGACGTGTCGGTCCGCGTGAGCAATACGTTGCAGGTGGCCGTGTCGATTTTGCCTTCGGGATCGATAACGAGTTGGTGGGTCGATCCGAGCCCCGCCGGAACAGTTAATTTCGCCGGAGGGATTTTCAGTTACACGCCGGTTGCCGCTGATTTCAGCGGAACCAACCGACTTTACATGGTGGCGAACAACGCCTATGGCGTGACCACCGGAACTCTGGACATCGCCGTGACGGAATACCTGCCGCCGGGGACCATGGAGATTACATTCGAAAACGCCGGTGAAGTCAAAACCAGCTTCGATCTCGGGTCGGTCGTGCTCAGCGGAGAAACCTGGTTTATGGATCAGGCGCGGATCGGCGATTCAGCTTTGGACGTGAAAGTAGGTAAGCGAGCGGCCTGTTTCGGAAGTTTTTATCCGGCCCACATGACCTCTTCCAACAAGCTGATGCCGACCGGGATCGGCACCATATCGTTCCTGTATGCCCAGTACGCCGGAGATGAAAAGGCGGAACCTTTGCTGGTGGAAGTCGCAACGAGCACCGACCCGGGTGATTGGCTGAGCGTGGGGCGCGTTGACCCCAACGGGGTTGCCGAATTGACGAAATTTGAAACAAGCGTCAATATAAACCAACCAATGTACGTCCGAATCCGTACCGATTGGGTGCCCGACATGGGGCGCGCCAACGTCGATAACATTATCATCACGCCCTATGCCGCGCCGTCGTATTCGGCCTACGAGCAGTATCTGCTGCAGTACAACGTGACGCCGGGCGACGCCGGGACGGCGCCGGGCGAGGATTGGGACGGCGACGGGGCCAGCAACACGAACGAATTCGATGCCGATTCGAATCCCTACGACGCGGCCAGCGTGCCGCCCTAGCTCAGGCGAGTCGGCAACGGGTTCTGGATTTCTGGAGGGTCGGGCTCTGTCCCGCCCTTCTTGCGTGCGGTGCGAAGTGTGGCGTCCCGCCTTGCTGCAGGCCGGGGCGGCAAGCCGGCGGGAATGAAGACCCATATCCAATGGTCAAGGAAACAGGTACGGGCCGGAATGTTCTTGCAATCGCTGTTTGACTCCCTTTGGGCGAAAGTCTTATGGTGAATCCATCACAGGAGGACGCGAGATGACCGACAAGCAAACTAATCGTTTGGTGGTTCGGAGCGATATCCGCGCGGGTGGGTGCAAAAGATGGAGGCAAACTGCAGGATCCGTTTTGTTCCTTCTGGCGATGCTGGCCGGCATGGAACAGCCCGTCCAGGCGGAAATCCTGCTGGGATATGATTTTTCGTCCGGAATGGAGCCCAATATTCAAGATGCGCGAATTGCCCATGCGACGCCCTTTGATACCGCCTACTCGTTATTGGAGACCAATAACGGGGTGGCGACTTCGCGTGGTTGGGATGTCGATGAACCTGCAAACTATTTTTGCGTCACGCTGGTGATCGAGCCCGGATACGCGCTGGATCTTGAATCGATCGCGCTGGATTATTTGAGCGAACGTGGATCGCTTTCGTTTTGGTTGGGACCCGACAGCGGGGAAATCCGTTTGGGAAAAAGCACGGCGCCGTTTCAAAGTCTGACGGGTTGGCAGCAGATGTTTCCGGACGGGGTCTGGCACCGAGACGTCACATTGGGTGTCGGCGTTCAAAGCTTGACGGGCCAGATCACCGTGGCGCTGGCGGCGCGGGGGGCCTTCGATTCGATTGCCGAGCTGTCCTTGGACAATTTTCGGCTCTTGGGAAACATGCGATGGCTCGATGCCGATGCAGTGTCGCCGCGCCTGGCGGCGAGCCAAAGCGCCGGCAAGATGCGGGTAGAAGATCTGGAAGCGGATAGGTTCTACACGCTGCAATCCGCCGCCTCTCCCGGCGGAAACTGGCGTACGGCGCTGATCGCTGCCAATCTCCAGTCGGCTCAGTCGTCGATGGAAGTTCCCTTGCCCGCAAAGACCGCCAACCGGGAATTCTACCGGATGGTTTCTTCGAGAATTCCTTTGCCGGCGGTGGATCTGGACGGGTTCTGGCGGGTGAGTTCGACCGGCGTCTTGTTTCGCACGGGCATCATCCATCTGCACCATTTTCCATCCCACGTTCGCTTTGAAGACGAATTGGTCGGAACGGTTCAGGGCACCAATTTCTTCTTCGGCCACGGCGACGGAAATGCCGTCGGAACGGCTACGGAAAACACGTTGGTTGCGACCTATCTTTCCCGCCTCAACAACGGCGCGGTCTTGACGGGAGCCTTCACGGCCGAGCGGTACGTTGGGCATGCCTATGAAATCTGGGAAGGCGATGCGGCCTTGAATCATTCGCAATGTTATGATCCCTCTACCAACGGCTATGTGCGTTTGGCTCAGGCCAGTTCCACGGTCACGGTTCGCGTTTCCCGGGCCCGGGTGGTGGTGGTGGGCGTTGCGTCGGTTCCGATCGACGCGTTCCAGGGGCCGGGGGGCGTTAGTTTGGAGGGCGTCGATTCCTCCACTGGCGGAGTCGCGGATCATGGCGAATATTATGGTCCGCCCGATGGAGTTTGCAGCGTGCTGGGCACGAGCTACGTGACGAAACCTTATCGCGGCTATGTGACGTTCATGCCCCCGGGCTGGTCCGAACTGACGGTGGTGGTTTGTCCTTGAGGGCGGCATGCTGCATCATGGGGCCTCCTGCCTTGCTGTAGGCCGGGGCGGTGAGCCGGCGAATCGGGTGGAACCGGTACGACCCCGTGCCGGGGGAGGAGAGAGGTCAATGTTCAATATCCAATCTTCAGGTGAGGCCGGGGATCGGAGAAACAGCCGCCGGCCTCACCGAGGCCAGCTACAACGAGGCCCGCCGGTGGCGATCCCTTTCGCGCTTTCGTGTCGGTAATGTGGCACGGAAGGATTGGAAAAATGGAACGGCGGGAGTATCGGATCGGACCAGTGGGTGAATGTGTGACATCC
>RZYG01000219.1 GCA_009930415.1 Spartobacteria bacterium | reverse complement strand
GCCAGGCGGTAGGTCAGGCCCACGCGGAGGCAGCCGAAGCCGTAGCGGACGCTGCGGCGGAAGTTGATGGAGGAGGCTTCCGGAAAGTACTTCGTGGGGCAGCTGATTTCGGCGATGAAGGTGCCGGACCAAAGAATCTGGGCCAGCATTTCGTTGTCGAAAACGAAGTCGTCGGAATTCTTCTCCAGCGGCAGGGCTTCGAGCAGCCGCCGCGAGAACGCGCGGTAGCCGGTGTGGTACTCGGAGAGCTTGGCGCCCAGCAGCAGGTTTTCGGCGAAGGTCAGCGCGCGGTTGGCGACGTATTTCCATCCGGGCATGCCGCCTTTCAGCGAGCCGCCGCCGAGGATGCGCGAGCCCAGCACGCATTCGTAGAGTCCGCCGGCGATCAGGCTGGCCATGGCGAGGATCAGTTTCGGGGTGTACTGGTAGTCGGGATGCACCATGATCACGACGTCGGCCCCCTCCGCCAGCGCCAGCCGGTAGCAGGTCTTCTGGTTGCCGCCGTAGCCGCGGTTTTTCTCATGCACGTGCACCAAGACGTTCGGCAGGTCCCGGGCCATGGCGGCCGTCTCGTCGCGGCTGGCGTCGTCCACGACGATCACGCGGTCCACCACGCCCTGGGCCATCACTTCGTCGTAGGTTTTCCGCAAGGTCTTGGCGGCGTTGTAGGCCGGCATCACCACCGCGATTTTCTTTCCGTTGAGCATGTTGGACCTCTCTATCTCGAGATTCCCCAATGGGGCCCCAGCGGCCAATAGACGAAGAACGAGGGACCGACCAGCGCCTGTTCGGAGACGGGACCGAAGTAGCGGCCGTCGAGGCTCGAATAGGTATTGTCGCCGAAGGGCAGGAATTGCTTTTCGCCGAGGCGGATTTCGGCGCTTTCGGTCGGCAGCCGGGAGTTGGGGCGCGTCACGTAGCCGCGATAGCGCGGATCCGTCGTCAGGCGCTTGAAAGCGAAGGGCTCCGTCACGGACTGGCCGTCCACCACCAGATGGCGGTCGCGGATGGAAATCGTCTCGCCCGGCAGCCCCACGAGGCGCTTGATGTAGAAGGAATCGGGCCGGATCCCGAGCCGTTCCTTCTCGGGGATGTAGTTGGTATCGAACACGACGACCTGCCCCCGCTTGGGCCGCGCGAAGTTGTTGGCCACCTTGTTGACGAAGATATGGTCGCCCTGCCGCACGCGGCCGGACGCGATGAGCTGGCCGGCCTCCACGCGGTCGCCGAGGTTGAAGTTCAGTTTCATGCTCTTGTCGGGATCGGGATTGAAGAACGGGCTGTCGGGCTTCATGGCGACCCAGAGCGGATACAATTCCGCGCCGATGCGCAGGACGTACTGGTCGTTCATGTTCCCGGCGTATTCCAAACGGCCGGAATTCCGCGCGCGGACTTCGACGTAGCGTTCGCCGAACAGGGCCAGATTGACGAGATTGAACGGCAGCCGGTCGGACCAGCGCTTGCCTTCCTGGGGCTGCGCGGTCACGCCGTTGAGCGTCGGCTGCATCGAGCCCGTCGGAATCTTGAAGGGCTGGATGAAATAGGTCCGGCAGGCCATCGCCAGCGAGACGGCGACGACGAGGACCTCGACGTTCTCGCGCCATTTGGGGAACGGCCGCGGCGGCATGAGCTGTTCCGCCGCGGCGGCCGCGGCCTCGCAGGCGGGTTCCAAGCGGTCCCAATCGCGCGCGCGCCAGGCTCCGGCCAGCGCGGTTTCCGCGGCCTGCGCCGCGGCGAGCTCCCCCGCGGGCGCGACGTCTTCCCGCATGCGCTGGGCGTGGCGCACCAGGTGCCGGACGCCGTGAACCGTTTTCTTCAGCCGCCGTTTTTCAAAATAATTCATCCGCTCATCCGTTCTTCAACCTGGGATATTCGAACATCTCACACAGAGGTTCACGGAGGTTCACAGAGGGCATCTCATCCTGTTTTCCTGCCGAAATTCCCCGGCTGCCATCCTGTCCATCCTGTCCAATCCCGTCATCCTGTCTACTCTTGGGCTGTTCTTTCGCGTCATTCGTCGTTGCCGGCTTTCAATGCTTCGTCTTCAGGACGGCGATGAACGCCTCCTGCGGGATGCCGACCTTGCCGAACTGCTTCATGCGCTTCTTGCCTTCCTTCTGCTTCTCGAGCAGCTTGCGCTTGCGGCTGACGTCGCCGCCGTAGCACTTGGCGGTGACGTCCTTGCGGTACGGGCGCACGGTGGTGCGCGCGATGACTTTCGCGCCCAGCGCGGCCTGGATGGCGATGGCGAACTGCGCGGGCGGGATCAGGTCCACGAGCACCTCGCAGATCTGCCGGCCGCGGGCCTCCGCCTTGTCGCGGTGCACGATGCACGAAAACGCCTCGACGACGTCGCCGTGCACGAGGATGTCCAGCTTGACGAGATCGTCCTCGCGGTAGCCGGCCTCTTCGTAGTCCATCGAGGCGTAGCCGCGCGACAGGCTCTTGAGGCGGTCGTGGAAGTCGATCAGGATTTCGTTGAGCGGCATGGTGCACGTCAGCATCACGCGCTTGGCGTCGAGGGTTTCCGTGCGGTCGATCATGCCGCGCTTGTCCATCACCAGTTTCATCATGTCGCCGATCTGCTCGCCCAGGCAGATCAGGAACATCTTCACGATGGGCTCTTCGATGGCTTCGAATTCGGTGGGGTCCGGCAGGAAGACGGGGTTGTCCACCGCCTTGACGGTGCCGTCGTTCATCCGCACGCGGTAGACGACGCCCGGATAGGTCGCGATGATGTCGCAGTCGTATTCCCGGCGCAGGCGTTCCTGCACGATCTCCATGTGCAGCAGCCCGAGGAATCCGCAGCGGAACCCGAAGCCCAGCGCCACGCTCGACTCGGTCTGGTACTGGAAGGAGCTGTCGTTGAGCGCCAGCTTCTCGAGCGAGTACTTCAGCTTCTCGTAGTCGTCGGCGTCGATGGGATACAGCCCCGTGAAGACCATGGGGTGCATGGCCTTGAACCCGGTCAGCGGATGCGCGGTGGGATTGCGCGCGGTGGTCACGGTGTCGCCGATCAGGATTTCCGCGGTGGCCTTGATGTTGGCGAGGAAATAGCCCACCTGGCCGGCCTGGAGCGCGGCCGTCGGCTGCGGCTTGGGATTGAACAGGCCGACTTCCTGCACTTCGTAGTCCTTGCCGGCGCCCATCATGCGGATGCGGTCGCCGCGGCGGATCGCGCCGTCGAACATCCGCACGTAGATGATGCCCCCGCGGAAGGTGTCGTACTCGGAATCGAACACCAGCGCGCGCAGCTCGCCGGGGTGTTCGGATTTCGGCGGCGGAATGCGTTCCACGAGCGCCTCGAGCACCTCCGCCACGCCGGCGCCGGTCTTGGCGCTGACGTGGAAGCATTCTTCGCGTCCGATGGCGAAGATGTCCTCGATTTGCCGCGCCACGGTCTCCGGATCGGCCGCCGGCATGTCGGTCTTGTTCAGGACCGGGATGATCTTGACGTGGTTGGCGGCGGCGAGGAACGCGTGGGCCACCGTCTGGGCTTCCACGCCCTGCGTGGCGTCCACCACCAGCAGCGCGCCTTCGCACGCAGCCAGGCTGCGGCTCACTTCGTAGGAGAAATCCACGTGGCCGGGCGTGTCGATGAAATTGAATTCGTAGGTCTGCCCGTCCCGCGCCTTGTATTTCATCGTGACGGGATGGGCCTTGATCGTGATGCCGCGCTCGCGCTCGAGGTCCATGTCGTCCAGCAGCTGGTCGCGCTGGTCGCGTTTGGCGATCGCGCCCGTCAGCTCCAGCAACCGGTCGGACAGCGTCGTCTTGCCGTGGTCGATGTGCGCGATGATGCTGAAATTGCGGATGAGCGCCAAGTCGTGCACCGGGCCGTCCGCCGCCGGCGGCGCGGGTCGCGCGGGCGCGGCGTCCGGGTTTTCCTTGTAGAATTTCGTGGCCATAAATTGTTTGTGGGTAGGGACGCCGCGCCGCCGGCGTCCGTTCCGGGCGACCGTCCGGACGGCACGGCGTGCCGTCCCTACCATCCACCCCCCGATCTATCCTGTTTTCCTGTCGTTTCCTGTTTTCCTGCTAAAATTTTCCGGCGGTTTTTT
>RZYG01000218.1 GCA_009930415.1 Spartobacteria bacterium | reverse complement strand
GTGCATGGACAGGCGTCCGCCGGCGGCCCCGGCCGCCGCGGAAAGCGCCTGCGCATGCGCGGACGAAACCACGACGGGCACGATCCGGTCGCGCAGCATAAGCGGCACGTCCGCCGCCAGCGCCGCGCCCAGCACCAAAACCAATTCGGCGTCCGGCGCGGCCGCGCGCACCGCCGCGGCCTCCGCGACGTAGGCCACGGCGAAGCGCCGCACGCCCGCGCTGGCCAGCGCCGCCGCCGCCGCCGCCAAGCCATGCCCGTAGGCGTCGGCCTTCACGACGGCGATCAGGTCCGCGCCGCGCAGCGCGGCCCGGATGGCGGTCGCGTTGCCGCGCAGCCGGTTCAAATCCACTTCGACCCAGGATCCGCCGCAATTCATGATGCGGGGCATTAAACACTCCACCCCCGCCCTGCGCCACATTTTTCCGCCGCCGCGGCATTCCGCGCTGGCCAAACGGTTCAAATCCGCTAATCTGGCGCGCATCGTCTTCTGAGGAGAAACATGAATAGCCATTGCTTCCGTCTGCTGTCGTTGACCTTGGGCCTCGCCGTTTTTGCGGGTTGCGGCGGCGGCGGGCCGACCCGCGGTCTCCAGAACAAGGATCCCGGCGACAACGACGTGCGGGTGATCGCGGCCTTCGGCGACAGCATCACGCTGGGCAACCGCTGCGATTGCACGCCCTATCCGGCGCGGGTGCAGGCCATGACGGACAAGACGGTCGTCAACGCCGGCGTGAGCGGCAGCCAGGCGACCGAAAACGTCGAGCGCGCCCGGGCGGTCATCCGGCAGATCCGGCCGGGATTCATGCTGATTCTCTATGGCCACAACGACATCGCCCACGGTGCCCAAATCGGGAGCATCGTCGATGCCTTGCGCGACATGGTCGAGATCTGCCGCGCAGAACACGTCGTGCCCGTGCTGGCGACGTATCCGGAGCCGATCGGAGACCATGCGGCCTATGCGCCCCGCGAGCTGGTCCTCAACGGCCGCATCCGCGCTTTGGCCGCGGAGCTGGGTCTCGAATGCGCGGATCTCGAGCTCGAATTCGCCGGCGGGGAAAATCTCTTCATCGAAGACGGCCTGCATCCCAACGACGCCGGCACCCAGATCATCGCCATGGCTTTCGCCGATCTGTTCTGAACCGGGCTGGGCCGGGCATCGGCGTTCTTGACGTGATTTTCACGTTTTTCGGCTCGACAATCCGTTCCATTTTCGTACGCTCCAAGCAGATATGAAAATATCTGCGGAGGGTAGCGCCATGAACGAACGTCGCGGGTGGATCACGAGTACAGGGCTGTCCGCCTTTTTCGTTGCGTTGCTGCTGACTGGCTGCGGGTCGGACGGCTCGTCGCTGGAAAACAAGAATCCCGGCAACAACGACCTCAACGTGGTGGTCGCGTTCGGCGACAGCATCACCCAGGGCGGCGAATGCGCTTGTGCGCCCTACCCCGCGCGGTTGGCGGGTCTGATCGGCAAGGTCGTCTACAACACGGGCGTCGGCGGCAGCACCGCGACCAGCAACGCCGGCCGCACCCAAAGCGCGATCGACAAGTATCACCCCGCCTACATGTTCATCCTCTACGGGATCAACGACGTCATCCACAGCGCCAATCCCGCCAGCGTGCTGCCTGCGCTCGGCCAGATGGTGCAGATCTGCAAGCAGAACAACGTCGTGCCCGTGCTCATGACCTATCCGCGCCCCATGCTGGGCCACAACCTGTTCGCCGGACCGACGATTTCGCTGAACCGCGGCATCCGAAGCCTCGCCGGCGCGGAAGGCGTTCGTTGCGTCGATCTCGAACGCGAGTTCGCCGACGGCAAGGATCCGCTCAATCCCGAGTGGCGGACCAGCGATCTCGCCTTGCTGGGGCCCGACGGGCTCCACCCCAACGACGCCGGCACGCAAGTCATCGCGCTGGCCTGCGCCGACCAGTTCTGAACGCCGGCATGCCATGGACCGCAAGTACCGAACAAGCGTGTTGCGCGGCCCCGCGCTGGCGGTCTTGTTTGCTTTGATGGCCGGCTGCGGCGGCGACGGCGGAGGCGGGTTGTCCAACAAAAATCCGGGCGCCAACGACGTGGGCGTGGTCGTCGCGTTCGGCGACAGCATCACGATGGGCAACCGGTGCGCCTGCGCGCCCTATCCGGCCCGGCTGTCGGGATGGATCGGCAAGGTCGTGGTCAATGCCGGCATCAACGGCACGATGGCGCGCGAAGGCCTTGGCCGCATCCAAAGCGTCATCGTCGGCAACCGGCCCGGCTTCATGCTGATCCTCTACGGCATCAACGACGTCATCCACGGCCAAGGCACCGGCGGCACCGCCGGAGCCTTGCGCCAGATGGTGGAGATCTGCCGCCAGAACAACGTCGTGCCCGTGTTGGCCACCTATCCCATTCCGTTCGGCAGCCACGGCGTCTTCGCCGGCGGCACCCGCGGACTCAACTTCGCGATCCGCTCCCTGGCGTCGGAAATGCGGGTTCCGTGCGTGGATCTCGAGGCGGAATTCGGCGGAGCGCCAGGCCCCGACGGCGCCATCGTACCCGCCAATCGCGCCCTCATGGAGGCCGACGGCCTGCATCCCAACGACGCCGGCACGCAGGTCATGGCCTTGGCTTTCGCCGATCTGTTCTAAGCGCGCGCCGCGGCTAGCAATTCCGCCATGGACGTGCGTCCCTCGTAGAGCGCCTTGCCTACGATGGCTCCCGCCAGATTCGCCTTCCCCAGCGCGCGCAGCCGGACGACGTCGTCCGCCGTCGTGATGCCGCCGGACGCGATGATCCCGCACCCGGGCCCCACGGCGTCGCAAACTTCCGCGGTGCCGGCGAAATTGGGCCCGCGCAGCATGCCGTCGGTGGCCGTGTCGGTATAGATGATGGTCTGGACGCCCGCGGACGCCGCGCGCCGCGCGAGGTCCACGGCCGTCGTGCGCGAGGTCTCGGTCCAGCCTTTCACCTGCACGAAGCCGTCGCGCGCGTCGATGCCCACGGCCAGGTTGTCGCCGTATTTCTTCGCCAGCGCCGCCAGCTCGTCCACGCGCTCCAGCGCGCGCGTGCCGAGAATGGCGCGGCGCACGCCGCGCGCCAGCAGCGCATCGATGTCCGCGTCCGTCCGCAAGCCGCCGCCGCATTCGACGGGGATGCCCGCCGCGGCCGCCATCCGCCCGACCACGTCCAGATGGACCGGGTGGCCCTGGAAGGCGCCGTCGAGGTCCACCACGTGGAGCCAGGTCGCGCCTTGCGCCGCCCAGACGCGCGCCTGCGCCGCGGGATCGTCGCCGTACACCGTCGCGTCGTCCGCGCGGCCCTGCCGCAGGCGCACGCACTGGCCGCCCTTGAGGTCCACCGCCGGCAAGATCGTGAAAGCGTCCATCGTTCCTACTCCCGGCTCCAGTCGACGAAGTTCTTCAGCATGCGCAAGCCCGCCTGCTGGCTCTTTTCCGGATGGAACTGCACGGCCGCCGCGCGACCGCGCCAAACGAGCGAAGTGTAGTCGACCCCGTAATCCGTTCGCCCCGCGTCCCAGCCCGCCGCGCCCGGCAAATAAAAGGAATGCACGAAATAGAAGTAGGTGCCGTCCGGGATGCCGCGCAGCAGCGGGCACTCGTCCCGCCCCGGCGCGCGGCGCACGCGGTTCCAGCCGATCTGCGGCACCTTCCACTCCGGCGGCAGCGCGAATTTCTCGATCGGTTGGGCAATGACGCCGAGCCCGGCCGTGCCCGGCGATTCGGCGCTGCCGGCGCACAGCATCTGCAAGCCCAGGCAAATCCCGAGCAGCGGCCGGTCCGCGGCGATCCATTCCCGCAGCGGCTCCACGTAGCCCGCCCGCTCCAGGTTCGCCATGCCGTCGCCGAACGCCCCTACCCCCGGCAGGATCAATGCGCGGCAGTCCGCCAGCTCGGCCGGGTTGGCCAGGATGCGCGCGGGCGCGCCCAGGAACGCCAGCGCGTTCGCCACGCTGCCGAGATTGCCCATCCCGTAATCGACGATGCCGATCATGGGCGCGTCAGAGGATGCCCTTGCTCGACGGCACGCCTTTTACGCGCGGATCGCGCCGGCACGCCGCTTTCAGCGCGCG
>RZYG01000217.1 GCA_009930415.1 Spartobacteria bacterium | reverse complement strand
CTACTACCAGTTGGTCTACGCGACGAACCTGATGAGCCCCCTCATCACCAGCAATCTGGGGTGGGGCGTGCCCGACATGGTCGTCACCAACGACTCGCTCGGCGAGTGGTACGGCGACGTCCGCGTCCGTTTGACCGCGCCCTGATCCGGGGTAGGGACGCCGCGCCGCCGGCGTCCGCGATAAACAACCAATCCGCCAGACCGGACGGCGCGGCGCGCCATCCCTACCTGCCCGGAGGGGCGGATCCCGGGACGCCCCCGTCCCGCGTTCAATCCCTGCGATTTGTTCGGAAAAAACGCCTCAATAAAACGCTTCGACAAGCCGGGCGCGTTCTGCCATATTCACGGTTCGATTCAACGATTCGAGGAGTGAGCCGCATATGAAATTCCCAAGAGCTTCCGGCATCCTGCTGCATCCCACGTCCTTGCCCGGACCCTACGGCATCGGCGAAATCGGCCCCGAGGCATATCGCTTCGCGGATTTCCTGCAGGCCACCGGCCAGCACTTGTGGCAGATCCTGCCCCTGGGACCCACCAGTTACGGCGACAGTCCGTACCAGTCCCCCTCGACGTTCGCCGGCAATCCGCTCTGGATCAGTTTCGATCTGCTCGTCCAGGACAAGCTGCTGTCCAAAACCCAGTTGAAGAATTTTCCGGCCTTCCCGGCCGGACGGGTGGACTTCGGCCCCGTCATCCAGGCCCGCTTCGCCGTACTGAAGAAAGTCTGCGCCGCGTTCGCCGAAAAAGCTTCTCCGGAGATGCAGGCGGAGTTCGCGGACTTCTGCTCGCGCAACGCCGATTGGCTCGACGACTATGCGTTGTTTTCCGCGCTGAAGGACGCCCACGGCGGCGTGCCGTGGACGCAATGGGAGCCCGAACTCGGCCGCCGCGAGCCCGCCGCGCTCGCCGCCGCCCGCGAAAAACACGCCGCGGATATCCGCGCCGTGAAGATCGCCCAGTACCTGTTCGACCGCCAGTGGAAGCGCCTGCGCGCCTATTGCGCGGAACGCCGCATCCAGTTCATCGGCGACATCCCCATCTTCGTCGCGCACGACAGCGCCGACGTCTGGGCGCACCCGCACCTGTTTTTCCTCAAGCCCGACGGCCAGCCGAGCGTGGTGGCGGGCGTGCCCCCGGACTATTTCAGCGCCACCGGCCAGCTCTGGGGCAATCCGCTCTACAACTGGGAGGCCCACCAAGCCCAGAACTACGACTGGTGGATGGCCCGCCTGCGCCGCATCTTCGAGATGGTGGACGTCGTCCGCATCGACCACTTCCGCGGCTTCGAGGCCTATTGGGAAGTCCCCGGAACCGACGACACCGCCCTGAACGGCAAGTGGGTGAAGGGGCCCGACCAGCATCTCTTCGAAGTGCTGCTCCAACGGCTCGGGCGGCTGCCGATCATCGCCGAAGACCTCGGCGTCATCACGCCGCCCGTCGAAGCCCTGCGCGACCGGTTCGAATTCCCCGGCATGCGCATCCTGCAGTTCGCCTTCGGCAACGACGACCGCGCCGCCGAGTTCCGCCCCGAGAGCTACCCGGAGCATTGCTGCGTCTATACCGGCACCCACGACAACGACACCACCGTCGGCTGGTTCCACAGCCAGGCCGGCGAAGGCAGCACCCGCACCCAGGAACAAATCGACGCCGAAAACAAAATGGTCCTCGATTATCTCCACACCGACGGCCATGAAATCCATTGGGATTTGATCGGCCTGGGCTCGCGCTCGAACGCCAACGTCTTCGTCGCCCCGTTGCAGGACGTGCTCGGCCTGGGCTCCGAAGCCCGCATGAATGTCCCCGGCGTCGCCGGCGGCAACTGGCAGTGGCGCTTCTCGTGGGATCAGCTCACCGACGCCATCCGCGACCGTCTCGCCTACGTGACCCGCGCCACCGGCCGGATGCACTGAGCGGCCGGCCCTGATCCGGCTTTGGAGCCCCCGATGGCCTGCCCGCCTGTGGCGGGACCCCGTCGGGGGAGGATAGGGACGGCGCGCCGCGCCGTCCGGGCCGCCGAGTGTTTATCGGAGGGTAGGGACGGATCTCCGAGCCGTCCGGGCTGTTCGATCAAAAAAACCGCCCCGACCACGTTGGCCGGGGCGTTTTGCTTGGCTCGGCGCTGCGCGCGGCGACTCAATAGCAGCCGGGCCGCGGCCGGTGGGGCCGGCGCTGGTGATGGTACTGGGGCGGCGGCGGCGGCCGATGGTATGGGCGCGGATAGCCGTAGTAGACCGGCGGCGGCGGGGGGGCCGGGTAATAATACACCGGCGGCGGCGGCGGGGGCGGCGGCGCCACGTAGACGGTGCTGCAGTCGGCCGCGCTGGCGATCATGGCGCCGGCCAGCACGCCGATCACGGCGCCGGCGAACACGTCGCCGGAGCGGTGGTGGCGGGCCGAAGCGGTCAAGGGCAGCGCGAGGGCCGCGGCGGCCCCGACGGCGACGAACTTGGCGGTGAGGGTGGTTTTCATTCTGGCTTCTCCTGAGGTTGGTTCCTTCTTTCACCCACCCCAGTCGCCGCCCCGGCGCGCAAGGTTACCGCTGCCCCGCGGCACCTTGAAAAAACAGAACCCCGGAACGGACGTTCCGGGGTTCCAAGATGGTAGAGGCGGAGGGGCTCGAACCCACGACCCACTGATTAAGAGTCAGTTGCTCTTCCAACTGAGCTACGCCTCCATCAAAAGCGTCGGCATCCTACTCCACGGTGCCGCGGATTCAAGTCTTTTTTGAGCGCTTTTTTTCGCGGATCTGCAGGTCGGGATGGGTGGAGGACACGACGCTGTCGGCCGGCACGCTTTCCATGAGGAACACGTTGGAGCCGATGACCGCGCGCGCGCCGATCACCGTCTCGCCGCCGAGGATCGTGGCGTGGGCGTAGACGATGACGTCGTCGCGCACGGTGGGGTGGCGCTTGACGTGCTTGACGGGCATGCCGTCGGCGCCCAGCGCGAACGAGCGCGCGCCGAGCGTGACGCCCTGGTACAGCTTGACGTGGTCGCCGATCTCGGTGGTTTCGCCGATGACGACGCCGGTGGCGTGGTCGATGAAGAACGCACGGCCGATGCGCGCGCCGGGATGGATGTCCGCGCCGGTCTTGGTGTGGATCCACTCGCTCATGATGCGGGGGATGATGGGGACCTTGAGCCGGTAGAGCTCATGGGCGAGGCGATGCGCGGCGATGGCCAGCAAGCCGGGATAGGACAGGAGCACTTCCGCGAAGGTCAGCGCGGCCGGATCGCCGTCGTAGGCCGCCTGCACGTCGGCGACGAGCAGCCGGCGCACGCCGGGCAGCGTGTCGAGGAACGCCTTCAGGATGCGGTCGGTTTCGCGGTCGAGATTGTCGATCTTGGGCGGGCGGGCGCCTTCGACGCGCGCGGCCTCGCCGATCCAGCGGTAGGGCAGGGCGCGGCGGATTTCCCGGCGCAGCAGGCGCCAGGCCTCGCTCAGGCGGCGGACCAGGAAAACGCCCAGATCCGAGCCGTCCACGGGCGTGGCGCTGATCTTGCCGGGAAACATCGCGTCCAGCAGCACGCGCAGCGCGTCCACGACGTTCTTCGGCGCGGGACTATGCGTCAACAGGCCGTCCGGCGCGTCCGTGTCCTTCAGGTTGAACAGGCCGGCCAGCGCGTTGGCGGTCTGGCAGATTTCGGCTTCCGGCGCGCCCGCCTTGCACAGGCGCGGGGATTTGGATGAGGGCTTTTTCATGCGGACATCAGTCGAATTGGATGGTGACACTGTCGGAATCGCCGCCCGAAGAGACCGTGATGGTTTCGGAATCGGAGCTGGTTCCGTTCGTGCGGGTATAGACGGGAGTGTCGTTGCCAAACGACGTGTCCAAACGTCCAAACCTCACGCTGGACCAGGTGTAGGTGTTGCCGCCCGTGGCCGTGAGCAAAACGGTGCCGTTCAGGGCTACGCTGGCGACGTTGGCCGAGAGGTCGACCCCCCCGGTGGGATTGTTGGTGACGACGGGGCTATTGGTGACGACGGGGGAAACGGTGGCCTGGGCGAGGATGCTGCCGGCGAAGGCCGGTTCGATCCAGGTCGCGTCCAGGGTGGACTGCTGGTCGGCGTAGCTGAGGGTGCCGGCGACG
>RZYG01000216.1 GCA_009930415.1 Spartobacteria bacterium | reverse complement strand
CGCATCTCCTTGGGCAGGGCGTCCGTGCAGGCGATCAAGCATTTGCCAGGGAACGTCCGGTGGACGCCGCCCATGATCTGGGCCACGTCCTCGGTCAGGGTCAGGCCGCGATCCTTAAACCAGCGCAGCAGGAGCTTGTCCCGCGACAGTTTCTTTTCATCCACCCCCATGCCGGGCAGTCCTTTTTGCAGCGTTGCCATAATGGCCTCCGTTCGGGAAGTGTTCACTTTGTAGAGATACTCTTTGACATTACTGTCCACAAAGTCAACACTCCATGCCCATTTTTTAATCACCGCCAACAACATTCCGCTCCAACCCTTCTCGGATCGACTTGGGCGCGTTCTTGAGCGCGTTCACCAACGGATCCAGGGACACGTTCCCAATCTTCGACGCCAGCGACGTCTTCACGTCCTTGGCCAGAATCAAATAGTCCGGGTTCTTGGCGTTCCATTCGTCCATGGCCGAGCCAGCGGCGAGGAAGCGGGCGTACCATTCGGCCATGGCCGCGGCGTCCCCGGCGGCCGCGGCCTTGTCGTAACGCAGGAGGGCCTCTGCCATGTCGGAGATAAAGCCGCTCTTGGCGTCCTCGTAAAACCCGGCCAGTTCGTTGATGTCCCGCACGGCCTGGAGCTTGCGCGATTTGACCGGCGGCTGAAACCCCGCGCCCTGCAATGCGGCGTCAAACAAATCCGCCTCGGCCACGTGGCGGCCCTTGGAGTCGCGGATCTCGCCCGTGGCGGCCATGTCCGCGCCCTTCAGCATATCGCGCCCGGCGCGGGGCAGAAGTTTCATGGCCGCGCCACCGACGTCGCCGTGCATGGCCTCGGACAGGCCGGCAATGGCGTCGCGCACGGCCGCGCCGGCCACGCCCGTGGTCTCGTACAGGCGACCCATTTTGTCCTGCTCGCTGGGCTTGAGCGCACCCAGACCGGGGATCAGGTGCCCCATGCCCACGGACCCGCGCAAGTCCACGCCCATCCATGACGCCGAGCCGTCGTTGATGAAGTCGGCCATGGCCGAGCCCAGGGCCGTGGCCGACGCCTCGTCCAGGACAGCCTTCAGGCCGGCCACGGACTTTTCGCGCACGGCCTTTTCGATGACCACGCGGGTCAGCGTGTTGCGTCCCGCAATCTGGAGGATGGCATCGGCGACGTCGAGCAAGTCCTTGGCAAAGGGGAGCTCGTCCCACCCGGCCAGCGACCACATTACCGCCAGGGCCAGCATGGCCCCGCGCCGGCCAAGGCGACCGCTGCGATTCATGCGCGCCAGCATCTCCAGGTAGGCGATGGGAAACTGCTTGAACAACAGCACGGACCCAGCCAGGGCGCCGCGCGCCATGTTCGGGCGGTTGTGCTTGGAATATACGCCCTGCGTTTCCATGACGATTCGCCGGGCATAGGCCTCCGGATTGGCGGCCTTGACGTCGCGCGCGCCCAGGTAGGCGGCGGAAAAGGCGATGTCGCGGTTCAACGTCTCGACCATGGCAAACGGCATGGACCAAATCCCGGCCACGGCCCGCAACCACTGCGCCAGGGCCGGGTTCCCGATCTTGGCCACCATGTTGCGCACGGCAATCTGGTGCAGGTGATGCACCTCGTTGGCGTCGATGGTGCCGTTGCGCCTGGCGGCCTGACGCGCGTCGCGCAAATCCGCGTCCGCTCCGGCCGCGCCGAGCTGGGCGGCAATGCCGCGCCCGACCAGCGCCCCGGCCTTGAGCACGCCGAATTCCTGCGCCAACCGGGGCCACGTCATGGTCAGGGACTGGGTGCCGTTGACGACCGCCGACTTGATGGAGCCCAGCAGATACCAAAACGCCAAGAAGGACCGGAACCGGGCCGCTTCCTCGCCCGGCTTGTCGACATAGTCCACCAGCTCGCGCGCCTCGTCGGCCACGTCTCCGGGCACGGACGGGTCGGCGATCATGCGGCCGATGGCCAGATCGTGATAATTATGCCCGGCCCGCTTGCCGTTGGAGAGCACGAACGAGGCCATCACGCGCGGCATGTCCTCGGAATAGCCGCTGTAGCCATGCCGACGCAGCAAACGGCGCAGCGCGGAGCGCTGGCCCGTGGCTTCGCGGTACCAGGCCTGCATGGCCTCGCCCTCGCCCAGTCCGGCGAACTCCGCGAAAAGCATGGCTGTTTCCGGGGTTACGCCCTGGAAGTCCGTGGTCTCGCGCTCCACCGTCACCTCGGACACCGAGGCCTCCGGATCGTGCGCCGTGGCCGCCTGTAACTCGCGACGGCGACGATTGGCCTCGATCCTGGACTCGAACCGCTCGACGTGCTCGATGCCGCCGTCCACGGTCACGGCCACGCGGTATTTGCCAAAACGCATCAGCGGATAATATCCGGCGGCCTTGAGCTTGTTGGCGGTCTCGAAGATCGCGCCGACATGCTCCGCGACGGCCTGGGTCGCGGACAGTTGGGCCTCCAGCGTGCGCAATTCCTTCACGACGTCGGCCAGCTCGTCCATATTCGGGTTCTCGCGCACCAGTTCGTCCCGCGCGGCCGTGGCCCTGTCCCGGATGGCCCGGGCCGCTTCCTCGACCTTGGCCAAATCCAGCTCGCCGCCGTTTTTCTCGGCGCGAGCCTTGTACCTCCGTAACGCCACCTTGTAGGCGTCCTTGATCACGGCGTTCAGTTCCGCGTGGCGCTTGGTCGTGGCCTTGGCGGCGTCCACGTCCAGGCTCGTGGACAGGGTCTTAATCCGGCCCGTGATATGGGCGCCCTGTTTTTTCAACATGGCGCCCAGCATGACACCGGCCATGGCGGGATTATCCATCACGAGCTGGCGCACCCGCTCCCCGGCCTGAAGGGCGGTCTCGGCCAGCTTCCAGCCTTCGGACGCGGCCATCTCGTCCAGGCTCTGATCAATGGCCCGACGGCCCTGATGATACAGCGCCAGTTGCGGTTTGGTCAGGCGGACGCGATCCGCGCCAACTCGCACTCCGGCCAGCAGTTCCTTGTCCGTGAACACGCGGCCCGAAAAGGGCGAGGCGTCCTTGCCGGACAACGTGCCCAGGGCCATGGCCTTGGCGGCCATGCGCAGATCGGCGGCCTTGGCCGTCTTGCCCAGGCCGACGGCGGTCTTGAGCATGGCTCCGGCTCCGGCCGCGTCCAAATTGGGCAGAATGTCCGGGGCCAGCTCCGCCGGGCGCGCGCTGGCTGTCTTGACGTCCATGTCCCGCTGGTTGACGCGGTTCCAGATCCGCCCGAAATGCTCGTTGGTCAGGGCCTTGTGGAGCTGGGTCTGCATGCCCTTGAGCCGCCCAAGGGTTTCGGGTCGTTTGGTCAGGTCGCGGACCAGGCCGGACACGGAGGACGTGATCCCGGCCGAGGAGCGTTTGTAATACGGGTCGGCTGCGGCGAAGGTGCCATCAGACACGGCGCCGCCACGGCTCATGCTTGGCGTGCCGGGTACCAGTTCGCGCCGAACACCCTTGCCCGTCACCACGGCCTGGCGGGCGCGCACGATCAGATCACGCACTTCCGCGTCGCTCACCTTCAGGCCCGGCAGCACGCGGCGAATGGCACGGCGGACAAACGCGACAAACCGTTCCAGGGCGGACGCTTCCACGCCGTCCTCGGCCCAATGCGCCAACACCTCTTCCGTGGCCACGCGGCGCTCGTCACGCTTGGCCAGATCCAGCCCATAAGTATCGGCAATCTCCGTGGCCGCGTCGCGCACGGCGCGATACTGCCAGGCGACATCCAGGGCGCGATGGCGCTCCGCGTCGGTCATGATCAGCCGCAAGCCGTGATGTAGCGTGGCCTCATGCAAAATGGTCCGCCGGACATGGTCCGGGCTGGTCATGCGGTCGGCCACCAGATAGACCACGCCGTGCTGGATCAGGGCCTGCACGTCGCCCTCGGCCCCGGCCTTGCGCACGGCATGAAGGAGCGGCGAAGGCAGATCCGCCACGGATTGCACGACGTGAATCCCCGGAGCCACGGCCCAATTCCCGGCCTGGGCGCGAACGATGCCCTCGACGGTCATGGCGTCCAGGCCCGTGGCGGGAGAACTGAAAGGAGAATCTAGACGAACTTGATGTGCGGGAAGAGCTTCTTGGTTGACTCGCGAGAAGAAAGCGCGGCCTTCATCAGCAAGTCGAGTTCGGAAGGCGTCAAACGATT
>RZYG01000034.1 GCA_009930415.1 Spartobacteria bacterium | reverse complement strand
GGCTCGCCCTTCGGATTCGGTGAGGGCTTCGAGGGTTCCGGTGACGTTGTGATCCCGGAGGAGTTGTTCTGTTCGTTCACGGCCAAACCTCGAAACGATGGAGTCAATGGTGTCCTGTTGGATAGCTATGATATTGCTACCGGCGGAAAAAGCAAGAGAAGAAACGGCGACAACCTCGCCCCCGTTGTTGACGATATGCGTCCGCAGCTCATGAACAGTTCCGCCCTGGGTCAAGATGTCGTCCACGAGAACATATTTTCGACCCGCCGCGACCTCGCCTTCAAATACCTTTCGGGCCTTCAGTCGCGCCACTGCGTCCAGATCCTTACGCTTGAACGTGCTCGTCTGATAGATCGGAGCCCCCAACATCGAAAGCCCGTGCCCAGCGATGGCCTCCGCCAACGCATACGGAATGCGGTTCACACCCTTTGCTTCGACCTCTTCAACCGGCACGACCACCGCGCCAGGAAACCGTTCCGCCAGTTCTTTCAGGCGCTCCGGCTTCACGAGGTCGGCCACGAGCCGCCGCGCCGCGTCCAGATTTCCGGCCTTGGCCGCATCATAATCCGGATGCCCCGTGACTTTCGACACGGTCGTATGCGAAAACGCCTTCGGAAAGCCCACCGGCCACGGCGCGACACTGGCCCGACTCATCCGCACGTCCGGATCGGACCCGGCCAGCATTTCCCTGGCTTCTTTCAGGAAGGCGGCGCGCTTGGCCCGGTCCTTGAACTGGAAGCCTGGGACCGCGCCCTTGCCCTTGAAGCTGGACCACCACCCGCCGTGACCCTTGGCCAGGGCCGCGACCCGCTTGTATTCATCCTGGGATAACAGCCCGGACTTCCGGGCCACGTACAGGGGTTCACCGGTCTTGGTGTGCTTGGTGTCCACGGCGTCGAAAAACGCACCACGCGCCCGCTCCTGCTCCTCGATTTCGGCCTGGGCCTGGGCCGCTTCCGTCACGATCCGATCCGGAGCGGTGCGGCCTTCCAGGTTGTCGAAAAACTCCCCGATGGTCGCGCCGCCGATCTCCGACGGCGTGCGCGCATCGACATGCCCGACCGGCTTTTCGGCCTTGTCGATGACCACCACGCGGGCCGCCACCGTGGTCCCGGCCCGTTCGAAGGTCACGGACGGCAAATCCACGCTCATGCGCAGGTGGGCATCCTTGGCCGCCTCGGATTCGTGCCAGGCGTCGAACCGTTTCTCCATGCTCGACCCGCGCGGAATCAGCGCCACCAGTCGGCCGCCGTCGCGCAGGTGCGCGAAGGCCTTGGCCACGTGCTCCATGGCCATCTTGCCAGCGGTCCCGAAGGGCGGGTTCATGATAATGGCGTCGTACTTGTTGACGGCGTGATGATCCTCGAACCGATCCGACACGATCCTGCCGTCGGCGACAAGGGCCAGACGGGAGGCCAATTCGTGCGACGGTTCGATCATGGTTTTGCGGGTCAGATCCGGGAACCAGCGGGCAATGGCCCCGTGCCCGGCGCTGGGCTCCAGCACGTCCATGTCCGGGGTGATCCCGGCCCACTCGACCATTTTCAGACCCAGGGGTTCGGGCGTGGCGAAATAGTCCGCGCCCTCGGCGGACTTGGTCCGGCTGGTCTTCTTCTGTTGGCCGAAATACATGGTCTTGGCGCGGTCCCATGCGGTCAGGGCCGCGGCGGCGGAGGCATCCCGTTCCTTGCCGCCCGTACCCTCGCCCCCGTGTCCGGGAGCCCAGGCGTCGGACTCCTCGAAGGCCTGAATAAAGCCTTCCTTCAATGCCCTGGCTTCCTCGCCCAGGCTCAAATTCTCGGCTGTGCTGGCGCGGCCGGCGATGGTCGAGGCAAAGGCCCAGCGCTCCCAATTCGTGCCCGTGTTCAGATAGCGGAACATGGCGTTGGACTTCTGCCCGACCCGGAAAATACGGCCCTCCTGCTGGATGGCCGTAACCGGCCGCGTGGGCAGGCCCAGGTTGATGAGCACGCGCTGATGTCGGCCCGTGGTGTCGTGCAGGGAAATCCCGGCCTCACCGGCCGCGCTCTGGACCAGGATCAGGTTTTTCCCGGAATCGTCGGCCTGGAACTGCTCCAGGGCCGTGGCACGGTCCTTGGCCGCGATGTCGCCGTTCAGCACAAGCATGTCGGGAAATTCACGCGACAGAGTGACAAGCGGACTGTGCAAGCCCTGGAGAGGCAGACGCTGCAAGTCCGGCCGGGCGTCCATGAACTCCTTGGCCAGATCCCCCAGCCGGACCGTGACCTGCTTGCCCCCGGCATGATAGGTCACGTCCTTGTCACTGTGCAGCAGGTGGGACACGTCAAAGGGGTTGAACCCGCCGCCTTTTTTGTAGTCGTGAAAGACCACCACCTTGCGGCCCAGGTCCATGTTTTGCCGGATCAGCGGCACGGCCTCCTTGGCCTTGATGGCCTCCAGGAGATAGCGCCGGGACAGGTGATCGAAGCGCGCGTTGATCTCATCCAGGAGCGGCCCCATGCGCTTGTCGGCGCGCAGCCAGTCCAGGCCCTCGTCGATGGTCCGGCCCACGGCCGACTCGACCAGCACGAACTTGCGGTCATAGTCGTGGGCGACATCCAACAGGCGCAAGGACAGCGCCCCCTCCTTCTTCAACCAGGAATTGAACTGGCGCTGCATCAGCCCGGAATCCACGTTGGCGTCGGGCTTGGTCAACGTGCCCGTGCGCATGCGGTAGCCGAAGTGCTGCATGAAGAACCGCGCGCGGCCGTCGCCGGAATTGTACGCGCTGGAATCCACCTCGGCGTAGTCGAAGAGAAAGCCCTCGGTATAGTCCACGTTGAACTCGTAGGAGAACGGCGTGGCCGACAGAAAGACCACGCCGGGGCGGCCTTCGGCGGGCGCATCGAGACGGGCGCGGTTCTGACCCTGGGCCGCCGCGACCTCGGCCCGCACGGCTTCCATGTGGTCCTCCCACGCTTTTTTCGTGGCCGCGATCTCTTCGTTTTGTTTTTTCGTGAAGTCGTCACTCTGCGCCGGCGCGTCTTTCCACGCCTGGAAAAGATCGGGGCGGCGCATCCTGGCAAGGGCCCGCGCGCCGTTCTTGTGCATCCCCAGGGCGCGCAGGGCGTCTAGGGCCCGCGTGTCCTTGGCCTGCTCCGAGGACATGAGCTTGTGGGCCTCGTCCATGACCAGCAAGTCCCACTGCCTGGTCGCCAGGGCCGCGTTCGCACCCAGGTTGGCGTGCGTGGTCACGACCACGCCGGACCCGGCATCCTTGGTGCTCTTGAGCGGCGTAACCGTGAGGCCCAGGAACTTCTTGGCGAAGTCCACCCAGGCGCGGGCGATGTCGGCCGAGGGCGCGGCGATAAGGATGTTCTTCTTTCCGGCCCGCACCAGACGCTGGACGATGCCCAGGCCGGACCCGGTCTTGCCCGTGCCCGTGCCGTTGGTGAACAGCACGCCCGCGCCTTTCTCGAACCGCTTTTCGGCAAAGGCCACGTCCTGATGCTGGCCCGGAAGCAGCGACGGCAGCGTCGCGGCGATGTTGTCCAGGTCGCCCTTGGTCTGCCCGGCGGGGGCCTCGGCGCGGCCTAGTTCGGCTCGTCGTTCGCTTGCGCGAGCAGCGTCCGCAACTGCTCCGTCTCCGACTGATCCAGGGGCCAATCCCCGGTCACGATCAGGATTGCCTCGTTGATCGAGTTCACCTCCGGCAGCGCGCCGCGCAGCTCCGGGTGCGTCCGCGCGTACCGCGCTATCGCTTCCCGTTCCAGCAGCAGCGGGCGCGCGTCCAGAAACGCCTGCACCAGCATCGAGTCCACGCCCTGGCTGTCCAGCCGGTCCGCGTCCCGCTCCTCGGCGGCCTGAATCCCCGCGTCGTCCAGCGTCCACGTTTCCCGCGCCCAGGCCGTCTTCAGCCCGGCCCCGGCCATCTCGTTCCACACCTTGGCTGGCAAACTTGTCATCAGCATTGCGTTCCCCCTTGGTCAAAATTTCTTCGTCCACAAAGCGCATGAAGTACGGCTTGGCTTGCGCCGCCTTGGCACCAAAGGTCTTGATCAAAAAGCGGACCACTTCGCGTGCCAGTTCCTTGCCCGCATAACCCATTTCCCGCGCGCCTTCCATCACGGTCACGAGGTGCGGCTTGAGTTCGGAATACAGGTTCTGATCGAGCGCGTCGCCATCCTTGACCTCGCGCACGGACAGACCGCCGTACTTGGAGAAAACATCCAGGGCCTGGGCCGCGCCCTTGGCCATCTTGCGCGCGGCGGCCTCCATTTTTTTCTGGGCGGAGGACAGCGACTGCCCGGGCTTGGCCGTGGCCTTGGCCCGGTCCCGCGCCTCCTTGCGCTGGACGTCGGCCGGCTTCGTGCGCGGCGCGGCCGGACGGGACGCGGTCTCGTGCGCGGCCAGCTCCTCGTCGAACAGGGCCACGTATTCGTCGCGTTCCGCATTCGGAGACGACGCGGGCGCGGCCAAGTCATTCGGCTTTTCCGAATCACTGGCCGGGGCACCGGGTTCGTCGTCCGGCTCCGTCTGGTCCTGGGTCGCGGCCTGTGTCGCGGCGAACAGGGCTTCCGGCGTCTGGGGCGTGCGGAACTTTTCCAGGGCTGCGGACTTGGTCGGCAAAAGCTGCCCCATTCCTGGCAACATGCGGGTCCGGGGCTGGCTGGCAAAGGCCAGACGCGCATACTCGGCGGCGGCCTTGCCGAATTGGGCATGACCCATGTGATGCAGGGCGTGGGCCAGAATCTGCACCACCCGGTTTTTCTTGCCTTCGATCTCGCCGAACATCTCCGGCGTCCGGAAATACATATCCAGATGCTTCCCGTTGCCGTTGCGGAATCTGGCCACATGGCGCAGGGCCAGGACCATGGCCGGGCCGATGTCCCAACCTTCACCGCGCGAACGCAGCCGGACCAGACTGGGCAGGGCCTTGTCCAGGGCGTTGAGCAGGGACTGCGGCAGCGCGTCCAACAGCTCGTAATCCGGGACCACGGCCCCGCGCACCATGCGCTCGATTTCGGCCTTGCCCTCCTTGGTCAGTTCGCCATTGCGATACACGGCGGTCAGGCGCGTCTTGTCCATGGCTCCGTCGCCGACAAGGGCGTCCACGAAGAACTTCGACCCGCGCGAATCCAGAAAATCGCGCAGGGTGTCATGGTCTTCCAGTCCGGCGGACAGCATGTCGAAGGAATCCGCGCTGATCCGCGCCCCCCGCGACACGCCTTGGGCCTCGGGGTCCACGGCCTGGGTAAAGCCCTCGTTCAGGGCCGGAATCAACTTCTTGGCGCGCTCCGCGTCCACGGGCTCCGTCAGCTTGCGGACCAGTATCGGCTGCTTCATGGCTCGGATTGCGTCCACGTCCAGCCCCTTGGCCCCGGCCCAGTCTTCCAGGGCCGCGCGGTACTTGGCCGCGTTGGCCGGACTCTTGGCATAGGCGTACTGAACCGACATAGCCCGCGAGTTTCCGCCCAGCACGTTCATGTTCTGGTCCACCACCGGCGCGCCGTCCATGGCCGTGGGCGCTTCGAGCAGCAGCGACGGCTTCAGGTCCAGGGCGTGCTCGACAACCTTGTCCCGCTCCCGCCCGCCTTTGTGGTAGGCCCGCTCGTTGACGAACGGGTAATCGACCCGCCGGTCGAAGTCGCCCAGCGGGTCATGCGAGGCCCTTACTTCCGATCCTTCCGCGACATGGTATTCCACGGACTCACTGGAGCCAGGTATTTCAATTCGGCTTGGCGCAATTCCTCGCGCTCCTCGTCCGTCTGATTCTCCATCGCGTCGGCCAACATCCGCCCGAAGTCCTCCGGGCTCAGGTTGGCCCAGTCCACCGAATCCAAATCCGCGTTGTCCCGCGCCTCCAACGTGTCCCGCTTCTCCTCGCTCATTGTGCTCCCCTTGTGTTTCTTGATCGGAAAAAGCCCGATCCTGGTTTTCGAACGAAATATCCAGAGATCCCAACGGCGTTTCTTCTTGATGGGTAATTGATTGCCCGGTGGTTTCAGTTGTCAAGGAATCCTTAACAACTGGCGCGTTGACCAAAGCCAAAACCCGCTCCGGGGACACTGGACTTTCGACCAATTCACCGCCAGCTATATAACGGATCTCGACGGGGACGTGCGTCAATCCGGCCCGCTTGGCCGCCCGTATTCTGTGGTTCCCCTCGTATATTGTCGTCCGCCCATCAAATTCCACATCGACGGCTATAGGCTCCGACTTGTCATAACCACTCGCCCGCATCGACTCGGCGATGGCGTCAATATCGGCGTCGGATTGGCCGGAATCCAGCTTGGACTCTTCGCCGCGCTGCCCAGGCAAGGACAGGATCGCGTCAACCGGAAGGAGCACCGTCTTGAATCCAGCGGTCGTGGAGCCAGATACATAGCCATCGTCTCGCTCCGTCCTCGCCTTGTCCTGCTCTTTGGACAACCAGCCGCCGCCAGGGTTGTCACTCCAAAAAGACGCGCCACGAAGTTCGTCGCTCGCGCTCTGCAAGGCCGCGCTCGGGCTGCGGAGCGGGCGAGGGGCGACTTTCTGAGCGCCGCCCTCCGCAGACCGCTGGCCGGGGGCAGCTACCTCCCCGGCCTGGCCCATGGCGCGCTGGTCTGCGGGATGCGCTGGAGACTGCTTGCGCTCAATATCGGGGTTTTTCTTGTAAAAACTCTCAAGCCTAGCTGCGGTTTGTTCAACAAGCAGCCCTCTGGTTTTACTTGGCTTTTTATTGTGAGTATATCTTACATTGTCCAATTCGCGTTCTAAGGTGTCCCTTGTAAGGTACCGCAAGTCGGACTCATCCGCTTTCTGCGAAACAAGGCTGGCCTCGGCCTGTTCCATGGTGCGCTGGTCGGCGGGAAGCGCGGGCGATTCAAAGGTCGAAAAGCCCACCCGGCCCGGACTGACCGCTTCCGTGGATGGGGCATTGTCCGGCGCGAGTGGAGCCACGGACGGTTCCGGGGCAAGGGTCGCCGGGGCGGGCTCGTCGGGCCACAGCTCGTCGGCAATGGCCACAAGCGCGGCGTCATCGGCGGAAATCGCGTCCTCCGCGAACGGATCGTAGTCTACGGGCTCCAGGGCCGCGTTCGAGACGGATGGTTCCGGGGCAAGGGTCGCCGGGGCGGGCTCGTCGGGCCACAGCTCGTCGGCAATGGCCACAAGCGCGGCGTCATCGGCGGAAATGCCATCCTCCGCGAACGGGTCATAGTCCATGGACTCAAGGGCCGCGTTCGAGACGGACGGTTCCGGGGCGGACGGGGCCGGGGCAAGGGTCGCCGGGGCTGGCTGCTCCAACATCGGCGTCACGGTCGGCTGCTCCCAGACCGGCAGCATGCCGCGCACCTCATCGGTGCTGAACGGCTGGCTGGGGGCTTGTTCCACGGTGATTGGCAGCTGGGCCACGTCGGTCAGGTCGATGACCTCGCTTTTTGGCTTGGAGAACAGGCTCCGCGTCACGGCATCCAAATCCTCGTCCGTGGGCGCGGCGTCGGGCTCCGGCGCAAAGGGCTGGGTTGGGGCGTCCATGTCCGTCAGGCGCGCGGCTTGGGCGTCCACTGCGCGGGCGGCAGGGACGGGCGGGGCCGGGGATGAAGCTGGTTGTGCCAGCAGGTCCACTTCGTCGTGCTGGCCGCGCATGCCCATTCGGGGCGACGGAGTTCCGGCACCGGGGCCGCTTGGGGCGTGGGGCGGAAAAGAAGCAGCAGGCGCGCCAACCACGTCCGTCAAGTCAATCACGCCGTCGGCGTCTTCGGCCCGTGTCAGGGCATTGATGCCGCCGCCGGTCAGGATCGCGCCCGGCAGCACGGCCGCTTCCTCGCGGGCGGCGCGCGTCACCGCGCCAACGACGTCGTCGGGGCGGGCGTCTGTCCTGGCCTGGGCCAAGCCGGTCCGGGCCGATTCGGCCACGGTGGAGCCGTCCTTGAGCACGGGCAGATTACCGACCGTTGTGGCCAGGGCCTGGACCGGGCCTTCCAGCCATTCGGTAAAACCTTCGACCCCGGCCGAAGCCAAAATTTTCGCGCCGCGCTGGGCCAGCGAGTCCATGACGGACTTGTCCAGCATCTTGCCAAAAGACAGGGCATTGAGCGCGGTAGACGCAGCCCCAAAGGCCCCGGAACGCACCAACGCCTCGTCCGGAGCCATGTTGTCGTCCAGCATCTGCCCCAGGGCGCCGAGGCCTTCCTGGGAACCGCCAACCATGCCGCCGACCAGCGGACCGCCAGCCATGGCCGCGCCCAGGGCCGGAAGCATGGACCCTGCCGCGTTGAGCGCTTCCTCGGACAGGTAGGCCGGGTTGAGCAACAGGGCCGGATTGTCGATGAAGTCCTTGCCCTGGCGGTATTGCGGCACGCCCGCGTCAATGGCTTTGCGGACGTCCTGGATATCCTTGCGGTTGGCCGCGCCCTTGGCCAACAGCCAGTCGGCGCCAGCGTCCATAACGGACCGCATGCCCAGGTTTGCCGGGGCCAGCTCGTCCTCGGAATAGCCAGGCAAGAATTTCGCCACGGGCCGGGTCAACGGGAATTGGCGGGCGATCTGGGCCGGGGAATTAGGGGCGTAATGCCTGGATTCCTCGATGCCGGACTTGATCAGCGAGCCGGGAAGCGTTGTCGCCGCGTCGGACATGAATTCGGCGATAGCCGCTGGGGCGCGCTGGACGCCGCGCAGAATGGCCGGGCCAAGCGGGTCGTCCTGGGCCGGGGCAGGTGCGGCGGCCAGCGTCTCCCGCGCCTGAAGCGCGAGGTCGCCGCCAAAGCTGTCGTGCTGGGCGGCGACGGGTTCGGCGTAAACCTCCTCGGCGAGGCGCGACAGGTCGTCGTCAAAAAAAGAACCGCCCAGGGCTGTTTGGGCGGGCTCGGCATAAACCTCTTCGGCGAGTCGCGACAGGTCGTCGTCGACAACGGAATGCTGCATGGGTGGCTCCTATTTTTGAAACGCCTGGCGCGCGCGGGCTAACGCCTCTTCCTTGGACAGGCCCTGGGCGCGCAGGCGCTGTAACAGGGCGCGCTTTTCGCTTTCTCCGGGCTGGCCGCCTTGCGCGGCGGCAGGGGCTGCGGCCCTTGGCGCGCGACCGCCGGAGGGCTGACGGGCTCCGGCTGCGGACGGACCTGGCGCCCCGCCACCCACCTTGCCCCGCATGGCTCCAACTCCCGACGGCGCGGCAGGCGCTGCCATCATTTCCCCTGGCAACTCGGCCGGAGCTTTCTGACGTCCGCCGCCGGTCATGCCAAAAGCCAGATCCGCGCCGCGACTCATCAGGGTGCGATAGTCGCCCTCGTTGCGGCTGTACTCCTCCAAGTCGCGCTGGGCCTGGGCGTCGCCAGATCGGGCTTTTTCGCGCATGGCGGCAATGCCCTTCTGCTCCGCGTCGGACAACAGGGCGGTAATGACACTCTGATTCGCGCCGGCCGGAATCTGGGGCACAGACGCGTACTGTTTCAGAATGTCATTCTGGCGCGCGCGCAGATTGTCGACGGTCGTGTTCAAAATCGTGGATTGGTCCTTGAGCCCGAAATTTCCGCCCAGCTCGTCGGCGTATTTGCGTTGCGACAGCGCCAGGTTCCCGGCGGAAATGTCGGCGTTGCGCGACTGGTTGGCCACCTGGGCCGCGTCCAGGGCGTACTTCGTATCCGTGTTCATCTGCTCGCGGCTGGTCGGCGTCCACCCCTGCTTGACCAGTTCGTCCAGGTCCGTGGCCACGGTCGCGCCGCGCTCCGGGTCAACGACAACAAAATGCCTGTCCAGGGCCGGATTGGCGTTAATCTGCGGGATAACGGTCAGGGTCTTGCCACCCTTTTGCAGATAGGTGTGCGTGGACGGATCGGCGAATGCAGCCGGATTGGCGGAGCGGCGCAAGGCTTCCCGCGACAGGAAGGCGCGCAGATACTCGTTATTGACCACCCGTCCGTCCTTGGTGGTCACGCTTCCGGCCAGCGCCTGATTGATGCGCTGCATGGCTTCCGCCCCGGAAACGCGGCCGGCCTGGGCAGGCCTACCAAACTGGTCGCGCTCGACCATCTCGAATTCGTTTGTCTGGGGGTCATACGCGCCAAGCTGGACCGGCACGGGTGACAAGGCAGCGGCCTGGCGCGTCCAGGTCTGCCATTCCTCGCTACCAGGCTGGGCCTGGGCGGCCTTGGTCCCGGCCTCGGAAAACTGCTTGAGGTTAGTCAGGCCGGTGGCGATGGACGCCTCGGCGCCCTTCTTGCGGGCCTCCTCGGTCTGGGCGTATGTCTCGGCCAGCCGGGCCAGGGCCTTCATGCCGTGTCCGTCCCTGACCAGTGGCATCAGGGCATTAAAATCGCCGCCAGCCTCCCGAAAGCGCTGGGCCATGGCGTTGAAATTTTGATTGACCGCCTCGGCCTCGGCGTTCTCGCGGCGGGAGGCCTGGGTCTGCTCGTCGTAATAGGCCTTCTGTCTGTTGCGCACATCGTGCTGCTGCAACATGCCAATGGCCTGATGAATGTCGTTCCAGCTCATTCTCGCCTCCTATAAAAACGATGCGGCCAGCCCGATCAACGCGCCGACGCCCATGCCGATAGGCCCGGCCGCGGACCCGGCCGCTGCTCCGGTGGCTGCTCCCCCGGCAGCCGTGGCCGCCCCGGCTGCGGCCGCTGTTCCTGCCGCTGCCGCGCCCCCGGCCGCCGCCGCGCCCCCGGCCGCCGCCGCGCCCCCGGCAGCTGCCGCGCCACCGGCCGCCGCCGCGCCTGTTGCCGCTGCTCCTGTTGCCGCTGCTCCCGTGGCCGCTGCCCCTGTTGCCGCCGCTCCTGTTGCCGCTGCTCCCGTGGCCGCTGCCCCTGTTGCCGCCGCTCCTGTTGCCGCCGCTCCTGTTGCCGCTGCTCCCGTGGCCGCTGCTCCCGTGGCCGCTGCCCCTGTTGCCGCCGCTCCCGTCGTGGCGCCAGTTGTCGCCGCTCCCGTCGTGGCGCCAGTTGTCGCGGCCGTGGTCGCGCCAGTGCCGGACATGGCGGATGCTGCCAGGTCCGCGCCGGCGGAGGCTGCGGCATCGGCCGTGCCCATGCCCAGGGCCATGGGATTCGACATCGCGGCCGTGGCCGTGGTGTCGGCGACGGCGCCCGCGTACCCGGCCGACGCGCCGGGCGCGGACGAAAACAGCGACGGAATTTTGCCGAACTGCTTCACGGCGAACTTGCCAGCGTCTGTATCGGCGAAATTCGCCAGGGCCAGCCCGCCCTGGACGACATCCTCGGAGGTGCTTGTCTTCTGTGTCGTCTTTGACCCCGGCCGTATGCTCGCCGCCGTGGACGCGGCGCTGTTCTGGGCGTTCATGCCCATTTGGGCGTAATTCTGCACATTGTAGAGAGGCATGATCAGCTCCCGCTTTGGCCGTACTGCATCCCCAGCGCCAGCCGTTTGAAGTTTTCGTCCTCGGTGGACACCCGCGCCTGAGTTCGCGCGCCGGCCACGGCCGCAGCCTTGGCCAGATCATTGGATGCGTTGACGCCGGCAAACCGCCCGGAATCTGGGTTCACGCCCATGCGCCCCATGGCGCGGCTCGTGGCGGCCTGGGTGTCCCGGAAGCCCTTGGCCACGTCGGCCTGGGCCAGGGCCATCTGCCCCTGGACATCCTTACCCTGGCTGGCCTGCTGAAAAAAATTGGTCTTGAGCGGCTGCGTCATGCCCATCGTGGAAATCTGGTCCTGGAGCTTGTTTTTGGAGTACGTTGTTTCGTACGGCAACAGCTCCGTGTTGGCTTGCGTCTGCTGAATCTCGTATGGCTTTTGGTATTCACCCCAGTACGCAAAATACTCGTCGGCGATCTCTTGTTGCCGCTCCTGGATTGTCGCTAATCTTGCGTTATATTCTTCGTCAACGGACGTGGACGAGCTTGACCCCTTGCACTCAAGTACAGGACCAAAATACTCTTCAGATTCCGCTGCTAAAACATCACCAGCCCAATCCATCACGACACGCGTATAAATCTTCATACTGTCTCCCGCGTTGCTGCAAGTACAACCATGCCTACGGATTTATTTTTTTTTGCTATCCAGGCGCCATTTGGAATTATTCCAACATATCTAAAGCCGCTCTTTTTCGCAAGATTTATTGCGCGCATATTGCACTCTGGAACCATCCCGACAACAACGTCAAAGCAAATTGAGCCAAGGGCGCTGTCGCCGTGCAACAACATGCGCAACGATGCGCGGCCAATTTCTCGCGCACGCAAGACATGCTCTGCATGCAGGGCAAAATGCACGCGGCACGAGCGCCCCTCAAGGTTTGTCAGCCAGAATATACCGCACGGTTCACCGCGCCAAAACAGTAAAAACGGATGCACATGCGGCGCGGACATTTCCAGGGCAAACGCGGTGGCGTCCGCAACCGTTCCGTCGCAAAAAACAACATCGGCCACGGCGTCTGACTCCATGCGCGACCACGCTTGGCGCCAAAAATCACACGAAGCGCCAAGGCCTGGTCGTATCAGTAGCGAGCCATTATTTAATTGTGAGGTATGCAACATACGACGTGAACCCGGCCAGGCCGGTCTGGCTGATGGTGATCTTCCCGCTAGAATACACGGGCTGGGTCCATGACCCCTGGGCGGCGGACTCACCCCACCCGTCCGGAAGACTCCTGTATTCAAATGTCTTGCTGAGTATCCCGGAGATGGTGACCGCCGCTGGACTGACAGTCGTCTGGTCGCCACGCTTCACCTCGACCCGGCGGCCAAACCATGACACAAAAATAAGCGAGCCAGAGCCGCCGGACGGGACGGTAACGGTCGTGGTCCCTCCCCCTCCAGCGATCACCACCCCGGACGCGATCTTGTCTATCGGAATGCCATTTTGACTGATCAGGTTGGCGTCCAGCTTCCCCGCCGTGATCATGTCGGCCGTAATCGCGCCGGCGGATATCTTGTCCGCCGTAACGGCGCCAGCGGCGAGCTTGTCCGTGGAGACGGAGTGGGCGGCCAGATGGCCCGCGCTGATCTGGGCCGCGCCAATCTTGTCCGCCGTGACGCTGCCGGCGTCCAGGTGGTGGGCCATGATGGTTCCGTTAACCACCAACCCGCCGTCAATGCCCACGCCGTACACGCCGCGCTGGCCCACGGGGCCGACCACGAACGGAACCTTGGGCGTCACGCCTGGCGCCACCACCATGAACTTGTCGGAAAGCACGATAAAATTCGACGAAATCCCAGAGTTTATCAACCCGAAACCGGCAACGTGGCCCTGGACGTTGGTCTTGAGGAAATACATGGCCTCGATGCCGTCGATGGACTGCATGGCTTGCTGGATTGACGCGGTGTTCGCGCCGACCCTTGTCTGTAGCGTCGTGACGGTAGACGCCAGGGCCGTGTCCGCGTGGACGCGGGCGGTCTGTTCGGTCTGGATCGCGGCGTTTGTTGTCCCAAGGTCGGCGGTCAATTTGTCGAGCTTGGTGGAAAGTGCTTGGTCCGCCGCGGATCGCGAGGACGCCTCCGACACAACGGATGCGCGAACTCCGGCCACGTCTGTTTGCAGTTGCGTGGTTTGCGAGGCCAGGGCCGCGTCCGCCGTCGCGCGGGTGGCCTGCTCGGTCTGGATCGCCGCCGCGTTATCGCTTGTCTTCGCAAAGAGCGCGTGTACCTGTTCGGCGGCGACTTCGTCCGCGTTAATGCGTGCCGTCTGCTCGGTCTGGATCGCGGCCAACGCTGAATCCGTGGCCGCGAAAACCGTGTCGACCCGGCTGGCGGTGATCTCGTCCGCCTCCTCGAGCTCTGTCTGTACGGTGGTTATGTGGGCGCCGATATCTTTTTGGAGGGATTCGAGCCTTTGCGCGACGCTGCCTATCAGGTCTGGCGGACCGTCGATCAGGGCTATCCGCTCGTTAAGCGCCTGGTACAGATGGTCCTCCGTCAGGTTCCCGATCAGTATATCTAAAATCTCTTCAATGGTGTTGTCGATTGGCGCGGGCACAATCAGGCCCCCCTGCCCTTGTGGGGGGCACCATGGAGAGACCGATCCGTCCCATCCCACGGCTCGGATCCAGTATGTGTAGTCAAAACGCGTGGACACGCCGTTGTGAATCCACTCCGCCATCGGTCGGGTGGCGACGCCAGTCATGACCGCGTCGTCAATGACCGCCGATCCCGTGGCGCACCATATCTCCACGTGGGAATAGTCTTCCTCCACGTTTTCCCACGTCAAACGAATAGCGAACACGAGGTGTTCATATCTCAAATTCCTGGGGGCCTTGAGCACACGGCTACCGCCAGCGCCGGGTTTTTTCGCCTTGCTGGCGTCGCTGGGCGTAAAATACCGGGAAAGAATCCCGTTCTCCAGGTCGCGCAGACGGACGGCGCGGGCGGATGCACCGCCTATCTTGCCGGAAATCCGCTCCAGCTGCTCGCGGATGGCGGAAAGAGCGGTCTGTAGTTCCCCTGACACGGCCCTTGGGATGGGCGGGAGGCTTGGCTCTCTGTCAATAACGTCGTTTGAATCATCAACGCCCATGTTCCAGCTCCTCTATCGACGTGGATATCCTGATTTCAAAAATCGGAGCAGACCCTTCTATCTCGATGGTCCAATTCTTTTCAGACCGACCGATTCCCAGGCGCACGGTTTCCGTGCGGAGTAGGGAAAACTCCTGGCGCTTCTGGCCGTTGGCGAACAGGCGCACGACGATCGGCGAGGACGGGGTTTGCCCCCCCTCGATGCGTAGCGCCGACGGCAACACCAGGGCCGACGTAAAAAATTCCCCTGAACGCCACGTGTAGGTCATTGGGACGGACGACGCGCCAAGCCCGCGTACTTCGCCCTCCGTGCACACAAAGAGGCTGTCGGACGCGACGTCATGAAACATGGACGAGACGGCGGAGCCCGTCGCCAGCGTGAAAACACTCTGCGTCGCGAATTCGTACACAAGCACCGTGCCGTCTGGTAGCGCTCCGAAATACTTGTCCTCGTAACAGGCTCCGCGCATGCCCCACGGCTCCATGGCGCGCCATTGTTCCTTGGTAAAAACTCCTCTCGTAACAACCTGCTGGCCAGCGGGGCCGACAAGACAGAGCCCGTCCGGGCTGGCGTACATCACGCCTTGCCCCATGGACACAATCGAGGAAGACGAGACGCATGCCTGGTCAAAGGGTAACGGCTGCATGCTCATTGACTCCGGCGTGGAGCCCATCAACAAAAAAGGGCGCCCCCTGGTCAAAATAACGATGGACGACTCGAAAAAACCCAGGCCGACAACGTGCTCTTGCGTCGACATCCTATATTTTTTTGGATACGCGTATGGGATAAACGGCTCTGACAGCAGTATCTCGTTGGATCGGTGCATCGCATAAATGCCATTCGGCGTTAAAATTATGCCCGTAGCATCATCTTCCGGCATGTTCCACCCGTCCGTGGCCAATGCGTCCGTTGAAACCTGGTCGTCTGATATATCATCGGCCCATGCCGACACGCCAACATTAACCTCCCTCAAAAAGAAAAACGCGGACGACGACCCGCCTCCTGCCGTGCGATAGATGCGATACTTTGACACGACCACGCCGGATACTGTTGGCGCCGCAAAGTCTGTCAGCGTCACCGTCTGCCCATCCAGCACGTCAAACACGCCTGTTGGCGGGGACGGCGCGCTTTCCTGGAGCCCGCCTCCGCCCATGTCCGTAACGTACGTGTAGCAATACGAAGACGAGCGCTCCACGCTGGGTGAATCACTAGCGCCGTCGGCGTCCGTGTCCGCCGTCGGGTCGATGCGCGGCTCGCTCAGCTGCACGGACAGCGGCGCCACTGGAGCTGGAAGGCCCAACCTACGGTATGCGCCGCCCATGAGTGTCGTGCTCTGTTTTGGGTACCCGTCGCCGGTCACGAAAAAATGCCCGCCGCTGTCGGTCACCGCCGAGTTGGTGACGGAGACAATCCCTGACCAGCTCATCCAGCCAAGGTGCGGGTGCTTAAAAATCGTTCCTGGCCCGCCGGCGGCAACGCTCGGCCCGAATCCAAAAACGGGTTCCAGTATGCCCCTGTCCGTGCGACAATTTTTTGCAACCTGGGCCTGGCCGGGCTGCAATAGCCGTTCGTGCAACCGGGGCACCATGCCTTTGAATGTCGGGATAACTATCGTCGCCATGAATCGCCTCCGTTTTTAAAAATAGCGGCGCGCCTATTTCCCCGGCGCGGCCAATGTCACGGTCGCGAGTTCGTCGATGCTCGTACAGGCGTCGATTTCGGCCTCGCGCTCGGCCTGCCAGGCAAAGCATGTCTGGACATGGGCCTCGTAAACGGCCTGGAATCGCGCGAACGTCGCGGCGTCCATGGATGCCCAGCTTCCAGGGCTGGCACGCCAGATCGTGGTGTAGTCCGGGTCGCTCTGGAGTTTGGCGGCCATCTCGACATAGGCGATGCGGGCCGCGCCGTCCGTGTCCCAGGTCATGCCCTCGAACTCCACCCCGCGATCGCGCATGTGACATTTCTCGTTCTGCACCACGACCTTGAGCCGCGCCTTGGCCGCGTCCACGGCGACAGGGGCCAGGGAGTAACGCTGTTCATACCATCCGTCAGACGCTGGTGCGGGAACCCCGTCTGGCTCCAGCGTGTACAGATTGGCGTCGTAGGCTGGCGGATTGTGGCGCACGGGGTGAATGCCCATGGCCACGAGGGCGGGCATGTTTTCCGGGTTCAGGCCGCGTTGGCGCAGACCGGCGGCTGTATAGCAATGCTGAGTTGTCGTATCGAAAAAAACCACAAGAACCTCCATTAGTTGTAAATTTTTGTCATGCCGGAATCAGCGGACAGAAAAGGCGCGACGGACCGGCACAGCGCGCGGCGGAGGCCGAACGAGGCCATCCCTGCGCGCATGGTGCCGAGATAGCTGGTCGCGGACTCAAGTGCCCCGGCCGACAGCGGGTGTCCGGCCACGGTTAGAAAGGCGCGGCGCGCGGCATCCACGGTCATGCGGCGCGGATACGTGCGCCACGGCAGGATCACCCCGCCGACAAAATTCAGCCCAGCATCGGCGGAAACGACGCGGCTCTTGGCCGGATGCAGGTGCATGGCCCGGTTGTCGCGCAGCCATTCGTCCAGAGCGTCGCGCCACGCGAATAGGCGGGCACGATCGCGGGAAAAGATAAGAATATCGTCCACGTAGCGAACATAATGGCGGACGCCGAGGACGTGTTTGGCGAATTTGTCCAGGGCATCCAGGTAGACGTTGCTGAAGAACTGCGACGTGAGATTGCCGATTGGCAGGCCGCAACCAGGGCGGCAGTGCCAAAGCGATTTGTGTGGTGGAACCAGGGACGACAACTGCGGCGTGGTGTTGACAGCCGCCGCTGTCGGGTCATGGAACACGATCTGCCGCACAAGGCGGGCCGTCAACGACGTCTCGCCAATGTCCGTCCGCAGCACGTCCCAGAGCACGGGCCGGTCAATGGAAACAAAAAAGTTGGCGATATCGACCTGGAGCGCCCAGGCTGGTCGGCTCCAGTTTTCGGTGGCCCGGCGGGCGAACCGCTCCGCCCGCAGCCTGGCGGCCAGCGTGCCGCGGCCCTTGATGCACGAAAACGAGTCCTCGATAAACCCGGACTCGTACCAGGGCGCGATGTCGCGGAACACCAGGTGGTGCACGATACGATCGCGGAACCCAGCCGCCCATACCTCGCGCGGCTTGGGGTGGGTAACGACAAAGACATTGGACCTGCCAATGGCGTACCGCCCGGAATTGACCTCGTCGCGCAGAATTTCAAGATTGCGCTCGAACCGGGACTCAAAGGCCACGGCGCTGCGCTTGTTACGCTTGCGTCGGCGGCAATCCAGGTACGCCTCGACAAGGTCCGTGTAGGCGTAGTGGTCATGGAGCGTCAGGGCTGGGCGCATGGGCATCTCCAGGGCGGGAACAACCCCGAACTGGTTGTTCTTGTTGTTGTTGTTCACGTCTCCGCCGGAATTCACGTTGACCGCGTTGTTGCTATTGTACTCCGACGAGGACCAGACGTTGGCCCCATTGGCGCAAGGCCGCGTGCTTCACGCCGCGCGGCACGTTTCCGCGCCGCGAAGCTGTCCCGGCTTACGCCGGGACCTCTGCCCTGACGGGCGACGCGGCCCGAGATGCCGGCTCTCCATGGCTTCCGGTGGTCGCCATGCTCTGGCCGCGCCCAGCCCCCGCTTCGGCATGATCCTGGACATACTGTGCCCATTTTTCGACTTGGCGGATCATGCTCACGATGCGGTCAATTTGTTCCACGTACGCGCGGCGCTCCACCTGCTGTAGATCGTTGGCGATCCGGTAGTTGATCAGCAGGCGATGCGTGACTGCGCCGATGTCGTGTAAAAGTTTGAGTTTTTCCTCTCCGTGTGGCGCGGCGTAGGCAAGAAAGATGGACTCGGCCAGGCCCTGGGCGGCCAGGCGCAGCGTCTCGCCCATGGTATATTTATAGGCCTTGCCCATGTGTGCGGCATGCACGTGCGCCTCACGCAGGATGTCGCGCGCCACGCGGTACACGGGCCGTTTTTCATAGGGCTGGGCGTGTTCGTCGGCCGGGCCTGATTGCTTTTTCGCCATGGTTCGTCCGCGCCGCTCAGGCGGCGCTTTGCTTGAGGTTCAAGGTTCGGGGCCAGCGCGCTAGGCCGGGATCTCCAGGGCGGGAACAACCCCGAACTGGGTGCGCTTGTTGATGAGGTACACGCCTCCGCCGGAACCCACGCCGACCGCGTAGTTGCTATCGTACTCCGACGAGGACCAGACGTAGGCCCCATTGGCGCTGCCAAAACCCCAATTCGACAGCTTTTTGGCCGTGTTCGCGGCAGCGGTCGGGTCGTTGGCGTCGATAAAATCCCGATGCTGCCA
>RZYG01000215.1 GCA_009930415.1 Spartobacteria bacterium | reverse complement strand
GTAAGGACATGGGCATGCGCAGGACCATTCTGGCCGGATTCGCGGCGGCGCTCGCGCACGCGGCGCTGGCCCAAACCGCCGCCTTGCCGGCCACCTACACCGGGCCGTGGCGCGACGCCCCGCCCATGGCCGGCTGGACCTTTTCCGGCCTCGGCTCGCCGGACTACAATCATCCCGACTTCGATGGTCTCAACGACGGCGCGGCCAAATTCGACGGAACAAGCGACTTCATCTCCATTGACTTCGATTCCCCGCCTGAAACCCTTTCGTTCTGGATCAAGAGCTACGTCATGACGTCCGGCGGCGTTTTCCGGGTGGAGCAATCCCTCGACGGCACGAATTGGCTGGAACTGGTCTCGTACGAACCGCCCCCGGCGACGGCGACGTTCCAATCTTTTCCGCTCTCCTACAACGCGCGGCACGTCCGGTTCCGCTATGCGGAAAAAATAACCGGAAACGTCGGCCTCGACGGCATCGCCATTTCCAAAAACCTGCACCCCGTCATCGCCCACCATTCGCTCTCCAACGCCTGGCGCAGCTTTTCCATCGCCCCCAGCGACCTCGGCCGCACCTACGAGTTGTATTACACGACCAATCTGGTCCACACGAATTGGCAAATGACCTACCGGATGGAGGGCAACGGCGAACCCGAACTCGAACTGCGCGACTACTCGTTCGAGTTTCCGCGCTACTACCAAGTTCGATCCTTTTCCACGCCACCGGCCAGGAAAACCGCTTTACCGCGGCGGCCCGTATCGGCTTGGCGCCGATAGCTCTCTTCATATATTCTAAACACCAAGGTTGGAATCATCGGTTCCCTAAGGAGACGGTTCATGAAAAAATGGCTGATCGGGTTGATGTGCGTCGGAATGTTCGCAACGGCGGCAATGGGGGATTTGAGTTCACCGGCCACTTTGCCCATTTCATGGGCCGGGGAAACGGGCTTCACAATGGCCGCCATCGATGCGTTGACCGGTTGGGACGCAACGGGACTATCCGCGCCGTACGCCAATTCAACGAAATTTGATGGTACGGGTGATAAAATTATCATCTATTTAGATGGTGCGCCGGGGAGCCTTGTATGTACCGCGCGCCGTTCCGACTCTTCGGCGTTGGCAGGACCCTATTCCGCCACGATTGAGGAATCTGCGGACAACGCGACTTGGAGCCCAGTTAGGACTTTCGATGGCAGCGAGTTGAATGGCACGCCGGCAGAATTCACCGACACGCTTCAATCTTCTACGCGGTACGTGAAATTCGAGTATGTCACCAAACCAACCGGACAAAATTTTGGCGTGGGTTCCGTACAGATTTCTTCCGGCGGTCCGGCCGTGTTCGGCGTTAATCTCGACAAGCAGAACGGCTTCACCGTGGATCAGGGCAGTTCCGACACGATTACGGCGACGGCTCAAAACGGTACGGAGACCTACAACTACACCTGGGGCACCACGATGGCGGACGGCGACTACACGGCCGTCGGGAATGTTTTCACGATTCTGGACACGGCTGCGCTGGGCAACGACTACACGGCCACGGTGACGGCGACGGATTCCTCGGATCCTCAGCAGCAGGCCGAAAAGGCCGTGACCTTCTCGGTCGTGGCCCCGGCGGTCAAGTACGGCATCGCGATCACCCCGCCGGTCAACGGCACGGTGACAACGACGCCGGCGACCGAAGCCGAAGCCGGCGCGACCGTCACGATCAACGCGACACCAGCCGGCGGCTATGCAGTCGGAACCAAGACGGTCGTGGGCGACGATTCCACTCCGATCACGGTGACGGGCAACAACTTCACGATGCCCACGCAGCCTGTGACGGTTACGGTGGCGTTCGTGGAAGCGTCCGCCAGCCGCATCATCATTTCGCAATACACCGAAACCGAAACGGGCACCATTCCGAAGGGAATCGAAATTTGGAATGTGTCGGGTTCGGATATCACCTTCGACGCCGCGGGAAACCTGCTCGACGTGAAGGTGGCGGCCAATGGCACCAACGTTCCTTCTTCGCAGGTGACCGCCAGCAGCGGCACGCTGGCCGCAGGCGCGGTCTGGGTCATCGGCACGACCAACATGACGCCGGATCTCGTGGAGCCGTTTGCCTTCAATGGAGATGATGCGATCGTGCTGGAACTGGGCGGCGTACTGCAGGACGTCATTGGCACCGTAGGCGTGGACCCGGGAACCGCTTGGACGAACAACGGCGTTTCCACGGCCAATCAGAACATCCAGTTGAAGAGTGGTATTACCGTCGGCGATGTGGACGGATGGACCGATCCCAGCGAACGTTTTGAGTATGTCGCGGCGGGCAGCGATCTGACCGGCTTCGGAATCGCTCCGGGTGGCTCGGCGACTTTCAGCGTGAACGTGGACAAAGCCAACGGCTTCACGGTGGAGCAGGGCACCAGCGCCGCCATCACGGCGACGGCTCAGAACGGTACGGAGACCTACAACTACACGTGGGGCACCACGATGGCGGTCGGCGACTACACGGCGGTCGGAAATGTTTTCACGATCTTGGACACGGCGCCGATCGGCGACTATTCGGCCGAGGTGGTGGCGACGGATTCGTCCGATCCCGTCCAGAGCGTGACGAACAGCCTGAACTTCTCCGTGGTGGCGCCGCCGACGAAGTACGCCATTTCCATTGTCACCAACAACGTTGGCGAAGGCACGGTCACGACGACGCCGGCGACGGAAGCCGCGGCGGGCACGGAGGTGACGATCACCGTCGTTCCGGAGGAAGGGTACCGGGCGGCCAGCGTCGCGGTGAACGGCGGGGTCGTGCCGGTGACGGGCAACGCGTTCACGATGCCGGCGGAACCGGTGACGGTGACGGTGACTTTCGAGGTTTACGAAACTCCGGACGTGTTGATCGACTTTGAGGATTATTCCTCGGCGACATATGCCATGCACGATTACACGACGGCCGGCGTGACGTTCAGCATGACGAACATTCTGGCGGGCAGCACGGCCGGTTCGGATCGTTTCAACGACACCAAGTCGGCCCGCTTCCACCACAACCGCACGGCCGGCAATGCCGCAGTCATGCGCCAGACGGTTGCGTTCGCCCAGCCGATCACCCGGATGAATTTCTGGTTCGCCGATTACGGCACGGACTCGGGCGGCGCTTTCAAGGTCCAAGTCAGCGAAGATGGAACGGCCTGGACGGACGTGGGCGAGGCAACCTACGACCCGGCGGGAACAACCCTGGAAATGGCGGAGATCAACGTGATTCCGGCCAACGTGACCTTTGTCCAATTCGTCGGCGTGGGCGACAGCGCCAAACGGTTCAACGTCGACGACGTCGGCATCTTCTTCGGCGCCGCGGTGCCGTCGTTGAGCTATTCCGGCGCGACGACGATCCAGATGGGCCAGTCTTTCGCGCTGACCTTCACGCTGAACAACGGCACGGCCTCCGGTTGGGAATACCTTCTGGAAAGCGCCAGCCGCGAGGATTTGGACAACGGCAGCGCGAACGTCTTCAACTGGACGCCGTCCTCCGCCGGGACCTATTACCTGACGATGACGGCGCTGGACGAAGCGAGCAATCCGATTGCCTCGCGCGAAGTGACCTTGACCGTGACGCCGGTCGATCCCGACGAACCCGCCGTGATCATCTCCGGCAGCCTGTCGGGCACGGTGGGCGTGCAGATGAGCTTGGCGGTTTCGCTGACGAACGGAACGCTGACCGGCGATATGTGGTACATCGTTCTGGTCGATCCCGATGCGCTGGCTGACACCACCTATGACTTCGATGGCAGCACCTTTACCCTGACGCCGACGAAAACGGGCACATACGTCTTGACCATCACGGCCGTGACAGAGACCGGAAACGTCAGCAACACCGTCAATCTGGTGATCAGCGGTGGCGGCGGCGAACTGCCAAACATCACTGAGTTCGAAGTGCCGGCAGGCGCCACGGCTTCCGCAACGTTGGCCACGACGACCGTGGGCAAGACCTATAAACTGCAGTACACCACCAATCTCTTGGCTGTTCCGGTTGTTTGGCAGGATGCAGACACCCAAGCCGGGACGGGTGGCGAAATCACCCTGCAGGATGGCGACCCGGCCGATATGGCCCGGTACTACCGCGTCACCGAAAATTAGTCTGTTCGGCCCTTCTGCCGCCGGACCCGTTCGCGGGCCCGGCGGTTTTCGTTTGGG
>RZYG01000214.1 GCA_009930415.1 Spartobacteria bacterium | reverse complement strand
CTTTTAATCGCACCACACTGGAATTGAAATGAACTGGAGACTATGGTACACGGCAAATAATGCAACCTTTTAATCGCACCACACTGGAATTGAAATATAACAACAAGTATAGCAAAGCAGGGGCGTGTTCTCTTTTAATCGCACCACACTGGAATTGAAATTGCGAATTTATTTATTCTTTAGGTTCAAATGGTTTAAACTTTTAATCGCACCACACTGGAATTGAAATTTATATTCAATCTCGCTTTTAATTTGATAATATTTATCTTTTAATCGCACCACACTGGAATTGAAATCGAATTGAATTACCGGAAATTACAGGAACTTCGATTACCTTTTAATCGCACCACACTGGAATTGAAATCATAATACCCTCAAAATAAGGAATACTCATCGTATTACTTTTAATCGCACCACACTGGAATTGAAATTGTAGCTCTCCTCGATGTACTTTACTGTATATTGCTTTTAATCGCACCACACTGGAATTGAAATCAATATTAACTATTTCACTTGTAACTCCAACACTGACTTTTAATCGCACCACACTGGAATTGAAATAGGCATCGAATTATACTACAGTGGAGAATATTGGCTTTTAATCGCACCACACTGGAATTGAAATTTGTGACTAATACTGCTCAAAGCGGTTACAATTCCTCTTTTAATCGCACCACACTGGAATTGAAATAGAGTTAAGAAATACCATATGGAAAACATGAAATCTTTTAATCGCACCACACTGGAATTGAAATCGGTGGAGCGAATATAATAGCACAAAAGATAAACTCTTTTAATCGCACCACACTGGAATTGAAATCCGCTATGGCTCCCGCTATTGTTGCTGCTGTTGTTACTTTTAATCGCACCACACTGGAATTGAAATAAACTTTCCTTATCTGTATGTTCTGTTAATACGATCGCTTTTAATCGCACCACACTGGAATTGAAATGCGATATTAACGTTTTCACGTACATAATCACAAACTTTTAATCGCACCACACTGGAATTGAAATCATTCATCGCCGCTATCCATTGCGGAACGCCATAATACTTTTAATCGCACCACACTGGAATTGAAATTTACATATTATATGTGAGTAAGTGCGAAAGCGTTGCACTTTTAATCGCACCACACTGGAATTGAAATTTGGAGGTGATACTTGGGTGCTGTGCCGTGACGGCTTTTAATCGCACCACACTGGAATTGAAATTTCAATTCCAAAAACCTAAAAGCAGCAAATTTGAGGCTTTTAATCGCACCACACTGGAATTGAAATATGTGTGGAAAGAGCGGAAAAGGCAAAGGGTTGAAAGCTTTTAATCGCACCACACTGGAATTGAAATATCTTGAATATCTCACCTTTGGCAAAGGAGGCTCTGACTTTTAATCGCACCACACTGGAATTGAAATTAGTCTCCAGTTCTGGTATTTGTCATAGTTTGCTGCTTTTAATCGCACCACACTGGAATTGAAATAAGGAAGGTGACCCCGGGACTTTAAAACAATTAATGCTTTTAATCGCACCACACTGGAATTGAAATGGGCTTTCTGGTCTGCATCGCATAAACCTGAAGACTTTTAATCGCACCACACTGGAATTGAAATTTGTTGAAATTTTATAGGGTTAAATCATGTTCGCCTTCTTTTAATCGCACCACACTGGAATTGAAATTTATCTATTACTTTATCAGACTCGAATTCCATTTCTTCTTTTAATCGCACCACACTGGAATTGAAATTTCACAGAAATATGGCTAAACTCTCATCACTTTATGCTTTTAATCGCACCACACTGGAATTGAAATTGTGGATTCGTTCCTGGTCTTCCGGTTCAATATCACTTTTAATCGCACCACACTGGAATTGAAATGGGATTGAAGCGAAAAGATTGTTCTTTCCGGCTTTAACTTTTAATCGCACCACACTGGAATTGAAATCTATAATGCGGCAGGTAACAACAACACCTTTAACGCTTTTAATCGCACCACACTGGAATTGAAATGTATAATGCTGTATCCCCTTCAAAGTTACCTTTTATCTTTTAATCGCACCACACTGGAATTGAAATGTAAAAGTAAATGCTATCTTAACTTCAAAAATAAAGCTTTTAATCGCACCACACTGGAATTGAAATAATTGAAGCGGACACAGTATTTGCAGATAGTACAGCTTTTAATCGCACCACACTGGAATTGAAATACACAAAAGAAGAAGCTATGAAAAAAGGAAAAGAAACTTTTAATCGCACCACACTGGAATTGAAATAACCAGTTGCATCATTCCAATCATCTATATTCGTTGCTTTTAATCGCACCACACTGGAATTGAAATTATATCGCCTCCCTTAAAAACAATAAATTTCACGCTTTTAATCGCACCACACTGGAATTGAAATAGAGGACAATCTGGAATATTAAGACACAAAAAGACTTTTAATCGCACCACACTGGAATTGAAATAGGGTTCCAACTGATTTACAGGGGTCAGAATCGGGGTCTTTTAATCGCACCACACTGGAATTGAAATGGGGGTTACTTATAATGTTAAATCAATACCGTCGCTTTTAATCGCACCACACTGGAATTGAAATGGATTATTTCCCCGTCACCCTCGATATTTACTACAACCTTTTAATCGCACCACACTGGAATTGAAATTAGCGGCGGGAGCCGTGGGGGCGGCAGCAACAGCACTTTTAATCGCACCACACTGGAATTGAAATCTACTACAGCTGGGGCAGCGATGAAAGCTACATTAACTTTTAATCGCACCACACTGGAATTGAAATCAAAGTCGTGGGTCAACGATCAGGGATTCCTTACAAGCTTTTAATCGCACCACACTGGAATTGAAATTACTTTTATCCGTATCATTCTGTAGATGCTGGTGTGGCTTTTAATCGCACCACACTGGAATTGAAATGTAAAAGTAAATGCTATCTTAACTTCAAAAATAAAGCTTTTAATCGCACCACACTGGAATTGAAATTTGGAAAAATAGTAGCGACGACTTTATCGGGGAAGCTTTTAATCGCACCACACTGGAATTGAAATGAGTGATAGTAAATGTCAAACGTGTAGCCCCCACACTTTTAATCGCACCACACTGGAATTGAAATGTGCTGGTTATCTGACATCTTACACAGAAACCGACCCTTTTAATCGCACCACACTGGAATTGAAATTGAGAAAGATTTATTAATAGAGGGGTATGCTAACAACTTTTAATCGCACCACACTGGAATTGAAATTGCTACAGATATAAGTATTAGTATATGCAATTTAACCTTTTAATCGCACCACACTGGAATTGAAATATGGGAAAGTACTTTTGTTTTTACCCATCCTGTCATCTTTTAATCGCACCACACTGGAATTGAAATTGGTGATCTTGCCCCCGTGTATTGTGCGGAGGTCGCTTTTAATCGCACCACACTGGAATTGAAATATATATATTCATATAATAGTTGATAATACTCAGTAAACTTTTAATCGCACCACACTGGAATTGAAATCAAAAAATAGGGGTTATAAAGGTATATAGTGAAACTTTTAATCGCACCACACTGGAATTGAAATTAGCTTCTTCTTTTGTGTCGGAAGCGTATTGTTGACTTTTAATCGCACCACACTGGAATTGAAATCTACTACGATACCTAATGAAAGAATTAAAGTTGTCATCTTTTAATCGCACCACACTGGAATTGAAATTGCTAAAAAACAAAAAATACGACAATGAGAACTTTCTTTTAATCGCACCACACTGGAATTGAAATAACCTGGGGCGTAAATATTCTAAATCCTGTTGTGCCTTTTAATCGCACCACACTGGAATTGAAATTTATAAACTCGATGCGGTAACACTTGAAAACAACACCTTTTAATCGCACCACACTGGAATTGAAATCATTCACCACGATACGTTCAGATAAAGGGGATTCTCTTTTAATCGCACCACACTGGAATTGAAATTCGGCGTCTACGTACGCCGTCCTATAAGGGTCATACTTTTAATCGCACCACACTGGAATTGAAATGCCTTGCATATAACGGTCGGCAATATGAAACGGTTCTTTTAATCGCACCACACTGGAATTGAAATAGGTTTGTATTTCCATTTATGAATGGATATAAAGCTTTTAATCGCACCACACTGGAATTGAAATGTG
>RZYG01000033.1 GCA_009930415.1 Spartobacteria bacterium | reverse complement strand
ACCGGGCTGCCGAACGGCGACGGCAACGACCGGTACGTCGTCGCCAGTCCCGCGCCGGAAAGTTCCCTGACCCTCACGACCACCAACGGCTCCATTGCCGGCGTGACGGTGTTCACGACGACCGACGTCCAGGGCTACGCGGTGTCCGCCCGGCTGGCGGTCGACGTCGCGCCCGCCATCACGAACATGGATTTCGCCTATAGCACGACCACCCTCTACGACTACGGCGATTTGCCGGACAGCTACGACACGCTGCTGGCCGACGGCGCGCGGCACGTCGTGCCCCTGACGCCCAACCTTTATCTGGGGGCGGGCGTCGATACCGAACAAAACGGCGTGCCTTCCGTTGGGGCCAACGGCGACGACCTGGCCGGGACGGACGACGAAGACGGCGTGCTCCAGATCACCAACTCCATCTGGCAGGTCGGAACCGAAGGTGGCTCCGTCGAAGTGACCGTGGGCGCCGGCAGCGGCTGGCTGCTGGGCTATATCGATTTCAATGGCGACGGCGATTTCGTGGACGTCGGCGAAATGGTCTGCAGCTTGGCCGTGTCGAATACCGGCGGCAATGGCGCCGGCGTCTACACGAACTCGTTCACGGTGCCCGTCGGCACGTTTTCCACGACCAGCTCCACGCCGCTTTACGCGCGCTTCCGCCTGTACCCCGAACAGCCGCTGTTCCCCGCGCTGGCCTTCGCCGGCACGGCCGACAACGGCGAAGTCGAAGACTACCTCTGGCATCTGGCCGGCGTCGGCGACTACGTCTGGTTCGACGTGAACGGCGACGGGGTGCAGGATGCGGGCGAGCCGCCGATCGTCGGCGTGCGCGTGTTCGCCGACCTCAACGACGACGGCATTTGGCAGACCACCGAGCCTTCCGCGACCACGGATGCCGACGGTCTCTACGGCATCGGCGGGTTGGTGCCGGGGACCTATTCCGTCGTGGTGGACACCAACACGCTGGTTGCCGGCGTCACGCAAACCTACGATCTCGACGGCCTCGCCACGCCGCACAAGGCCTCCGTCGAAATCACGGCCTTGGACCAGTTCGTCTCCACCGTCGATTTTGGCTACGCGCCGCCCGCGACCCTCGGCGACTGGATTTGGTTCGACGCCGACCGCGACGGCATCCAGGACTCGACCGAAACCAACGGCATCCCGTTGATCCCCGTGGCGCTGCTCGATGCCAACGGCAACGTCGTCGCGGAAACCGCGGCGGATCTGGAAGGCCACTATCTCTTTGCCAACGTCCCGACGGGCACCTATCTGGTGCGGTTCGACCTGACTTCGCTGACCACCAACGAAACGCTCAGTTCCTCCAAGGTCGGCGACGACGACGTCGTCGACAACGACTGGATTTCGGGCAACGCGACCGACTACGCGTGGACCGCGCCCATCGTCCTGTCCGCCGGCGAAACCAATTCGCGCGTGGACTTGGGCATCGCGACGCGCACGCCGACGCGCGCCGCCCTCGCGGAGGTCTGGGGCGAGTGGGCGGACGGCGCGGCCCGCGTGGTCTGGCGCACGGATTCCGAATTCGGCACCGCCGGATTCTTCGTCTACCGCGTCGATCCGGAAACCGGCGCGGAAACGCGCCTGAACGACCGGCTGGTCTTCTCGGCCTTCAACGAAGGCGGCGCCACCTACGCGCTGGCCGAGCCTGCCGCCGGGGAGGGCGAAGCGGGGGCCTACCGGCTGGTCGAGGTTGAGCTTTCGGGCACCACGCTCGATTTGGGCACGAGGCAAGTCCGCTTCGATGCGCCGGTCGCGCCCGCGGCCGTTTCGCGCTCGGCCTTGACCGTGAAACCGGCGGTGAAATCCGTCCGGCCCAAAGGGCTGACGGGCCCCTCGCCGGTGCTCAAGGTGCAGGTGGCGCGAGAGGGGCTCTACGGCTTGGCTTGGCAGGCCGTCGCGGACGGCATGGGGCTCTCGCTCGCGGAGGTGCAGGCCCTGGCGGAAGCGGGCGGGCTCCGGATTTCGCGGCAAGGCCAACCCGTGCCGGTGCTGGCGGACACGGCGCGCGAGCGGCTGCTCTTCCACGCGCGGCAGCCCGAGCGCACCTGGTACGCGCACGCCGACGCCTACCTGATTTCCGCCGGCGAAGGCGTCGCGATGGCGCGGCGCGAACCCGGCGCGGCGTCCGGGACGTCGGTCTTTCCGACGAAGCTCCACTTCGAGGAGAATCTCTTCTTGGTGAATTTGAACCGGATGCCGGACGACTTCTACTTCTGGATTCCGGTGATGAGCGGCGCCGGAGAGATGTCGGTGAATCCCGTGCCGCTGGATTTGAGCGGTTATGCGGGCGGCGACGTCGCGCTGAAGGTCCGCCTGGTCGGCTCGTCCAGCTCGGCGAATTATCCCGATCACTTGGCGCGCTTCGCCTTCAACGGCGTCGAGGTGGGCTCCGTCGCGTTCGACGGCCAGGACGTCGCCGAGGCCGAGCTGACCGTGCCCGCGTCCGCCGTGGCGGCCGAACAAAACGTGCTGACGATCGAAGGCGTCCAGCCGGAAGGCTACGCGCAAAGCTTTTTCTTCGTGGATTGGGTCGAAGCCACCTTCGACCGAGCCCTCGCACCGTGGCCCATTCCCGCGACGTTCGGCCCGGCCGGAGCGTCCGCCGTTTCCGCGCAGGCCTTCGACGAGCCGCTGGCCGTGGCGGTGGATGCTTCCGGAAATCCGGCGTGGCTGGCCGACGAAAACGGCGAATTGCCGGCCAAGGCTTGGGCGGTCGCCGACCTGAGCGAGCGCTTTGCGGTGGCCGAAGCGGATGCGGTTCCGCTGCTGGTGCCCGAGGCGGCCGCGGCCCACGCGGGGTTCCTCTCGGCCGCCAACCAAATCGATTATCTGGTGGTCGCTTCCCGCGACCTGGCGTCGGCCGCGCAGGAGCTAGTGGACTACCGCGCAGGGCAGGGGTTGCGCGCGGGTCTCGCAACCTTCGAGGATGCCTGCGATTTGTTGACCGGCGGCGTGCGCACGCCGGAAGCCGTTCCCGCGCTGCTGCGGTACGCCGCGGCAACCTGGGCGGTCGCGCCGCGGATGGTCGTGCTGGCCGGCAATGGCCATTACGACTACCAGGGCATCACCTACGCCGAACCGAATCACCTGCCGCCGCTGATGATCCAGATGCCGGCCGGCGTGTGCGCCTCGGACGGCTTGTTGGCCGACACGGGCGGCGACGACTTGCCGGACCTCGCCATCGGCCGCCTGCCGGCGCTGAACGCGGCGGAACTGACCGCGATGATCGCCAAGATCAAGGCCTATGAAGCCGGCTTCGGATCCGAATGGCAGAACCAAATCGTGTTGGCGGCCGACAATCCCGACGCGGCCGGCGCATTTACCGCGGCCAACGGGCGGCTGGCGGATCTGGTTCAGGCGCCGTACTCCGTGGCCGAGCGGATCGAGCTGGAATCAATGGATGTCGGGACCGCCCGCGCGAATTTGCGCACCCGGTTCAACTCCGGCGTGGGTTTCGTCAATTACGTCGGCCATGGCGACGTCAAATACGTCTCCAAGGAAATCCTTCCGGATCAATCGGTCACCAATCTGCTGCGGGATACCGACGTGGCTGCCTTGACCAACGCGGCGCGTCCGTCCGTGGTGGCGACGCTGACCTGTCTGGCCGCGCGCTACGAGGTGCCCAATCTGGCCAGTCTCGGCGAGCGCTTGATGCGGAGCTCCGCCGGCGGCGCGGTCGCGGTCATCGGGCCGTCGGGCCTGTCTCAGAACGCGCCCGCCCTCGACATGGGCGAGGCGTTCTACCATGCGATTTTCCGGGATGGCGCCGGCGAACTCGGCCCCGCGTTCCTCAAGGCGCGCCGCTCGCTGCCGGCTTCCTTGTTCACGAAAGACACCATCGCGGTCTACAACTTGCTCGGCGATCCGGCGCTGAAGATCGCGGGCAACGAACCCGCGGACGATCCGCTGACGCCCGCTCAAATCAGCTTGTCGAACCTGATGCAAACCTTCGACGGCACGCCGCGCGCCGTGTCCGCCGCGACCGTGCCCGCGGGTCTGGCGGTCCGCATTTCCTACGACGGGCACTTGCAGGCGCCGACCGCGGCCGGCACCTACGCGGTGGTCGCTTCGGCTGCGACCGTCGGCTACGAAGGCTTTGCGACGGGCACGCTCGTGGTGGCCAAGGCGGCGGCGTCCGTGGCGCTCGGTGATTTGGCGCAAACCTACGACGGTGCGCCCAAGAGCGCGACCGCGACCACCCAGCCGGCCGGTCTCGCAATCGAGTGGACTTATGCCGGCGTCGCCGAACCGCCGACGGCGGCGGGCGAATATGAAGTCGTTGCGACCGTCGCTGACGCCAACTACGCGGGCGCCGTCACGGGCCTCTTTAGGATCGCCAAGGCGCCCGTCGCGGTGGCGCTGAATGAGTTGACGCGCATTTTCGACGGCGCGCCGCAGGGCGTCGCCGCGCAGTCCGACCCCGAAGGCTTGGACATCCAGCTTACCTACGACGGATCCAGCGCGCCGCCCGTCGCCGCGGGCCGCTACGAGGTCGTCGCCGCCGTCGCCGACGAAAACCATTCCGGCGGGGCCAGCGGCACGCTGGAAATCGCGCGGCGTCCGGCCACCGTTGCGCTCGGCAGCCTGCTCCAGCCGTGCACGGGCGGGAAAGTCCACGCGACGGCAACAACCGACCCGCCCAATTTGGCCGTGGATTTCACCTACGACGGATTTTCCTCCGCGCCGACGACGGTGGGCCGATACGCCGTGGTGGCCACCGTTGGCGATCCCAACCACGCCGGCTCCGCGACGGGCACGCTCGTGGTGACCAAGGGCACGGCGTCCGTGAGCCTCGGCAACTTGCTGCAGATTTACGACGGTCGGCCCAAGGCGGCGAGCGCCGCGACCGCGCCCGCCGGCCTGGGCGTGGACGTGACCTACGACGGCAGCCGCTTCCCGCCTACGGAGCCGGGCCGGTACGCGATCGAGGCCACGATCGAAGACGCGAACTTCACGGGCGCCGCCTCTGGGACGCTGACGATCTGGAAGCTCGTCGATTCCTTCGAAATCTGGCTCGAAACGCGCAACCTGAATCCCGCGGACGTCCGCTTTGCCGAAGGCGCGGACGAAGACGACGATTTCCGCACCACGTGGGATGAATACATCGCCGACACCGATCCCGAGAATCCCGGCGACACCTTTGCCGTCGCGGGCCGGATCGAAAACGGCGCGCTGCATTTCGAGTTTCCCGCCAGCAGCAACCGCTTCTACCAGTTGGAATACTCCACCAATCTGTTCGGTCCGCGACGGGTGCGCGATCTGGGGTGGGGCGGCGCGGGTGCGCTCTCCACCAACGTGCCCGGCGAGTGGTACGGAACCATCAAGGTGATGCTGAAGCAACCCTAGATTGCCAAGAGAAGGAATAAACGGTAGGGTCACGAGGTCAAGGAGTGTCTATGTCCGCCAAGCGCCTGAAATACGAAAAACCGATGAGCATCGATCTGGGCCGGGTCGCGCCCATTCTGGGCGACACCTGCAGCGTCGGCAACGGCGCGGCCGATTGTCCCGCCGGCATGAACAACGCGACGGTCGCGGTGTGCGATCCTTCCGGTTCCGGTGCGGACAACGATTGCCGCACCGGATCGAATGCCGGCACGTTCTGCTGGCCGACCGGCTCCGGGGCCGCGGTGTATTGCCTCGCGGGGTCCGGGTTCGGCGCCGAGATGCAAAGCGTGCCCGAACCGACGTCGACCGGCTTGGATGCGCCCTCCAGTTCTTCTCCGGAGAGCCCGTCCATTGGCGATGACAGCACCTCGCCGTTTTCCAGCCCCGCGCTGGACGGTTCGGCGGACACGCCGTTGGATTCGTCGCCGTATTCCGGCAGCGAGCCTGCGGCGCCGGACAGCGAAGGCGACAAGCCTTTCGGGCTGTAAGCGGCCGCGGCGGCCCGCAAGCGGCGTTCACGTGCGGTGCGTGGCGGCATGAACGAAAACGCAAACCATCGTTTCGGGCGGATCCGTTTTGGCCGGATTTCCGCTCCCTGCCGCGGTTCCAGCATGCGCGGCACGCTGGCGGAAGGGGACGGGGTGCGCATCGCCGCCGTTGCCTACGCCGCCCTTCGTCCGGGCGACGTGGTGGCCTACCGCTCCAGCGGCCAAGTGGTGGTGCATCGAATCGTCGGGCGCCGGAACGGGCAATGGCTCACGCAAGGCGACGGCAATTGGCGCCGCGATGCGTCTCCGCTGCCGCCGGATCGCTACGTGGGGGCGGTGGCTTCGCGCGAGCGCAACGGGATGGCGACAGCCGTGGTGGGCGGCTCTGCCGGACTCCGGCGGGCGGCGTGGCTGCATGCCGCCGCCTTTGCGCGTTGGTCGCTCCTCGCGGCGCTGGCGCCGGCATATCGCCTGTTGCGCGCCAGCCGGGCGGTTGCGCTCGTCTGGCGGCCCCGAATCCTCGCCGTGCGGTTTGCCGGGCCCGGCGGGGGGGGCACCAAATTCATCCATCGCGGGCGGGCGGTGGCCCATTGGGTTCCCCAAGCCGGCCGGTGGACGTGCCGGAAACCGTACGACCTTCTGATTCCGCGGCCCGACCCATGAGCATGGCGGCTCCTTCCAACCGGTCCGGCCGCACCGAGCTGGAGTTGCTCTGCGCTTGCGCAAGCCCGGATTTCGCGCAAAACGCGGCGGAATTGTTCCGCCAAGGCGCGCGGATAGATTGGGCCCGGTTCCTGGCCTTGGCGACCAACCACCACGTGTTGCCGCTGGTCCAGCGCGCGCTCAAGGTCGTGCCGGGAACCGCGCCCGCCGAATGGCGCGATTGGTTGCGGACTCGCCAGACGGCCATCGCGGGCCATAATCTCCGGGCCGCGGCCACGCTGCGGCGCTTGCAGGAACGATTGGCCGGGGCCGGCATTCCGCTGGTCCCCGTCAAGGGCCCGGCCTTGGCTCTGCTGGCCTACGGCGACGTGGCGCTGCGGCAATTCGAGGATCTGGATTTGATCGTGCGCCGGGACGATTTGCTGCGGGCCGTGGCCGTTCTCGAAGCGGATGGGTTTCGCTTGCGGGAACTGGCCGCCCACGTGGATCGCGCCCGCTATCTCAAGACGTTGCAGAACTGGTCGCTGGAAAAACCGGGTTTTCCCCCGCTGGACCTCAAACCCGTGCTGATTTCCCATGTGCTGTGCAGGGCCGATTCCGCCGACGACCTGCTGGCCGCTGGCCGCCCGATGCCGAACGAGACGGTCCGTTTTCTGTCGGTCCCCGGGCCGCCGGCGATGCTGCTGGCGGTCTGCTTGGACGGCGCCAACGAGGCCTGGTTCAAGCTGTCTTCGGTGGCGGACGTCGGCGCTTTGCTCGCGAAATACGCGGGTCTGGACTGGGCTCGCGTTCTGGCCGCCGCCCGGCGCAGCGGCCAGCGGCGCAGCCTGCTGGTCGGGGCCGGCGTTGCCCGGGAACTGTTCGGCATGGCCTTGCCGGAGGCATTTGGGGCGGCGCTTGCCCGCGATCCCGCCGCCGGCCGGCTGGCGCGGGAGGCCGCGGACCGGTTTTGGGCGGAAGCGCCCCGGCAGGACATCGCGTTTCGCCAGAGCTGGTTCGCGTTTCGGACCCGGGAACGGCTCCGCGACCGGGTGCGGTTCCTGCGGCGGCTGCTGTGCGTGCCGGGAGCCTATGAATTCACCCGCTGGAACTGGCCGCGCGCGTTGCAACCGTTCTATGCCTTGGTGCGGCCGTTGCGGTTGGCGTGGACCGTCGTCGGGCGCGGAGGCCGCGCGATCCGGTTGACGGTTCCGCCGGCGGATGCGAACGTGATGGCCGGCGGCAACAAGCCATGAAGAAAGCGCGCAAACGCTGGCGTCATTTGGTCCAGGCGGCCGGTCTGGTCTGGTCCAGTGCGCGCCCATGGACGATTCTGCAAGGCCTCTTCGTCGTGGCGCAAGGAGCGTTGCCGGTGGCGTCGCTCTATCTGACCCGCCAGATCGTCGATGCCGTCGGCCGGTTCCTCGCCCAGGCGCCGGAGGCCAAGGATCCGGGCGCCTTGCTGGCGTGGTTGCCCTGGATCGGCGGAGTGGTGGCGGTGGGTTGGGTGCTGCGCGCCGGTTCGGGGATCGTCGCCGAAGCGCAGGCCGAGGCCGTTGCCGACCACGTGCAAGGGGCCTTGCAAACAAAATCGGCGGAAATCGATCTGGCCTACCACGAAACGGCGGCGTGGCACGACCAGATGCGCCTGGCCCAGTCCGAAGCCTTGACGCGGCCCGTCGGTATCGTGCGGAACTTGACGCAATTGGGCACGGGCGCGCTGGTGCTGGGGTCGGTCGGCGCCGTTCTGGGCGTATCCCAGGGGCTTGTGCTGCCGGTGCTGCTGGCGGCGGCGCTGCCGGGGGCCTTGGCGCGGATCTGGAATTCGCGCCGCTGGCATGCGTGGCGGGTGGCGCAGAGCCCGGTGGAGCGGCAGGCCGGCTATCTGCATCTGCTGCTGACGACGTTTCCGTTCGCCAAGGAAATCCGCCTGTTGGGGACGGCCGGGGAATTGCGCCGGCGGTTCGCGGCCGTGCGCGCGGACTTGCGTCGGAGCCGGCTGGCCTTGGGTCGCCGCCGCGCCGGGACCGAGGTGGCGGCGGACGTGGTCTCCGCGGTCGCCATCCTGGGCGGCATGGGACTGATCTATCTGCGGATGGCGGGAAACGCGATGACCTTGGGCGATCTGGCGATGCTCTACGGCGGGTTCCAAAAAGGCAAATCCGCGTTCGCCGGCGTCTTGGGCAGTTTGGCGGCGCTGTACGAGGATTCCTTGTTCATCGGCCATTTCTACGATTTTCTCGAATTGCCGCGCCGGGTCCGCTCGCCGGCGGCGCCGCAGCCCGTGCCCTGCCGGATCGTGCAGGGCTTCCGGTTGGAACACGTGTCGTTCCGCTATCCGGGCTGCGATCGCGACGTCTTGCAGGACGTCACGGCGGAAATCCGGGTCGGCGAACAGGTGGCCTTGGTGGGGGAGAACGGTTCGGGCAAAACGACGCTGGTCAAACTGTTGTGCCGGTTGTACGACCCGACGGGGGGACGAATTCTGCTCGACGGCACGGATCTCCGCGAGTTCGCGCTGGAGGATCTGCGCCGGTTGTTCAGCGTGCTGTTCCAGGATTTCGGGCGCTACCAGATGACCGCCGAAGAAAACGTGCGGTTGGGGAACGTCGCGGTGCCGGCCGGCGACCTGCGGATTTTGGAAGCCGTGCGGCGGGGCGGCGCCGATCCGGTCGTCGCGCACTTGCCCCTTGGCCTGCAAACTCCGCTCGGGCGGCTGTTCAAGGGGGGGCAGGAACTCAGCGAGGGCCAGTGGCAGCGGTTGGCCTTGGCCCGGGCCTTTCTCCGCGAGGCGCCGATCCTGATGCTGGACGAGCCGACCAGTTCCCTCGATGCCCGGGCCGAGCGGGAGTTGCTCCACACCGTGCTGGCCGGCAGCCAAGGCAAGACCACGGTCATTGTGAGCCATCGACTTACAACCGTCCAGGCCGCCAGCCGAATCTTCGTCATGGCGGACGGCCGCCTGGTGGAATCCGGCACCCATGCGGATTTGTTGCGGGCGGGGGGGGCTTATCCGGCGTTGTTTGCCCTGCACGCCCGCGATCTGGCCTGACGCAAACATGATCCTAACAGCCCCGCCGTTGACAGGTGCGGGCAAGGGTGTCAGATTTCCACCATGCGCAATTGGTTTCATGGCCTGCGTTTGGCGGGGGTTTTTTTGCTTTTTGGCTGGATCGGCGCCGCGTGGGCGGGTCCCGGCGACGGCATCAATCTGGCGTCGTGGGTGTTCAGCCCCTATCTGGAGCTGAATCTGACCCACGATTCGAACGTCTACAAGGACGGCACGAACGTGGTCGCCGACTGGTTTTTCGAGCCGGAAATCGGGTTGCGGTTCAGCTCTTCGTCGGAGACCAACACGGTGCTGGTCAAAGGCAACCTGTTTTTGTCGGACCGGACCTACGACACCGAAAGCAACCGCGATTTCATGACCTACGGGGACCACGTGACCCTGCAAATCGGCAACGGGCGCAAGTCCATGCTCGAACTGATCCAGAGCTATCGCTTTCTGGACGACAACGACCGGCACGCCTCCGACATCGAAACGTCGCGCCTGTCCGGCGAGATGGTGGAGGACAGCAACGCGCTGGACCTCGAACGCGAACTGCACCAGTTGGGCGGCGGTCTTTCGCGGCGCCTGTCGGACAAGCTCATGCTCTCGCTCTCCTATCGCTATTCCGGCGTCCATTATCCGAACGAAACCCACGACCGCCTGCGCCGCAAGCAGGAGGAGTACGTTCCTGAAGGCCTCGACCTCGACGGCCACATCTGGCAGCTCGAAGGCGCCTGGGGGCTGACGGACAAGACCGACGTCCTGCTCACCCTGCGCCAAGGCCTTCAATATCAGGAAAAAACGGACGGCGCGGCCGAACTGACGACGCTCCGGCTCGGCCTGCAGACGCAAGGAACCCAGAAGCTGGTCTACCACGCCGGCCTCGGTCTGGAATATTACGCCCGCCCGTCCGAGACACGGTTCGCCGACGCGGATCTCGACCAGAGCGACGTCCAGATCGACGAAGAAGGCGTGCGCAGCGACAACCACCAGATCTCGCTCAACTTCAACGGTTCGGCCGACTGGTTCATCACCGAAAAGCTCACCTTCCGCATCGGCGGCTACAACGGAACGGAATTCTCCTCGTTCTACCAGAACAACGGCATGGAATACGTCAGCGGCTGGGTCGGCTTGGGTTACCGCTGGAAACCCAGCTGGACCTTCTCCCTGCGCGGCATTTACCGCTACGACGATTATCTCGACCCCGTCACGCACGAAGGGGTCACCCAGGACCGCAAGGACGAGCGGCTCGAAGGCCACGCCCGCATCGACTACGTCGCCACCGGCAATTTCCTGCGGCTTTACCTCGAAGCCGTCTATGACGAGGTGGACTCCAACTTCGATTTCGTGGATTATGACGGCGTGCGACTCATCCTCGGCGGCATCATCCAGTATTAGGAGATCCCATGAACGCAACCCTCAAATGGATTGTCCTGCTCGCGTGCGGCGCCGCCCTCCAGGCTCAGGCCGCCTTCGTCCAGCCGACGCGGGCCGAACTCAAGGCCGCCGCCGAGGATCTCTCGAAGGTCGTCGAACTGCTCGAGGACGCCTCGGTCGACCAGGCGGCGGAAGTCGCCAAAGGCGTCGTCATCGAAATCGTCAAGCTCGACTTGGGCCGCGCCGAGCGCGACAGCCGCGCGTCGTCGCTCGTGGCCTATCTGTTCATGACCATCGACTCGGACGAGTGGGAAGACCTGGCGATCGCGTTCGGCCGCAGCGTGGCGGCGAGCCCAACGGCCAGCATGGATCCCTCGCTGCTGTCGGCCCTCCAGCGCGCGATCATCGAAGTCGCCGGCGTGGATATGGGCAACGCCTTCGGCAATGCCTACAACCTGGCCATGCTGACCGTGGCCGGCGCGCCCGGCGGCGGCAAGAACGTGCCTCCGCAACCCCCGCCGCCCCCCGTGGCTTTGCCGCTGCGTCCGCCCATCGCGACGCCCTACGAAGCCCAGCGCCTGCCCTGACGGGGCCGGCCGCCGATCACGGCAAAAACCGCGCCCGGTAGATCGCCAACGGGCGATCCGGAGACCGCACCACGGTTGCCCACCCGTTGGACACGGCATATTCGCTTTCGTCGAGCTCCTGGAAATTCCAAGCGCCCGCCGCCACGGCGGTCGCGAATTCCACGATGCAATCCGCATAGCCGGGCGGAAGACCGAAACCGACGGCGTCGGGAGCGAAGATCACTTCGGCTTCCGCGCCGAGCGCGGGCGCGAGCGTCCACGTGGCGTAGAGGTCGTGGGGGCTGAGCAAATAGGGGACGATCGTGGAGGGGAAGACGTGTTCGCCGCCTGCCGGCTCCGTCCACCAGCCGCCGAAGGCGAAATCCGTCCGTTCCGCCGACGGCAATGCGCCATAGGCGACGCCGACGGCGCAGGTCCGGACCGTTTCTCCGGCGGTCCCCGGCTCGGCCTGGAAGGTGGCCACGCTCGTCCACAGGGTTTTGGGGCCGGGATAGGCGTCCCAGCCGGATCGGCCGAGGCAATAATACAGCGGGAGATCCGCGGAAACGGGCCCGGCGAAAAGGGGCGCGGCACCCTTGAAATAGAGCGAGCCGGCAACCCCCTCGAATGCGGTGGCGCCGATCCAAGCCAGTTCGGCGGGCAGAAGCAAATGCGGGAGGTTGGTGCAGCCCCAAAGCGCGCCGGTGCCGACCCTCGCCAACCCGTCGGGCAGATCGAGAGCGGTCAAATTCGCGCTCCCGTTGAAGGCGTAATCGCCGAGGGCCGTCGTGCCGCCGGGGACGGCATAGGGGCCGCTTCGTCCCGCCGGATATTGGAGCAGCGTCGTTTGGGCGCGGTTGAAGAGGACGCCGTCCGGGCTCGCATACGCCGGATTGTCCGCCGCCACCTGGAATTCCGTCAGGCCGGAGCAGGCGTCGCAGGCCCGCTCCTGGATGGACACGACGCTGGCCGGGATGGCGAGCGTCTCCAAGCCGCTGCATCCATACAGCGCATAGCTGCCGAGAGCGGTGACGTTCGCGCCCAGGACGAAATTCGTCAGGCCGGCAGCGCCGTGGAACGCATAGGAGCCGATGGCAACCGCGCTGTCCGGAACGACGACGTCTTGCAGGCTCGGGCAATTCTGGAACGCCCAGCTGCCGATCGACAGGAGACCGCTTCCGAACGTGGCCGAGGCGAGCCCCGTGCAGCCGGCGAAAGCCGCTGTCCCGATCGTTTGCAGGCGATCCGGCAACGCCAAATTCGTCAGACCGGTGCATCCGGCAAACGCATAATCGCCGATCGCGGCGAGGTCGGCATCGCAGGCGATCTCCGTGAGGCCGGTATTTCCGTAGAAGGCGAAATTGGCGATGGCGACGACGCCCGTGGGGACGGCATAGGGGCCGGCCCGGGTGGCGGGATATTGCATCAGGATGGTCCGGGAACGGTTGAACAGTACGCCGTCCACGGAAACGAACGCCGGATTTTCCGGTGCCACCGCGATCGTCGTCAAACCGGTACAGCCATCGAAGGCGCGCTCTTGGATCACGGCGACGCTGCCGGGAATGGAGAGCTCGGTCAACTGGGTGCAACCGGAGAACGCAAAGCCGCCGATGGAGGTGACGTTGGAGCCAAGAGCCAGGCTGGCGAGGCCCGCGCAGCCGTTGAAGGCATAGCTGCCGACGGCGACGACGCTGTCGGGCAACGCGAGGCCCGTCAGTCCCGTACACCCGTTGAAGGCGCCGGTGCCGATGGAAACGAGGCCGTTGCCGAAAACCAGGTTCGTCAAGCCGGTGCAGCCGTTGCAGGCATAGGCGCCGATGGCGGCGAGGCTGTCGGGGAGCGTCAGCTCCGCCAAGCCGGTGCAACCGTTGAACGCGTAGTTGCCGAGGGCGGCCGTGCCGCCGGGAACGGCATAGCCGCCGGTGCGGGCGGGCGGAAATTGCACGAGGACGGGGCCGGCCGTGCGGAACAACACGCCGTCCAGGTCGAAATAGGCCGGATTGCCATCCGCCACCTGGATTTCGGCCAGGCTGGCGCAGGCATTGAAGACGCGCTCGCCGATGGTCAGGACGCTGGCCGGAATCAGCACGCGGGTCAACGAGCGGCAATTCTCGAACGCATAATTCTTGATTGCCGCGATGCCATCGCCCAGCACGAGATTGGTGGTGGCGGTGCAACCGCTGAAGGCGCCGTTGCCGATCGAGGCCGCGCCGGCGATTTCGACGTCCGTCAGGCCGGTGCACTCGCTGAACGCGTAATCCTCGAGTGCCCGGACGCTGCCGGGAATGGTCAGCCGGGTCAGTCCGGTGCAGCCGCTGAAACCGATGTAGCCGATGGACAGCAGGCCGTCCGGGAGCATGATTCCGGTCAAATCCGTGCAGCTCTGGAAGGCATACGTCCCGATGGACAGAACGCCGGCGGGGACTTCGTACGGTCCGGTTTTCGCGCGCGGATATTGGAGCAGGGCGGTGAGCGGTTTGTTGTATAGGACGCCGCCGGGACTGGCAAAAGCGGGATTGTCGCTCGCCACCTGGTATTCCCGCAGCGCCGGGCCGACGTCGAGTGCGCGATTTCCCAGAGTAGTTAATCCGCGGCCAACGACGACGTTCGTCACGGCCGCGCAGCCGTTGAAGGCATAGCTGCCGATGGAAGCGACGCCATCCGGGATCTGGACGGTCGGCAATCCGGTGCAGCCGGAGAACGCATAGTTGCCAAGGGTCCGCGTTTGGGCGCCGAACGTCGCGCTCTGCAGCCCCGTGCACCCTTGGAAGGCGTTGTTGCCGATGGTCTCGGCGCGCACGTCCACGCTCGCGAGACGGTTGCACCCGGCGAACGCAAAGTTGCCGATGATGGCGACGCTTTCGGGAATTTCGATCGCGGTCAGGCCCGTGCGGCCATGGAAGGCGTAGTTGCCGACCACGACGACGCCCGTCGGGATGGCATAGGCGCCGATCCGGTCGCCGGGATAATGAAGGAGCACGGTCCGGGCCTGGTTGAACAGCACGCCGTCGACGCTGGCGAAGGCCGCCGCTCCGGGCACCACCGTGATGTCCATCAAACTCGTGCAGCCATCGAAGGCCCGGTCTTGGATGGACGCCACGCCGGCCGGAATGGCGATGCCGGTCAAGCGGGTACAGCCATAGAACGACAGGCTGCCCAGCGTGGCGACTCCCTGGCCCAGTTCGACCGTCGTCAGGCCCGCGCAACCATAGAATGCGTAATTTCCGATGGTCGTGACCCCATCGGGAACGACGAGTTCGGTCAGGCCGGTGCACCCTTGGAAACTGCCTGCGCCGAGCGAGGTGACGCCGGTCCCGATGGTCAGGTCGCGCAAGCCCGCGCAATTCGCGAAGGCGTAGCTGCCGATGGCGACGACGCCGGCGGGGATGGCCACCTCCGTCAGGTTGACGCAGCCTTGGAAGGCATAGGTGCCGATGGTCCGGAGGCTGTCGGGAAACTCCACGCCCGCGAGGCCCACGCCGCCGTTGAAGGCGTAGGTGCCGATCGCGGCCACGCCGGTGGGCACGGCGTAGGCGCCGGTTTTTCCGGCGGGAAATTGGACCAGCGTCGTGCCGGCGCGATTGAACAAAACGCCGTCTGCGGCGGCAAAGGCCGGATTCGATGCATCCACCCGGATCGCCTGCAAGTTGGCGCAGCCGTCGAAAGCGCGGTCCCCGATCAAGACGACGCCGGCGGGAATCTCCACCTCGCGCAATCCCGCGCAGCCGTAGAAAGCCAAAGGACCGATGCTCGCCAAGCCATTGCCGAGCGTGATGTTTTTCAATCCGGAACAGCCGTAAAACGCATAGCCGTCGATTGCGATCACCCGGTCGGGAAGGGCGACGGCGGTCAGGCCGCTGCAGCCCTGGAAGGCACCGGCGGCGATGCGGGTCAGCGCCGAACCGAATGAAACGGTGCGCAAGCTCGCGCAGTTGGCGAAGGCGTAGGTATCGAAATGTGCCAATCCATCGGGAAGATCGATTTGAGTCAGCCCGGTACATCCTTGGAAGGCATAGGATCCGATCGAAAGAAGGCTGTCGGGCAGGTCAACGGCCGTCAAGCCATTTGCGCCGTTGAAGGCATAGGGGCCCAGCGTCTCGATGCCGGCGGGCACGGCATAGGCCCCGGCTTTCCCGATCGGATATTGAATCAGCATGACGTGGGGCCGGTCGAACAGCACGCCGTCCACGCCGTCATAGTGGGCGTTTTCGGCGGCGACCGCGACATTGGTCAGGGCCGGACAGGCGTCGAAGGCGCGGTCTTGGATGCTTGCCGTGCTGGCCGGGATGGCGATATCCGTCAGCAGGGTACAGCCGTTGAACGCCAAACTGCCGACGGAAACGAGGCCGGCGCCAAGGGTGGCCTCGGTCAGTCCGGAACAGCCGGAAAACGCATAGCTGCCCAGCGTGGCCGTGCGGTCGGGGAGGGCGATGCGGCCCAGGGACGTGCAGCCCTGAAAGGCTCCGGTACCGATGGAAACGAGCGCGCTTCCCAACGTCGCGCTGCGCAATCCGGTGCAGCCGGCGAAGGCGTAATTTCCGATTGTGGCGACATTGTCCGGAACTACCAATTCCGTCAGGCCCGTGCAATTCTGGAAAGCATTGTTGCCGATGGAAACGAGACTGCCGGGCAGGGTCACTTCGGTCAGGCCGGTGCGTCCCGCAAACGCATAAGCCGGGATGGTCGTGACGCCGTCCGGGATGGCCAGCGCGCCGGTTTTGCCGCCGGGAAAACAGATCAGCGCAGCGCCGGCTTGGCCGTAGAGCACGCCTTCAACGACGGTGAACGCGGCATTGCTTTCGGCCACGGAAAAGCCGGCCAGATTGTTGCAGCCCTCGAACGCCCGGTCTTGGATCGTGGCCAGACTGGCGGGCAGGTCCAGATGCGTCAGCCCGGTACACGCGTTGAAAGCCAGCGATCCAATGCTGGCCAGGCCGCTGCCCAAGGTGGCGTTGGTCAGGCCGGAACAGCCGGAAAAAGCATACGAGCCCAACGTGGTCACGCTGTCCGGCAACGCGAGGCCCTGCAGGCCGCTGCAGTTTTGAAAAGCCCCCGTGCCCAGCGAAACCAGACTTTCCGGAAAGAGGACTTCCGCCAGCCCCGAACAATTCTGGAAGGCGTAGTTGCCGATGGAAACGACGCCGGCGGGAATCGTCAGGCTGGAAAGACCCGTGCGACCGCTGAAGGCATAGGCCGCGATGGAGTTCACGCCCGCGGGGATGGCATAGGCGCCCATCTTTCCGCCGGGATGCTGGATCAGGAGGGTTTTGTCCTTGTTGAACAACACGCCGTCTGCGGCGGAGTAGGCGGTGTTTTCCTCCGCAACGGAAATCGCCGTCAATCCGGCGCACCCGTCGAACGCGCGGTCCTGGATGGCGGCGACGCTGGCGGGGATGGCGATCTGGCCCAAGCCGGTGCAGTTGGAGAACGCCAAGCTGCCGATCGTGGCGACTCCGGCGCCGATTTCGACTTCGGTCAAGCCGGTGCAGCCACTGAAAGCGGAACTGCCGATCGCGGCGACGCCGCCGGGGATGGCGATGCTCCCCAGCCCGACGCAGCTTTGAAAGGCCCCGGTGCCGATCGTTGCCAGGCCGGCGCCGAGTTCGACGGTGCGCAGGCCTGCGCAGCCGCTGAACGCGTAATTTCCGAGCGTGGCGACGCTGGCCGGCAAGCGAATTTCAGACAACCCCGAACAGCCTTGAAAAGCCGATGTGCCGATGCCGATCAAGGATTCCGGCAGGGTCAATTCCGTCAGACCCGCCCGGTTCAAAAAGGCATAGTTGCCGATGTTCGTGACGCCCGCGGGAACCGCGTAGGCCCCGGCCTTGCCGCCGGGAAATTGGATCAACCGATCCAGTGCGCGGGTGAACAGCACCCCGTCCAGGCTGGCAAAGGACGGATTGTCCGACGCCACGTCGATCCGCGCCAAGAGGGGGCAGGCGTCGAACGCTCGATCTTGGACGTTGGTCACGCTCGCCGGAATCGTCGCGTTCGTCAGTCCCGCGCAGCCGTAGAACGCCGAAGCCTCAATGGAGGCCACCCCATCGCCGAGAACGAGCGCAGCCAGCCCCGCGCACCCCTGGAAAGCCGAAGCGCCGATCGTGGCGGCGCTGCCGGGGATGGCGATGGCGCCCAAACTCGCGCAATTCTGGAAGGCCCCCGTTCCGATGGAAGCCAACCCGTTGCCCAAGACCAGATTGGTCATCCCGGTGCAGCCGTGGAAAGCGTAATTGCCGATGGAAACGACGCTGTCCGGCAGGGTCGCCGCGGCCAACTTCCCGCAGGATTGGAAGGCAGAGTGTCCAATGGATTGCAGGCCTTCCGGAATCTCCACGGCCGTCAGGCCGCCCTGGCTCCAGAAGGCGTAGTTGCCGACGTTCGTGACGCCCGCGGGGATGGCGTAGGCGCCCGATCTTCCGCTTGGATGTTGGATCAACGTCGTGCCGTCGCCGTTGAACAACGTGCCGTCGATGCTGGAAAAGGCCGTGCTGCCGGCCTCCACGGCGATGTTCGTCAGACGGGCGCACCCGTCGAACGCGCGTTCCTGGACGTTCGTGACGCCGGCCGGCACCCGCAGGTCCGTCAGCCGCGTGCAGCCGTAGAAGGCCTGGACGTCGATTCGCCGCGTGCCGCTGCCCAGCGTCGCCTGGGTCAAGCCGGAGCACCCGTAGAAGGCATAGCTGCCGATGGTCGCGACCCCGTCGCCCAGATCCGCGGTCGTCAGGGACAGGCAACCTTGGAACGCCCGGCTGCCGACGGCCCGGACGCTGTCGGGCAGCTGGATTCCCGTCAGGCCGATGCAGCCAGAGAAGGCATAGGCGTCTACGTTCGTCACTCCCGACGACAGCGCGATGCTGCGGAGCGAAACGCAATCCTGGAACGCGCGCGAGCCGATCGCCCCGACCGGCCAGCCGTCGATCACGTCGGGAATAACCACGGCCCCCCCGGCGCCCACGTAGTTCGTGACCGTCGCCGTCCCGTCCGTTTCAATCCGAATTTGAAAATCGGCCTGGGCGACCGCAGCCCAGCCGGCCCACAAAGCCAGCGCGACCAATAACGACTTGCTCATGTCCTTCTTTCTGTGCGCCAGCATTGTCGCGGCTGGCGCGAGCGATGGGAAGCCCAAAAAGACAGATTATCCGCCCAGATGATCCGCCCCGTTTGTCCGCCGCCGGGTAGCCGCCGCCGCGGCCGGATCATCGGCGGTTTGACTTGGCCGAGTCCAGCACGTACCGTTGTCCGCGGATGAGCGGGTCGATTATTAATCCGGCAATATAATAGTTATACAGCTGCATAGCGGACACGGGGGTGTTCGAACAGGCGGGCGACCAGTTTGGGGTTCCTTTGGTTGCGAAC
>RZYG01000213.1 GCA_009930415.1 Spartobacteria bacterium | reverse complement strand
GAGCGCCTCGTTGGCGAGGTTGGCGACGACTTCGTTGAGGTTCATGTGCGACGACGTGCCCGAGCCGGCCTGGTAGAGATCGACCGGGAATTCGCGGTCGTGCGCGCCGGAGAGCACGGCGCGGCAGGCGGCGACGATGGCCTTTTCCTTGTCCGCCGGCAGGAGTCCGAGCTTGGCGTTCGCGCGGGCGCAGGCCAGCTTGAGCCAGGCCATGCCGTGGACGATCTCGATCGGCAGCGGCGTGCCCGAGAGATGGAAATTCTCGAGGGAGCGCGAGGTCTGGGCGCCGTAGAGGGCGTCGGCGGGCACGGCGCGCGGACCGAAGGAGTCGGTTTCGATGCGGGTGGGAGGCGTCGTTGTCATGGTGTGGAACAGGATAAGGGGAGGCAGAGGGAATCTCAATATCCAATAAACACCGATCGATAGTCACGTGGTACTGGTAAAAACCCCGAAGTCACGCTAGATTTCACGATGACAGACGACCGTCCGGACGTCGGAACGAGGAGTTGACGACATGGCCAAGCACGGCATCGACATACCGCTGGAGCAAATCGCGGCGTTTTGCCGGGCCAACGGCATTCGCCGTTTGGCGCTTTTTGGGTCTGCGATCCACGGCGATTTTCGCCCGGAAAGCGATATCGACCTGCTGGTCGAGTTCCAGGCGGACGCGCGCGTCGGCTTGGCGTTCATCCGGATGCAAGATGAACTGTCGCGCCTGCTGGGCCGCCCGGTGGACTTGCATACGCCGGATTCCCTGAGCCGCTACTTCCGGGCAGCGGTGCTGAGCGAAGCGGAGACGCTGTATGTCGCGGCATGACGATACGCTGTCCCTGCGCCAGATGCGCGATTACGTGGCGGAGGCCGTTGCGCTGGCGCGCGCCCGTACGCGCGCGGAATTGGATGCCGACCGGGTATTTGCGCTGGCCTTGCTGAAGCTGGTCGAGATTGTCGGTGAAGCCGCCGGCCGGATTTCCGAATCCACGCGGGCCGCGCATCCGGAAATACCTTGGCGCGAAATCATCGGCATGCGCCACCATCTTGTCCATGGCTACGACGCCGTGGACTTGGACATTTTGTGGAACGTGGCGACGTTGGATTTTCCTCCATTGGCGGAAGATCTCGCGCGTTTGGTTCCGTAGTGGGCGAGGAGACTTTGGAGCGGATCTCCCAGATTCCGGCCGAAGCGCGGCAGCGCGCGGAGTTCCTGCGCGCGGAGCTGGAACGCCACAACCGCCTGTACTACGTCGAGGCGCGGCCGGAAATCTCGGACCGCGAATTCGACCGGCTGTTGCGCGAACTCCAGGATCTGGAAGCCGCGCATCCGGAACTGGCGACGCCCGATTCGCCGACGCAGCGGGTCGGCGGCGCGCCGCTGGCCGGATTCAGCCCGGTCAAGCACGCCGTGCCGATGATGTCGCTCGACAATACCTACAGCGTCGAGGAGATGCGCGAGTTCGATACGCGCATCCGCAAGGCGCTGGGCGTCGAGTCGGTGGATTACGTGCTGGAGCCGAAAGTGGACGGCGTGTCGATTTCGCTGCGCTACGAAAACGGCGTGCTGGCGCTCGCCGCGACGCGGGGCGACGGCAAGACGGGCGACGACGTCACGGCCAACGCGAAGACGATCCGCTCGATCCCGTTGCGGATTCCGACGGCCGCGCCGGTTTTCGAGGTTCGCGGCGAGGTTTATCTGGGTAAGGCGGCGTTCGCGCAGCTGAACGGCGAACGGGAGCGGGCGGGGGAAGAACCGTTCGCGAATCCGCGCAACGCGACGGCCGGCTCGCTGAAGCAGCTCGACCCGAAGGTGGTGGCGGGACGGCCGCTGGCCGCGGTGCTCTATGCCGCGGGCGAACTCGTTGGCGCCGAATTCGCGACCCAGGCGGACGTCTTGCGGGAACTGAAGAAACTGGGCTTTCCGACGGCGCAACTGTGGTGGGAGTGCAAGGGCATCGACGACGTCATCGCGCGTGCCGAGGAACTGCAGCGACGCGAAAACGAACTCGAATACGAGATGGATGGCGCGGTGGTGAAGGTGAACCGCCTGGCGCTGTGGCGGCAACTGGGCGCGACGGCCAAGGCGCCGCGCTTCGCGATGGCCTACAAGTATTCCCACGAACAGGCCCAGACCGTGCTGAAGGCCATCACGCTGCAGGTCGGCCGCACCGGCGTGCTGACGCCCGTGGCGGAACTGGAGCCCGTGGAACTGGCCGGCTCGACCATCGCGCGCGCCACGCTCCACAACGAGGACGAAATCCAGCGCAAGGACATCCGCGTCGGCGACGCGGTGCTCATCGAAAAAGCCGGCGAGGTGATTCCCGCCGTGGTGGCCGTGGTGTCCGAGAAACGGCCGCCGGGCGCCGTCCCGTTCGATCTGTTCGCGCACGCGGGCGGGAAATGCCCGGCCTGCGGTGGCGGGATCGTCCGCGATCCGGAAGCGGCGGCCTGGCGCTGCGAAAATCTCGCCTGCCCCGCCCAGATCCGCGGTCGCATCGAACATTTCGTCTCGCGCAAGGCGATGGACGTTGAAGGCTTCGGCGAGGCCATCGTCGCGGCGCTGACGGCGGAAACGAAAGTCGCTGTCGCGACGGACGACGGCCTGTTCGGCGCAAAGACGGAAGAGAAGATCCTGCCGCCGCTCGTGCGCGACGTGGCGGATCTCTACGCTCTGGCGCCGGCCGACGTCGAAGCGCGGCGGCCGAACCGCGCGGCGGACGCGAAAAAGGCGGAGATGAAACTGGCCACCAAGCTGTGCGCCGCCATCGCCGCCAGCAAGGACAACGAGCTCTGGCGGCTGCTCCACGGGCTGGGCATCCCGAACGTCGGCGAAGGGCTGGCGCGGACGCTGGCGCAGGAGCTGGGCTCGCTGGATGCCGTGATGGCGGCGGACGAGGAAGCGTTGGCGAAAGTGCGCGACGTGGGCGAAATCGTCGCGCGCAGCGTCCGCGAATTCTTCGCCAACGAGCGCAATCGGGCGGTCGTCGAAAAACTGCGCCGGGCGGGCGTGCGCTTCGACCGCGTGGAAAAGGTCGCGGCCGGAGCCGACCGGGACGGCTATTTCTTCGGCAAGCGGGTGGTCGTCACGGGGACGCTGGAGCGGTTCACGCGCGAGCAGGCGCAAGACGAGCTGCGCCAGCGGGGTGCGACGGTGGCGGGCACCGTGGGCAAGACGACGAACGTCGTGGTGGCGGGGGCCGACGCCGGCAGCAAGCTGGAGAAAGCGAAAGCGTTGGGAATTCCCGTGCTCGCCGAGGCGGAATTCCTCGCAAAACTGCAAGGGGTCAGCCCGTGAAATGTAGCAATTTTATCTAAGGGCTGCCGGTATTGGCGAATCGAGATCTTTTCAGACCAAATTCAGTGCCGTCATATTTCAAAATGCTACAATTCACGGGCTGACCCCTTTTGTGGGATTGATGGGGGGCGTCGCAAGATGGTATTAATCGGGGCTTTAAAGGCCCCGCGGACGGGGCGGAAGGTGCGCGACCCATGGCGATGAAATTTTCGGAAAACGCCGACCGGATGGATGCCCGGTACGTGGCGGGACTGGCGCGGATGGCGCTGTCGGACGCGGAAGCCGCGCAGTTGCAGGGGCAACTGGACGACATCCTCGCGTTCATCGGCGAACTGAAGCAACTGAACGTGTCCGGCGTGGAAGCGACGGACGTGGCGACGGAAGCCCGGAACGCCTGGCGCGAGGACGTGCCGGGGCCGGGGCTGGCGCGGGACGTCGCGCTGGCGAACGCGCCGCTGGCCCGCCATGAGCAATTTGCGGTGCCGAAGGTGATCGAATGAGCGCGCCCCTGCACGAATTGGGCTTTTTGGAGGCCGCGGACGCGCTGGCGCGGAAGACGGTTTCTTCCGCGGAACTGACGGCGGCCCTGCTGGACCGCTCCGAACAGTTGGAACCGGCGCTGAACTCGCTGACCTGGTTCGACCGGGAAGCGGCGTTGGCGCAGGCGTGCGCGGCGGACGCGGCGCGGGCGGCGGGCGATGCCCGGCCGTTCCTGGGCGTGCCGATCGCGATCAAAGACCTGCTGAACGTGAAGGGCCAACCCTGCACGGCGGGCTCGAACATTTTGAAGGGCTACGTCGCGCCGTACGACGCGACGGTGATCGCGCGGCTGCGCGCGGCCGGCTGCGTCTTCGTGTCGCGCACGAACACCGACGAATTCGCGATGGGCGGCAGCA
>RZYG01000212.1 GCA_009930415.1 Spartobacteria bacterium | reverse complement strand
CGGGCCGGTCGTCCACCACGACGCCGACGAGGACGAAACCGCGGTCGTGGAATTCCTTCTGGAGGCCGTTCCAGCCGGCGACGGCGCCGCGGCAGGCGGCATCGTCGGTGCGGAAGAAGAGCACGAGCTGGACCTGGCCGGCGTATTCGGCGGTCTGGATCTCGCCGGGGAATTCGGAGGCGAGGTTTTTCAGGACGAAATCGGCGATCGCCGGCGCGGGGCCGAGATCGGCGGGCGGGGTTTCCGGCTTGCGGCCGCAGGCGGCCAGGAGCAGGAGGCAGGCGACAGGGATCAGGAGACGGGGGACAGGGGACAGGAGACAGGATTTGAAATTCATGGCGGATTCTCGGTTTCCGTGTCCTGGAAAGCGGGCGGCGGAAGCTTCTTGGGCTTGATGATATTCTCTTTCCGGAATTTTTCCAGTTGGCGGACGAGATTTCCGTCGCCGGTGGCGAGTTTCTTGTAGGCGTCCCGATAGGCGGCCTGGGCCTTTTGGAGCTGGTCGTCGATGCGCTGCATGTCTTCGACGAAGGTCACGTATTTCTCGTAGATCTTGCGGACGGCGTCGAACACGTCGTTGAGGACGCCGCGCTGCTTTTCCATGCGCCAAATCTGGTCGACGAGGCGGAGGGTGGCCAAGAGCCCGCCGGGGCCGACGAGGATGGCGCCGGCGCGCGCGGCGGTTTCGAAGAGCGCGGGCTTGGCCGTGACGGCGAGGGCAAAGGCGGGTTCGGAGGGGATGAACATCAGGACGAAGTCGGGGGAGCGGCCGCGGAAGGCGTCGAGGTCCTGGTAGCGCTTGGCGACGAGTCCTTTGACGTGGGCCTCGACGGAAGCGACGTGGGCGCGGAGGGCGGCGGCGCGCGCGTCGTCGGCCGCGGCGTTGGCGTAGTCCATGTAGTCCTTGAGGGAGGTCTTGGCATCCACGACGACGCAGCGGTTCTCGGGCAGATGGAGAACGGCGTCGGGCTGGAAGCGGCGGCCGTCTTCGTCGGAGGCGCTGACTTGCAGGTCGTAGTCGCGCCCGCGCTGGAGACCGGAGTTTTCCAGCAGGCGCTCGAGGACGAGTTCGCCCCAGTTGCCGATGGCCTTGTTGTCGCCTTGGAGGGCGGCGGCGAGGCGGTCGGCTTTTTCGCCGACTTCGAAACTCCGCTTGGCGAGATCCTGGACTTCCTGCTGGAGGGCGCCGAGATGGCGGACGTCTTCGACGTGGACCTGTTCGACCCGCTGCTTGAATTCGACGATTTTTTCGCCGAGGGGACCGAGGAGGGCGCCGAGGGCTTCGCGGTTCTGGGCGGTGAGCCTCTGGGATTGGGAATCGAGGATGCGGGCGGCGAGGACCTGGAACCGGTCGGCGAGTTCTTCGCGGGCGGCGGCGAGGGCATCGAACTGGGCCTGGAGACGGACGAGGTCGGCCTTGGCGCGCGCGAGGCGGCCGGCGGCGAGGGCGGCGGCGATCAGGAGGCCGAGGAGCAGGCCGAGGGCCCAGGCGCCGAGGAGATAATAGTAGAAAACAGGCATGGGCAAGAGTTAGCCGCGGCGGGGAGGGGATTGCAAGTCAAACCGGGGAGCGGTTGCGCTTGGGGGCGCGGAAAAAGACGGGTATCTGAACCGCCAACTGCGAATTGATCGAATGGTCCGAATGAGGGAGGATAGGAACCATGAAACCGAGGAAGATCGTATCGGGCGGGCAGACGGGGGCGGACCAGGGGGCGTTGAGCGCGTGCGTGCAGGCGGGCTTTCCGTACGGCGGCTGGATTCCGAAGGGGCGGCGGACTGAAAAGGGAAAAGTACCCGCGCGCTACCGGATGCGGCAGCATTGGAGCCGGCACTATCCGCCGCGCACGGAGAAGAACGTCGTCGATTCCGACGGCACGGCGATCTTCACCTACGGCAAGCCCGATGGCGGATCGCTGCTAACGATCGCTTTCGCGAAGAAGCACGGCAAACCGTGGCTGGCGGTCGATGCGACGCGGCCGCACGATGAAATCGTCGCGCGCGTTTTGCGATGGATTCGGCGCCGCCTGCCGGACGGCGCGGTGCTGAACGTGGCCGGTTCGCGGCGCAGCAAGGCGCCGGGCATCCACTTCATCGTGAAGCGCGCGGTGCGGGACGTCTTGGCGCGGTCGGGATGGTCTCCGTCACAGTAAGCCCCACGGAATTTCAGAACCATGGATGAAGACCGGGACGAGGTCGTCCCGGCTCCAAGCAGCCGACGGATGCTTGTCTTTGGAGCCCCCGACGACCTCGTCGGGGGAGCGTATCCCAAGGCGGATTTCAGGGCGCAGGTAGTTTCTGCACGGGGATGCAGATGTCCACGAGATGTTTTTGCTCCGGATCTTCCGAGGAGTCGTTCTTCTGGATTTCGTAGGCGAGGCCGGCGGGCACATGGCCGCTTTTGGGGATCCATTCGCCGTAGAGATGGCCCCAGGCCGCGCCGAACTGGTCGGAGGGAATCGCGAAGCGGCCGACGGCGTGCAGGCCGGCGGGGAGCGTCAGGGTGCGGATGTTTCCGGGCGGCACGACGTCGGCGGGAATCGTGATGCCGAGCCAAAGGCGCTGTTGTTCCGGCGGCGTGGAAGCCGGATCGTCGGGATAGATGCAGGCGATCAGGGTTTTGGCGGGGAAATCCCAGAGCCCGGCAGGCAGCGCCCAGTCGAGGAGCTTCTGGAGCAGGACGTCGTAGATGCCGGGGTTGTTCTGGAAATTCCCGACTTGTTCGACGTACGCCACGCGGCGGGCGGGGAGGTCCTCCACGGCGACCGGCGCGAGCAGGCCGGGGGGCGGCGCGGCCTGAACCATCGTGCCCACCACGCCCGCCAACGCCATCGCGATTCGTTTCGTTTTCATGCTTTCTCCTGTGCGGGGCGCCGCGGCATGCGGCCGCCCATTTGCGGGGAGGGTTATGCCGCAAAACGGGCCTGAATACTTTTCCCCGCTTGCGGGTTGCGTTTCCGCGCTTGCGGGGGCGCGGGCGTGACGGCGGAGGGCGGACGTGGTAGCGTGGCGAAGATGAATTCGGACCGGTTCGATTGGATTTTGCGCGGCGGGACCGTGGTGGACGGGCTTGGCGGGGAAGGCGCGCGGGCCGACGTCGGAATCGCGGGCGACCGCATCGCGGCGGTGGGGGATCTGGCGCAGGCGCAGGCGGCGAATGAATTCGACGCCACGGGCCTGCTGGTTTTTCCGGGGTTCATCGACGTGCACACGCATTCGGACGCGTATCTGCTGATCGAGCCGGGGGCGCCATCGAAGATCCGGCAGGGCGTGACGACGGAGATCACGGGCAACTGCGGCGCGAGCGCCGCGCCGAGGTGGCCGGGCTACGTCATGCCGTCGGACTGGCTGGAGCAGAAATATCCCGGCGACTGGCATTCGGTGGCGGAATATCGCGCCTTGCTGGACGTGCAGAAGCCGGCGGTGAATTCGGCGATGCTGATCGGGCACCGCGCGATCCGCGCGGCCGTGATGGGCATCGAACCGCGCGCGGCGACGAAGGACGAAATCGCGAAGATGCAAGTTCTGCTGGAGGCGGCGCTGGAAGAAGGCGGCGCGGGGCTGAGCACGGGACTGGTCTACGCGCCGGCGATGTATGCGCAGCCGGACGAGATCCAAGCCTTGGCGCAGGTGGTGGCGCGGCGCGGCGGCATCTACGCGACCCACATGCGCAGCGAAGGCGGAAAACTGCTGGAGGCCATCGACGAAGCGCTGGACGTGGCGCGCGCCAGCGGCGTGCGGTTGCAGATTTCGCATCTGAAAACGGCGGGGCGGGCGAACTGGGGCAAGCTGGACGCGGCGCTGGAGAAAATCCGCGCGGCGCAAAAAGCGGGCATCGAAGTGGCTTCGGACAGGTATCCGTACACCGCGTCCTGCACCGATCTGGACGTCATTTTGCCGACTTGGGCGGCGCAAGGCGGGCGCGCGGCGATCTTGGCGCGCCTGCGCGATCCGGCGGAGCGCGCGAAGATCCGCGCGGAAATGGCGGCGGCGCGCGACGAGCAGTATTGGGAGAACATCTGGATCGGCAGCGTGCACCATCCGGACAACGCGCCGTACGCGGGCAAGCCCCTTGCGCTGGCGGCGGAGGCCTGGAAGCTGCATCCGCTGGATGCGGCGCTGCGGTTTATGGAGACGGACGAACTGTTCACGGGCGGCATCTTCTTCGGCATGAGCGAAGACAACATGTGGAAGATCCTC
>RZYG01000032.1 GCA_009930415.1 Spartobacteria bacterium | reverse complement strand
GCGCCGGCGGGCGGGCGGTTGGGATGGCGCTTGAATTTCTTGCAGGCGCCTTCGGCTTCGAGCTCGGCGTCGATCTCGTCGAAGATCCGCTTGAGCCGGTGCTCCCAGCGTTCGAGTTTGGTTTTGGAGGTAGACATTTTAGACAGGATGACAGGATTTACAGGATTTACAGGATGGGGCAAACAGCCGGGAATTTAGCAGGAAAACAGGAAACAACAGGAAAACATGTTTCTGGGGAAGACAATTTTGACAGGATTTACAAGATTAACAGGATGGGACGAATGGCTGACAGAATTGAATTTTAGCAGGAAAACAGGAAATGGACAGGAAAACAGGAGGGGATGCTGGGTTGGGGGTTTATCCTGTTTTCCTGCAAATTTCCTGTTTTCCTGTTGAGGTATTGAGAGTTCGGGTCACAGGAGCGTGCCGGGGTTGAGCAAGTTGTCGGGGTCGAAGAGTTTTTTGAGGTCGCGCATCTGGGCGAGGGCGGCGTCGCCGACCATCTGGCGGAAGAGATCGCGCTTGAGCTTGCCGATGCCGTGTTCGGCGGAGATGGAGCCGCCCCAGGCGATGACCTGCGCGGCCCAGCGGGCGTAGAGGGCGCGGCCGGCGTCGTAGTCGGCCGGATGCCGCGGCAGGACGTTGACATGGAGATGGTTGGCGCCGATGTGGCCGAAGACGAGGTGTTCGAGGTCGGTGGCGGCGAGATCGGTTTCGTAGAGCGCGAGGACGTCGCCGAGGCGGGCGTCGGGCACGGACATGTCGGTGCCGAGCTTGACGAGGCCGGGATGGATCTTGCGGCGCTCGTCGATGGCGGAATTGACCATCTCGGGGGCGGCATGGCGGAAGATCTTGAGCTTTTCGACATCGTGCGGATTGTCGGCGAGGATGCAGACGTCGGGATCGGCGCCGAATTCGGGGAGGCGTTCGGCGGCGGCCATCAGGGCGGCTTCGGCCGCGGCGGCGTCGGGCGCGTGCCACTCGGCGTAGACGCAGGCGGAGCCGGCGGGCAGGGCGGGGACGGCGATGCCTTTGGAGGCCAGTTCGTCGGCGTGCTCGCGCAGGAAGGCGAGGCAGTTGGAATCGAAGTATTCCAGCGCGGCGAGGGCCGCAGTCTCCTGTTTCCTGTCCCCTGACTCCTGTCTCCTGTCCACTGTCCCCTGGCGCAGCGCATCCACGAATCCGACGACGGCGGCGGTGGAGGGCAGGAAGGCCATGAGGCCCCAGACGGCGCCGGGGGCGGGCAGGAGGCGCAGGGTGGCTTCGACGACAACGCCGAGGGTTCCTTCGGCGCCGACGAAGAGATCGACGAGGTCCATGTCGGGATCGACGAAGTAGCCGGCGGCGTTTTTGACGGCGGGGCGGCGCAGGGGCGGGAGTTCGCCGGAAACGGATCCGAGTTGGAAGCGCAGACCGGCGGCTTGGTCGCGTCCGCGGCGCAGGTCGACGACGTCGCCGTTCAAGAGCGCGACGCGGAGGCCGAGGATATGGTTGCGGGTGGGCCCGTGGAGAAACGAGAGGGCGCCGGAGGAGTTGCAGGAGATCATGCCGCCGATGGACGCGGAGGTCTCGGTGGGATCGGGCGCGAAATAGAGATGCGGCGGGACGGCGGCGCGGATGGCGGCGAGGGTGGCGCCGGGCTGGACGCGGAGGGTTTCGCCCTCGACTTGGATTTGGTCCATGTGGGCGAGATTGAGGACGAGGCCGCCCTCGGGGACGGCCCCGCCGGTGACGCCGGTGCGGGCGCCCTGGGTCGTGACGGGCATGCGTTGCGCGCGGGCTTCGGCGAGGGCGGCAAGCACCTCGGCCTCGGTGCGGGGAAAGGCGAGGCGGTCGGCGCGGCCGACGCGCCGGGACTCGTCGCGCAGGTAGTCGGCGAGGGCGGGTTGGAACGATTCACTCATGGGGGGCAATATAGCTTGCCTCGGCTTCCTGCGCACGGCTAAAGTATCCGATTCAAATAATAGGAGAGAAGCATGACCAATCGGATGGTTAAGGTGAAGTTCGAGCATGGGCCCGAACAGGACGTGGAAGCCGGAATCACGCTGAGCGAGATCCTGGCGAAGTATCCGGCCGTGAAGCAGGGCGTCGATTTCCCGGCCCTGGGCGCGCTGGTGAACAACGAATTCGTCTCGGTGGAATACCGGATCGAGACGGACAGCACGGTGAAGGTGCTGGGCTACCGGGATTCGTACGGGCAGCGGGTGTATCGGCACACGATCGCCTTTTTGCTGGCGAAAACGGCGCACGAGCTGTTTCCCGGCTGCGATTTCGCGGTGGAGCACTCGTTGTCCAAGGGGCTGTATTGCAGCTTCCGCCTGGGCGACGACGCGGGCACGACGAAGGACCAGCTCGCGAAGCTGGACGGCGCGCTGCGCAAGCTGTTCGACCAGAAGGCGGCGATCGACCGCATCAAGATCACCTACGACGAGGCCATCGCGCACTTCGAGGCGGCGGGGGCGAAGGACAAGCTGAACCTGCTGCGCTACAAGAACAGCTCCAAAGTCAGCGTGTACCGGTGCGGGGAGTACATGGACCTGGCGAACCAGCCGCTGGCCAACAACGCGGCCGCGCTGGGCAACTACCAGCTGATCGCCTACAAGGAAGGCTTCGTGGTGATGGGGCCGGACCGCATGGACCTGAACGCGTTCCCGCCGTTCGAGCCCGCGCACTACATCTACGACGTCTTCAAGGGCCACAAGGACTGGGGCCGGATCGTGCGCGTGCGCACGGTGGGCGACCTCAACGAGCGCATCGCCCGGAAGAAGATCGACGACTTCATCGACGTCAACGAAGCCTACCAGGAGAAGCGCATCGCGCTGCTGGCCGAGCAGATCGCCCAGCGCAAGGGGCAGTTGAAGTGGATCCTGATCGCCGGGCCGTCGTCGTCGGGCAAGACGACGTTCTCCAAGCGCCTGTCGCTGCAGCTGAAGGCGAGCGGCATGAACGCGAAGCCGATCTCGCTGGACAACTACTTCGTCGAGCGCGGCAAGACCCCGCTGGACGAGAAGGGCGAGGTGGACTACGAGCACCTCGAGGCGCTGAACTTGGCGCTGATCGACGAGCAGCTGACCGCGCTGGACGAAGGCAAGAAGGTGGAGCTGCCGTACTACAACTTCCACACCGGGCAGCGGGAATTCCGCGGCGAATTCATGCACATCGGCCCCGACGACGTGATCGTGCTGGAAGGCATCCACGGCCTGAACCCGCGCCTGACGGCCAGCGTGCCGGCGGAGCACAAGTTCAAGATCTACATCAGCGCGCTGACGCAGCTGAACATCGACAGCAACAACCGGATTTCCACGACGGACAACCGCCTGATCCGGCGCATGGTGCGCGACAACAACTTCCGCAGCCATCCCGCCATCAAGACGCTGCAGATGTGGCCCAAGGTGCGCCGCGGCGAGAAGACCTGGATATTCCCGTTCCAGAAGGAAGCCGACGTGGCCTTCAACTCGGCGCTGGACTACGAACTCGCCGTGCTGCGGCCGTACGCGGAACCCCTGCTGGCGGAAATCAAGCCGTCCATGCCGGAATACGCCGAAGCCGTGCGCATCCAGCAGTTCCTCTCGAACTTCCTGGTGATCCCGACGGACCGCGTGCCGCCGACCAGCGTCATCCGCGAGTTCATCGGCAAGAGCTTCTTCCAGTACTAGGAAGATTCAATATTCAATATTCAATAATCAATTTTCAATCTTCAATGAGCAGCCGACCGGGGCTCCTCTTTGAAGATTGGATATTGAATGTTGATCATTGAATATTGGGTTTTCGGAATGGGAAAAGACCACATGGACGAAAAGCCCAAATCCGAGCGCATCGTGGCGATCGTGGGCCGGCCCAACGTGGGCAAGTCCGCGCTCTTCAACCGGCTCGTGCGCCGCCGGCTGGCGATCGTCCATTCGGAAGAAGGCGTCACGCGCGACCGCCTGATGGCACCCGCGGAATGGCTGGGAGAAAAGTTCCGCGTGGTGGACACCGGCGGGCTGTCGCTGATGGACCGCGCCCGGACCGGCGACGAGATCCTGCAAGCGACGGCCGACCAGGTGCAGGCGGCCATCGAGGATTCGGCGGCGGTGATCCTGGTCGTGGACCTGACGGCCGGCCTGCAGCCGCTGGACCGCGAGGTGGCGCTGCTGCTGCACAAGGCGGGCCGGCCGGTCGTCGTGGCCGCCAACAAGGCGGACCTGCCCGCGCAGGACGAGCAGGCCGACGATTTCGCCGCGCTGGGCTATCCGGTCTTGCCGGTGTCGGCGGCGCATGGCCGCGGCATCGAGGAACTGGTGGGCGCGGCGCTGAAGCATCTGCCGCCGGAGTCCGGGGAAGCCGAACGGCCGCGCCTGAAAGTGGCGGTGGTCGGCCGGCCCAACGTGGGCAAGTCGTCGTACATCAACCGGCTGACGGGCCGGAACCGCGTGATCGTCTCGGCGGTGCCGGGCACCACGCGCGACCTGATCGACGTGCCCTTCACGCTGCAGGCGGCGGACGGCGCGGAGCGGCACTACTGGCTGGTGGACACGGCCGGCATGCGCAAGCAGGGCAAGGTGCACGAGTCGGTCGAGAAGTTCAGCCTGTTCCGCGCCGAGGAATGCATCGCCGAGGCGGACATCGTCGTGCTGGTGCTGGACGCGGAGGAAGGCCCCGGCGCGCAGGAGAAGAAGATCGCGGCGCTGATCCGCGCGCGCCACAAGGCCTGCGTCGTCCTCGTGAACAAGTGGGATCTGGCCCGGGACACGGAGGTCAAGGCGGCGGACTACGAAGCGCGCATGCGCCAGGAGCTGTTCTTCCTGGGCGACATTCCGGTGATTTTCGTTTCCGCGATAAACGGCCACCAGATCCAGCGCAGCTTCCTGGTGATCGACGCGGTGGCCGCGCGCCTGCAGACGAAGATGCCCACGGGCGTGCTCAACCGGGTGGTCCGCGACGCCTTCGCCCGGTCGCAGCCGCCGTTCTCCAAGGGGCGCCAGCTCAAGTTCTACTACGCGACGCAGACCGGGACGAACCCGCCGCGGGTGACGCTGTTCGTGAACGCGCCCGAGCTGAGCACGCCGACGCACCAGGCCTTTCTGACGGCGAAGATCCGCGCGGCGTTCGATTTGGCCGGCGTGCCGCTGATCCTGCGCTACCGGTCCAGCCACGGCGAGCAAACCCCCGGTCGATGAATCAAACGGATTCGCCGATGCGGGGCGCAAGACGGATTTCGGGCTCTGAATCGCAGGGGCCGAGCTTGCTCGGGCCGGGTTTGGAGAAATTTGGAAACAGCTGCGGTCTCAGCAAGCTGAGCCCCTGCAAGCGAGGGCCGAATCTACCGTGAAGAATCCGGTCATGCGCCCGCCGATGCGCCGGGCGCCGCTCGGCGGTTGACGCGCCGGCGAGGATGTACTACATTGTCGTACAGGAGAATCGACATGACCACGCTGACCATTCGTTTGCCCGAGGAACTGAAGACGGAGATCGATGCGATCAGCCGCGATGAAAATCGCGGCGTCAGCGAGATCGTCCGGGAGTCCCTGCGCCGCTACGTCGCGATCGAACGGTTCCGTTCGCTGCGCCGGAAAATCCTCCCGTTTGCCGAAGCGCAAGGACTGCTGACCGATGAAGACGTGTTCAAGGCCCTGCGATGAGGGTCGTCCTCGATGCCAACGTGGCCATCGCGGCGGCTGCCACCCGCGGGCTCTGCGAGGCCGTTCTGGAGCTGTGCATCGAGCGGCATCGGATCGTCCTCTGCCGCGGCATATTGGCTGAAATCGAAGACAAGTTGCGCCACAAGTTGCGGATTCCGCGGGCCATCGTCGCCGAATACGTGAAATACCTGGAGGGCAACGCCCAGGTCTTCGAGCCGGCGACGATCGATCCCGCCGCTTGCCGGGATCCGGGCGACCTCATGGTTTTGGGCGTGGCGCTGAGCGGCGGGGCCGACGTGGTCGTGACCGGGGACCGCGATCTTCTCTCGCTGAAAATCTTCAAGGGCATCGACGTCGTTTCGCCTCGCATGTTCTGGGAGACCCATCAAAAACAGGAATAAGCCTCCCGGACGCCGTGGGTCATGGGCGCCGAGGCGCGCCTGGGCCTGAACGTCGAATCTTTTGGAGAAAGCCGTTTCAACCATGCTCCGCAAATGGACCCGCCTGAAGCCGCCGCCGAGCCCCGGCGGCACCCGCGAGATGGTGCGCGTGGCGGCGCCCATCATCGTGACGATGGCCTCGTTCACGATGATGCAGTTCGCCGACCGCATCTTCCTGGCGCACCACGGCTCGGTTTCCCTGCGCGCGGCGTTTCCGGCGGGGATCCTGGCGCTGACGCTGACGATGTTCTTCCAGGCGCTGGCGGGCTATTCGGGCACCTTCGTGGCGCAGTACCACGGCGCGGGGCAGAAGCGCGAGTGCGGCCGCGCCACGGCGCAGGGCCTCTGGGTGGGGTTGCTGACCTGGCCGCTGGGCCTCGCGCTGGTGCCGTTCGGGTTCTGGCTGCTGTCCGTGGCCGGCCATCCCGCGGACGTGCTGGCGGCGGAGAAAACCTATCTGGGCATCCTGATGGTCGGCTGCGGCTTCTGGTCCATGGGCAACGCCGCCTCGGGTTTCTTCTCGGGCCGCGGCGACACGCGCACGCCGATGATCGCGCACATCGTCTCGAACCTGGCCAACATCGCGCTCGACTACGCCCTGATCTTCGGCCGCTGGGGATTTCCGGCGTGGGGCATCGCGGGGGCGGCGGTGGCGACCGTGATTTCCTCGGCGCTGGGGCTGGCGGTCCTGCTCGCGCTGTATTTCCGCAAGGAGTTCCGCGCCGAATACGGCACGTGGAGCGGCCAGCGGCTGGATTGGCGCCTGATGGCCCCGCTGCTGCGCTACGGCGTGCCGGCGTCGATCAATTCCCTGCAGGACGTGGGGGCGTTCACCTTCTTCGTGGTGCTGCTGGGGCGGCTGCCGGCGGCGGACATGGCGGCGAGCAACATCGCCTTCAGCATCAACAACGTCGCCTTCATGCCGCTGCTGGGCATGGGCATGGCCGCGACGATCCTGGTGGGCCAATACCAAGGCGCGCGCAAGGCCGCGACGGCGGAGCGGGCCGGCTGGACCGCGCTGAAGATCGGCTGGGCCTACATGGGCGTGGTGGCGCTGTCGTTCCTGCTGTTTCCGCAACCGTATTTCGCGCTCTTCACCGGCGATGCGCCGGGGATGGTGGCCCTGGGCGAAGTGCTCGACAAAGGCCGCTGGCTGCTGGGGATGATGGCGCTGTGGGGACTGCTGGACGCCATCAACCTCATCCTGGGCGGCGCGCTGAAGGGCGCGGGCGACACCCGTTTCGTGCTGGTCTATTCCGCGCTGGCGACCTGGCTGATCTGGATGCCCGGCGAACTGGTCCTGCTGCTGTGGCTGGATGCCGGCCTGATGGCGGCCTGGGTCTGGATGACGCTCTTCGTGTTCCTGCTGGCCGCCGGCTTCTGGCTGCGCTTCAAGCGCGGCAAGTGGAAGACCATCGAGATGATCCCGCAAGCGCCGGTGCCCGGCATCGTCGTGCTGCCGTCGGCCGAATAGGGCCGGACGGCGCGCGCCGTCCGGGCTGTTCGACCGGACCTGATTCACCCGCGACGCAAGGCCGCGGGGGTCTTCCGCAGAAGATCAATATTCAACATCCAATGTTCAAGGTAGGGACGGCGCGCCGCGCCGTCCGGGCGGTGTTCCAATTATAGGTCGCCGGTTGCGCGCGGGCGCCGTGGTTTCGGATTGAATGCGGGGGCGGGTTGCGGGAAACTGCGGAGCATGAAAATCCTCTGGATGGCTTTGGCCGCGCTCACGTTCCTGGGCGCAGCGGCGCGCGCGGATTCCTACGTCTGCAAGGCCGACACCGGCGAGCGGCTCTACAAGTGGGACGGGCAGTATTTGATGAAAGCCGCCAGCGGCGAGCGGCTGTACAAATGGGATGGCCAGTATCTGATGAAGGCGTCCAGCGGCGAACGGCTCTACAAGTGGGACGGGCAATATCTGATGAAGGCGTCCAGCGGCGAGCGCCTGTTCAAGTGGGACGGCCAATATCTCATGGTGGCGGCGAGCGGCGTGCGGCGGTTCAAGTCCGACGGGGCGCATCTGCTGGATGCGCCCACGGGCCGGCGGCTGCTGAAAACCGACGGCGCGATCGCCGCGCCCGTGCTGCTGGCGCTGGCGGCGGGCTTGATCTGAGCGGAAGCGGCGGCCATGAAGATTTCGATCCTGACCCCCAACTACAACGGCGGGCGCTGGCTGGCGCGCTGCATGGACAGCGTCCTCGCGCAGGAACTCGCGCCGGGCGACGAACTGGAATACCTCTTTCTCGACGGCGGCAGCACCGACGACTCGCTCGCGATCGCCGAAGCGCGCCGCGACCGCCTCGCCGCGCTCGTCAGCGAAAAGGACGCCGGCCCCGCCGACGCGCTGAACAAGGGCTTCGCGCGGGCGACGGGCGATCTGGTCGGCTGGCTGAATTCCGACGACGTCTACCGCCCCGGCGCGCTCGCGAAGGCGATCGCGGCCGCCAAGGCGCATCCGCAGGCCGCGTTCTTCTTCGGCCAATGCCGCATCGTGGACGAGGCCGGCGCCGAGATCCGCGGCTTTCCGACCTTCGTGAAGAACGCGTGCTTCCCGTTTTCGAGCCGGTTCCTGATCCAGTGCATCAACTACGTTTCCCAGCCGGCGTCGTGGTTCCGGCGGTCGGCGCTGGCGGCGGCGGGGGGGCTGCGGACGGATTTCAAGGCGGCGTGGGACTACGACCTGACGCTGCGCCTGTGGCGGCAGGGCGGGGGCGTGCGGATCCCCGGATCGCCGCTGGCGGACTTCCAGTGGCATCCGGGCTCGATCAGCGGCACCCACTACGAGCGCCAGTTCGAGGAAGAATGGCGCGCGGCCGTCGCCGACGCCGGGCGCTTCTCGCCGCAGGCGGCGATCCACGGACTCGTGCGCCGCGCCATCGTGGCCTGCTATCGCTTCATGAATCGCCGCGCGTGATTTTTACGTGGAACGTAAAAACTTTCAGCGAGTTTTACGTGGAACGTAAAAACTTTGCACCCGGTTTTACGTGGAACGTAAAAACTTTGCGGGGCGCGTCAGGGGGCCGGGGCGGGGGTGGGCTTGGGCTTGTTCTTGTCCGCGCCGGAGAAAAGATCGGCGGGGTTGAGGTTGACGGGGCGCCAGCGGGGTTCGGCGAACGTGCCGGTGAGGCGGACTTCGAGCAGGCGGGTGACGGGCCGGGTGGCCAGGCGCACGAGCGCGGCGACGGGCCCGCTGCGCAGGAGCTGGACCTCCACGCGGAAATCGAGGTCGCCGGCGAACGCGTAGCGGCCCGCGCCTTTGGCGCTGAAAATCGTGCCGTCCAACTGGACGTTGCGCGAATGGACGCGGCTGTTGCGGATCGTGAAATCTCCGCTGGCGTCGGTCTGGGCGAACAGCGTGAAGTCGGGCAGCACCTTGGAGAGGATGGCCGAGAGGCCGCTGAACAGCTTGGTCTGGAACAGCAGGCCTTCGCGGACGTCCACGTGGCCGGCGCCGACGACGGTCGGACCGGTGCCGGCGCCGATATAGCCGCCGACGCGGGCGGTGCCGTCCACCGTGCCGCGCAGGTCGCCGACGGGCGCGCCGATGGAGGCGCTCAGCAGGTTGGACAGGTTGGCGCCGCGGGCGCCGAAATCGACTTCGTAGCGCCAGTTCGCGTCGTGGCCGACGGGATAAAGGACGCCCGTGCCGGCGAACTGTCCGCCGTAGGCCGTCGCGACGGCGTTGGTGAAGCGGAAGCGCAGGCCCCGCACGGACAGGTCGAATTCGGCGGCGTCGGCTTCCCAGCGGGAATAGCCGAACCGCTGGGCTTCGACGTGGGCATCCAGCCGGTTCAGCGAGAAGTTGCAATAGTCCAGCAGGCCGTCCACGCGGGCGTGGACCGGGCCGTTGAGGAGGAAGGGTTCCATGAACCGCGCCGCGGCCGGGCCGATCATCTGGGCGACGGCGCGGGGATCGACGGTGCTGTCGATCTGCTCGAGGCGCAGGGTCTGGTTGGAAAACGCCATGTGGACGTCGCCGCGGGCGACGCCTTCCGGCCGGACGAGCGTGGCGTTGCGCAGGTGCATGACTTCGTTCGTGACGTCGAGCAGGCCCTGCGCGGACTGGACGGCCACGCCGTTGATGGCGAAGTTGGTGGCCTGCACCGGGCCGAAGCAGTAGATGGCCGGATCGCCGACCGTGCCGCCCACCGTCACGTCGCCCTGGATGGGCTCGGCGATGCCGAACCAGTTGACGATGTTTTGGAAACCCGGCGTCAGGACGGGCTTCAGCACGTGGGGGTCGAGCGTGCCGGTCGCGTGCGCCTCGAAGCGCTTGCGGTCGAGCAGGAAAAATCCGTCGCGGATCTTCAGGCGGCTGGCATGGGGGCCGGTCCCGAACTGGACCGCGGCCTGATCGAGGCGGATTTCGTTTCCGTCGCGCCGGAAGGAAGCGTCCAGCCGTTCGACGGGCACGTCGCGGAGGACCGCGCGCGAGAATTCGAGGCGGCCCGCGAAGCGTTCGGCCAGTTGCGCGGCGGGGGCGGGGCCTACCTGCAATTCCAGCCGCAGCGGGAAATCGTAGTTGGTGACCACGGCGGCGGCGGCGGCTTGAACGCGCTCCGGCATCAAATCGAGGAACGTCGCGGGCGAGAGCGTGTTGACCAGATGCGCGGAAACCGTTTGGTTGGTCAGGTCGTACCAGCCCGAGAGGCCCAGCACGCCGTTGGCCCGGTGGATTTGCAGATCCGGCAACCGGACCTGCTGGTTTTGCAGGGCGACTTCCAGGTCGAAGCGGTCGAAGTCCACGCCGCGCACCTGGCCGCCGGCGGCCGAGGCCAGCCGCAGGGCCGCCGCGTGGGCCTCGGGCCGGTCGGGCCGGATGGCGAACGTGAAATCCGCCGACGGCGGTTCGCGGAACGCGATCTGGTTGGCCTGCTCGACGGCCCGCAAGACGCCGGCGGGCGCGTTTTCGATGGCGTGCAGGACCGCGGCCAGCGGATTGCCGACGGGCGTCGGGGATTTTTCCGCGGGATAAAACGCCCCGCGGCCCCGGAAATGGATGCCGAGGAAATCGGCCGAAAACTCGCGCAGCCGCACCTCGCGCGCGGCGACGGAGAACCGCATGCGGATCTTCTCGACGACGATTTCGCGCGAGCCTTGGGAGGCGCCGATGCGGTTCCGGCCCAGCCGCGCGCGCAGGGTGCCGTCTTCGATGGACAGGAGGGGCAGCCCTTCGCGCCGGTCCAGCAGGGCGAAGGGATCGACCGCCACGGCCAGTTCCGCCGCTTCCAGGAACGGTTCGGGCGCGTCCGCCGAGGTGAACGCGCGGACCCGGCGGGCCACCAGGCCGCGATCGATCTCCAGCGTCAGGCGTTCGAGTTGGAGGTGATAGCCCCGTTGCGCCATGAGATCGAGGAACCGGTCGGTGAAGTACGCGGGCACCCCCACCAGATGGAGATAGGCGAACAAGATCCCGCCCAGCAGCAGCAGCGCAAAGAAGACCCGCAGGATCCAACGGGACGAATGCCGGAGCGCCACCAGCAGGAACGCCGCGAACCGCCGGCCCCAGGGACGGCATTTCGGCGGCGCGGATTCCGGCGCAGGATTCACGCGGGCCACCTTAGCGCGTCCGCCCGCCGGGGAAAAGCCGGAAGAATCGCGACGGGGGGCGTTTCTTGACTTTCCGCGGCGAGTTTCGGATGCTTCGGCCCAACGTCTTGGCCTGTCTGGGCGAACCGGAGTTGCTTCGGCGCCGGGCCGGCGTCCGGGCATGGAAAGCCGCCACATGGATCATTCGAACGAACGCGCGCACTGGGCCGAAGGGGAGAGCCTCGGCGAACCCGCGCGCGCCGTTGCGGGAACCGGTTGCCGTTGGGTCGGCTAGGCGGGAACGGCGGCCATGGTTTTCAACTCGCTGGTTTTCCTGGTTTTCTTTGCGGTGGTCTACGGCCTGTACCGGGTCCTGCCGCATCGCGGCCAGAACGTCCTGATCCTGGTCTCCAGCTACTTTTTCTACGGGTGGTGGGACTGGCGTTTTTTGTCGCTGATTTTCATCTCCACGCTGATCGACTACGTGGTGGGCCAGGTCATCGAAAATGCCGGCGACGACCGCCGCCGCCGCAAGCTGGCCGTCGGGATCAGCGTCGCGGCCAATCTGGGCATTCTGGGATTCTTCAAGTATTTCAACTTCTTCGCGGAAAACCTGGCGGCGCTGGCGCAGGTTTTCGGCGTCGAGGTTTCGGTGCGCACCCTGGACATCGTCTTGCCGGTGGGCATTTCGTTCTACACGTTCCAGACGATGTCCTACACGCTGGACGTCTACCGCGGCCAGCTGAAGGCGGCGCGGAGCTTCCTGGATTTCGCGGCGTTCGTGGCGTTTTTCCCGCAATTGGTGGCGGGGCCGATCGAGCGCGCGGCCCGGTTGCTGCCGCAGATCCAGCAGCCCCGGACGATCACGCGCGCCGGATGGGAAAGCGGCGCGTGGCTCGTGGGCTGGGGGCTGTTCAAGAAGTGCGTCGTGGCCGACAACCTGGCGGTTCTGGTGGACGGCGCGTTCGGCGCCGCGGCGCCGACCGGGGCCGTCGCGCTGCTGGCGGTGTATGCGTTCGCGTTCCAGATCTATTGCGATTTTTCGGGCTACAGCGACATCGCCCGCGGCATTTCCCGCTGGATGGGCATCGATCTGATGCTGAATTTCAACAACCCGTATTTCGCGGTGAATCCCAAGGATTTCTGGGCGCGCTGGCACGTCAGCCTGTCGAGCTGGCTGCGGGATTACCTGTACATCTCGCTGGGCGGCAACCGGCGGGGGCGGGGGCGGACGTACGTCCATCTGGCGCTGACCATGCTGCTGGGGGGGCTGTGGCACGGCGCGGCGTGGACGTTCATCGCCTGGGGCGCTTTCCACGGCGCGCTGCTGGTGGTCTACCATGCCTGGGCGGAAACGTTCGCGCCCAAAGGCACGCCGGATTCCGGCCGCTGGCTCTGGGCGCGCAGGATCTTCTTCTTCCAGCTGACGTGTATGGGCTGGCTGTTGTTCCGCGCGGAGTCCCTCGGACAGGTCGGCGAAATGCTGGTGCGGATCTTCACGGATTTCGCGTGGAACGCGCAGGCGACCGATGCCCTGGCGGCGCTCGTTCTGTTCTGCCTGCCGCTTTGGCTGGTGCAGTTGCTCCAGACGAAGACCGGCGATCTGCTGGCGCCGATGCGGCTTTCGGCGGTGCCGCGCGCCGCATTGTATGCGACGCTGATCCTGATGGCGCTGGCGCTGGGCAACACGGGCGGCGGGGCCTTCATTTATTTCCAGTTCTGACCATGCGCGAAACGGGAACCCATTCAAACGTCCAGCAAGCGGAGCGGGCCTTCCTGCGGAAAGCCGGGTGGCTGTTCCCCGTCGCCGGCGCGCTGGCGACGCTGGCCATCGGCGGGCCGTTCTGGGCGTGGGTGGCGGGCCAGGCCATCACGGTTTCCTGGGCCGATCTGTTCAGCCTGCGGGCTCTGGCGGGGGCTTTGGCGGGGGCCGCCATTCCCGTCGTCTGGTGGCTGGGCCTGCGCTTGAAGCGCCCCGGGAGGTGGGTCGCGCTGCTCGCGCTGGGGTTGGTGGCGGCGGCGGAAACCACCTTGCGGACTCCGCTTGTGCAGACGGCGCTGTGGCTGGCGGCGCGCCCGCGGCTGGATCCCGGCCAGCACTTCATGCGGGAGGTCTGCTACGTGCGCCTGGAGGAAGCGGCCGGGCGCGAAGCGACCGCTCCGGCGGTCCTGCTGGTCGGTTCCAGCCAGATGCTGCATGGCGTGGACGACCGGTTGTTGCGCGAACTCGCGGCGCCCCGGCCCGTCGTCCGCCGCGCGATGTTCGGCCTGACGCCGCTCAAGGCCTTGGCCATGCGGACCTATCTGCCGTTCCGGCCGGGCGACGTTTGCGTCCTGTATCTGTCGGAGCTCGATTTCACGAACCAGGACGAATTTCCTTTCGCCTGGTTCCGGCCCTATGCCTCGTGGCGCACCTGGCCGGACGTGGTGGGGTGCCTGCCGATGGGCGTGAGGATCCGGCAATGGCGGCATCTGGCGGATTATGCCCTCGCCGCCACCGCGGAAGGCTGGCGCGCGCGCGACTTTCTCGCAAAAATCGCGTTCCGTTTCACGGGCCGCGGCCCGGTCGCGGCGGAACCCGCGGCGCAGACGGAAGCGGCGGCGTTGGCGGAGCGCGCGCGGGGCGTACTGCGGTTTTCGGAATCGGAATGGAAGGCGTTCCGCCGTTTCGCCGCGCAAGCGGCCGAACGCCAAGTCGCCCTGTTGGTTTTCGAAGGCGACGTGGCCCCCGGTCTGCAATCCCCCGAGCGGGCCAAGGCCAAGGAAGACGTGCGGAAACAGGTTGCGGAATTCGTGCGGTCGGGCCATGGCCGCTACGTGCCGCTGGCGGAGCAGGGCTTGGCCTTGTCGGCCGGAGATTGGCTTGATTTGACCCACCTGAACGCGCGGGGGCGCGAAAAGCTCACGCGGCGGATCGCGCAGGAATTGGTCCAACCATGAACGCGCCGGTCCGAATAAGTCTGGGAGAACGGTGGCGCTATCCGTTGCTGGGATGCGCCGCGCGGCGGTTGGCGGTTCCCGCGGCGCGGGGCGCGGCGGTGGCGGTGGTCACGCCGGGCCATCTGGGCGACGTGCTGCATGCGGTGCCGATGCTCAAGGCGCTGCGGAACGCGAAGCCGGGGACGAAGATCGTCTGGCTGGTGGGGCCGTGGAGCGCGGCGCTCGCGCGGCGCTATGCCGGCTACGTCGATGAAGTCCGGAACTTTGGACCCAACCTCCCGAATTATGCGCGCGGCAAGCGCGAGTGGCGGCAGTCGGCCTGGAGCCAATGGCGGCTGGCCCTGGATTTGCGCCGGACCGGGATCGACGTGCTGATCGCGCCGCTGGACGGGGCGGGGCGTTTTCTGGCGAATGCGGTGTGCCCACGCACGTGGATCGGCATCGGCGACCGCCGTCCGCCGCGGGTGCGGCCGGAAATCGCGACCGTCGTCCAGCCCTACGAAAAAGATCGCTACGAGGCGGATGCGTGGTGCGGATTGCTGGAACCGCTGGGAATCGCGGCACGGGCCGAACGGCTGGTGTATGAACCCACGGCGGCCGAACGGCAGGCCGCCGACGAATTTCTGAGAGCGGAAGGCGTGGATCCGGAACGCCCGCTGGCGGTTATTGCGCCGGGTTCGGGTTGGAGCGGCAAAAACTGGCTGCCGGCCCGTTTTGCCGAGGTGGCGGACTGGCTGGTGAAAGAAAAGGGATTCCAGATCGCATGGGTGGGGGGCGCTGGCGAGGAGGGGCTGGTTCCCGCACCGCGGCGGCATGATTTCAACTGGGTGGGCCGGACCTCGATTTCGCTTCTGGCCGCGGTGATGGAACGGGCGCAACTGTTCGTGGGCAACGACGGCGGGCTGCTGCATTTCGCGGCGGCGCAGGGCGTGCCGACGGTCTCGATTTGGGGACCGACGAGTCCGGGGAAGTGGGGGCCGAAGGGACCGCGCCACCGCCAAATCCGCAAGGCGGAACGCTGCGACGGCTGCATCTACTGGGATTGCCGCGAAACCTGCCGCCACGATCGCGCCTGCATGAAGGCGGTGGCGACGGCCGACGTGCTGGCCGCGGTTCGGGAAGTCTGGAGAGAATGAAAAAGGCCAAGCCGTTTCCGGCTTGGCCTGCGAAGCGCCGTCGGGCCGCTCAGCCGCCGATGCCGTCGAAAAGGGCGGTGGAGAGATAGCGTTCGGCGGCGTCGGGCAGAATGACGACGATGGTCTTCCCCGCAAATTCGTCCTGCTGCGCCAGGCGCGCGGCGGCGGCCGCGGCGGCGCCGCAGGAGATGCCGACCAGCAGGCCTTCTTCTTTGGCCAGGCGGCGGGCCATCTCGATCGCTTCGTCGCCGGCGACCTGCTCGACGCGGTCCACGAGCGAAAGATCCAGCGTGTCGGGAATGAAGCCCGCGCCGATGCCCTGGATCTTGTGCGGGCCGGGCTTCAATTCCTGGCCGGCGAGCTTTTGGGAAATCACCGGACTTTCCTTCGGCTCCACGGCGACGGAGACGATGGCTTTGCCTTTCGTCTTTTTGATGAAGCGCGAAATGCCGGTGAGGGTTCCGCCGGTGCCGACGCCGGACACGAGGACGTCGATGTCGCCGTCGGTGTCGTCCCAGATTTCCGGGCCGGTGGTGGTTTCGTGGATGGCGGGATTGGCGGGGTTTTTGAACTGCTGGGGCAGGAAGTACTTCTTCGGGTCCGAAGCGGCGAGGGCTTCGGCCTGCTGGATGGCGCCTTTCATGCCTTCCGCGCCGGGCGTCAGGATGAGATTGGCGCCGAGGGCGGCGAGGACGCGGCGGCGTTCGAGGCTCATGGTTTCGGGCATGGTCAACGTGAGCTGGTAGCCGCGGGCGGCGGCGACGTAGGCCAGGGCGATGCCGGTGTTGCCGCTGGTGGGCTCGACGATCTCGACGCCGGGTTTGAGGACGCCGCGCTTTTCGGCGTCCCAGATCATCGCCGCGCCGATGCGGCATTTGACGGAATAGGCCGGGTTGCGGCCTTCGACTTTGGCCAGAACGGTGGCTTTCGCGCCTGCGGCCACGCGATTCAAGCGCACGAGGGGGGTGCGGCCGATGGATTCCGAGTTGTCCTTATAGATGCGGCTCATGGAGGATTCCTTTCTATTTCCTGCGAAAGTTTTTTGACAATAACCCGATCCCGCTGCATATTCAAGTAAGTTTATAGAGAATACTGAAATTAAAGGAACGCCATGAGCCAAGGACTCCATACCCTTTCGTTGCACGCGGGCCAGAAGCCGGATCCCGCGACGGGATCGCGCGCGGTGCCGATCTACCAGACCTCTTCCTACGTGTTTAAAAGCACGGAGCACGCGGCGAATCTTTTTGCCCTGAAAGAATTCGGCAACATCTACACCCGCCTGATGAACCCCACGACGGATGCGTTCGAGCAACGCGTGGCCGCCATCGAAGGCGGCACGGGCGCGCTGGGCGTGGCCTCGGGCATGGCGGCGATCACCTACGCCTTGCTGGCGATCACGCGCCTCGGCGACGACATCGTCTCGGGCAACAATCTCTACGGCGGGACCTACCAGCTCTTCCACCACCAATTCCCCAAGCTGGGGCGCACGGTGACGTTCGTCGATTCGCGCGATCCGGAAGCGTTCCGCCAGGCCATCGGCCCGAAGACCCGCGCGGTCTACGTCGAAACCATCGGCAACCCGAAACTGGACGTGCCCGACTTCGCGGCGATCGCGAAGATCGCGCACGAAGCCGGCCTGCCGCTGGTGGTGGACAACACCGTGGGCGTGGGCCTGGTGCGGCCGTTCGAGCACGGCGCGGACGTCATCGCGTCGTCGGCCACGAAGTACATCGGCGGCCACGGCACGAGCGTGGGCGGCGTGATCGTGGATTCGGGCAAGTTCCAGTGGAACAACGGCAAGTTCCCGGAGTTCACCGAACCCGATCCGAGCTACCACGGGCTGAAGTACTGGGACGCGCTGGGCAACGTGCCGGGGCTGGGCAACGTGGCGTTCATCCTCAAGATCCGCCTGACGTTGCTGCGCGACATGGGCGCGGCGCTGAGCCCCTTCAACGCGCACGAATTCCTGATCGGGCTGGAGACGTTGCCGCTGCGGCAGGCGCGCCATTCCGCCAACGCGTTGGCGCTGGCCCGCTGGCTGCAGAAGCATCCGCGGGTGAGCTGGGTGGTCTATCCCGGACTCGAAAGCGATCCGAGCCACGCCGTCGCCGCGAAATACCTCAAGCAGGGTTTCGGCGGCCTCGTGGGCTTCGGCATCAAGGGCGGCCGCGCGGCGGGCGAGAAGTTCATCGACTCGGTCAAGCTGCTGTCGCACTTGGCGAACATCGGCGACGCCAAGACGCTGGTGATCCATCCGGCCTCGACCACCCATCAGCAACTGACGGCGGCCGAGCAGGCCGCGACGGGCGTGACGGACGACTACGTCCGGCTGTCCGTCGGGCTGGAAGACGTGGAAGACCTGCAGGCCGACATCGACCAGGCGCTGGCCCAGGCGGCGCCCTGACGGAGGACGGCGCCCGGCGCCGTCCGCACGAGCATGAAGACGCGCCAGTTGATCGTCCAATGCGAAGGCGGGTTGCACCTGCGGGTGGCGGCGCAGATCGTGAAGGCCGCGCAGCGGCATCAGGCGCAGGTGCACTTGCGCTGCGCGGGCTGCCCGCGGGCGAACGCCTGCTCGGTGTTCGAGCTGCTCAAGCTGGGGGCGGCGCCGGGCACGCCGCTGGAAATCGTCGCCGAGGGCCCCGACGAAGACGCCGCGCTGCGCGCGCTGGAAGAGCTCTTCGGCGGAGGCGCCGGCATCTGAGTTTTACGTGGAACGTAAAAACTTTGCGGCATTTTTACGTGGAACGTAAAAACTTTGCACCCGGTTTTACGTGGAACGTAAAAACTTTCAGCCCGCAGGTAAACCGTTTCGAGCGTGGGGTTTTGGCGGCGTTGGCTTGACAAACCGGGGGGGATGGCGGAGGATGTCGCGAATTTTCCCGGGCCGCGGGCCGCGGGAGCGCGCTTTCAAAAAACAACGGGTCCGGAAGGGCCACAACGGAGAAGAACATGGCGAAGAAGAAGTACGTTTATTTTTACGGGTTCGGCAAGGAGAACACCGAAGGCGACGCCTCGATGAAGGCGATCCTCGGCGGCAAGGGCGCGAATCTGGCCGAGATGGCGAACGCGGGCTTGCCGGTGCCGGCGGGCTTCACGGTCTCGACCGAGGCCTGCGCCTACTACTCTTCGCACAACGACAAGTATCCCGAGGGGATGCTGGAGCAGCTCAAGGCCCAGCTCAAGAAGCTGGAAACCAAGATGAAGAAGAAGCTGGGCGATCCCAGGAACCCGCTGCTGGTGTCGGTGCGCTCGGGCGCGGCGATCTCCATGCCGGGCATGATGGACACGGTGCTCAACCTCGGCCTCAACGACAAGTCGGTGCTCGGCTTCATCGCGAGCACGGGCAACGCGCGCACGGGCTGGGACTGCTACCGCCGCTTCCTCGACATGTTCGGCGACGTGGTCATGGGCCCGACGACCGGCCT
>RZYG01000211.1 GCA_009930415.1 Spartobacteria bacterium | reverse complement strand
CCCGCCGAACTTGACGATGACGGTTTCGCCCCGGAAGCGCTGGATGTGCGGCAGGGCTTCGATGAGGACGGTGGCTTTCTGGATGGCTTGTTTCATGTTTGGGCGCGCATTATCCGCCCCCGGCGCGGCGGGGAAAAGAAAAATTCAAAGATTCAATGTCCAATAACCAATGTCCAATCTTCAGCTGAAAACCGTGAACCGTTGAACCGTGAACCCGGAACCTGGCCGGCCTACTTGTTGATTTTGACGTAGTCCTCGGTGCAGTCGCAGGAGTAGACGGTCGCGGCATGGCGGCCGAGGTGGAGGTCGATGGTGATCGTGAATTCCTTTTGGGCCGCCACCTTGGACAGTTGTTCGATGGACGCGCCGGCCTTGAGGCCATTGCGGGCGCAAAGGAGGGGACCGTAGCGGATTTCGACCTTGGTTTCGTCGACCCGGGCGGGGGAATAGCCGAGGGCATCCATGAGGCGGCCCCAGTTGGGATAGGAGCCGACCCAGGAGGTCTTGACGAGGAACGAGTTGGCGACGGAGCGCGCGGCGGCCTCGGCGTCGGCGGGGGTGCGGGCGCCCTGGACGCGGACGGTCACGAGTTTCTGGGCGCCTTCGCCGTCGCGGACCATGGCCATGGCGAGGCGGAAGGTCACGCCTTCGAGCGCGGCGACGAACGCCGGCCAGTCGCGGTGGCCGGGCTTGAGGGTCGCGTTGCCGGCGCAGCCGTTGGCGAGCAACAGGACGGTGTCGTTGGTGCTCTGGTCGGCATCGACGGAAATGCGGTTGAAGGATTGGTCCACGGCGGCCTTGAGAGCCTTCTGCATGGCGCGGCGGTCGACCTTGGCGTCGGTGAGGAGGAAGGCGAGCATGGTGGCCATGCAGGGCTGGATCATGCCGGAGCCCTTGGCGATGCCGGTGAAGCGGCAGGTCCGGCCGTTGGCTTGGAACGTCGCGGTGTAGCGCTTGGGCACGAGGTCGGTGGTCATGATGCCGCGGGCGGCGGATTCGCCGCCGGTCGGCACGACGGCCGCGGCGAGTTTTTCGATGCCGGGCAGGATGATATCCATCCGCAGGGGCACGCCGATGCGGCCGGTGGAGCAGACGAGGAAGGTCTCGGGGGCGACGCCGAACTGCTTCGCGGCATGGACGGCCATGGCTTGGGCGTCTTTCAGGCCTTGCTTGCCGGTGCAGGCGTTGGCCTGGCCGCTGTTGACGACGATGCCGTGGGCGACGCCGATCTTGGCGACGCGTTCGGCATCGAGCCGGACGGTGGCGGCTTTGACCTGGTTGGTGGTGAAGGTGCCGGCGAGAACGGCGGGGACGTCGGAGAAAAAGAGGGCCATGTCGGGCTGGCGGCTCTTCTTGAGCCCGGCGACGATGCCGGCGGCGCGGAATCCGGCGGGCAGGACGGCGGCGGCGGAGAACTTCAAATTGGATTTCTTCATGATGGGCCTTTCTCGGGGGCGGAGTATAGGAGGTTGGGAGTCGCGGAGTCTAGGAGGAACGAAGGGAACTGATTCACCCACGGGGCAAGCCCGTGGGGGTCTGAATCCAACAACAAAAAACCCCGGGCGGGCGCCCGGGGTTCGTTGCAGGACCGAAACGGCCTAGCGTTTCGAGAACTGGAAGCGGCGGCGGGCGCCGGGCTGGCCGGGCTTCTTGCGTTCCTTCATGCGCGGATCGCGGGTGAGGAAGCCGGCCTTCTTGAGGACGGCGCGGAGGTTTTCGTCGGCCTGGATGAGGGCGCGGGAGATGCCGTGGCGCAGGGCGCCGGCCTGGCCGGCGGGGCCGCCGCCTTCGCAGATGGCGACGACGTCGTACTGGCCGACGCCTTCAACGAGCTTGAAAGGGGCTTCGACGATCAGCCGCAGGTCGGTGGTGGCGAAATAATCTTCGAACTTGCGGTCGTTGACGACGATCTGGCCGGAGCCCTTGGTGAGGCGGACGCGGGCGATGGCGGTCTTGCGGCGACCGGTGGCGATGGATTCGATTTCAGCTTTCTTGGTGGCCATGGGGATACTCCGGGATTAGCCGACGGGCTGGGGATTCTGGGGGGCGTGGGGGTGCTCGGCGCCGGGATAGAGCTTGAGGCGCTTGAGGAGCGTGCGGCTCATGTGGTTTTTCGGCAGCATGCCCCGGACGGCGTGCCAGAGGATGTAGTTGGGGTTCTTTTGGCGCATGACGCCGGCGGGGGTCTCGAAGTAGCCGCTCTGGTAGCCGGTGTACTTGGCGTAGACCTTCTTCTCTTCCTTGGAGTTGCCGGAGAGGCCCACCTTGGCGGAGTTGACGACCACGACGAAATCGCCCGCATCGATGTGCGGCGCGTAGTCGGGTTTGTGGCGGCCGCGCAGGAGGCGGCAGATCTCGACGGCCAGACGGCCGGCGGGTTTGTCGGTGGCGTCGATCAGCCACCAGTCGTGCTTGACTTCGGTTTCTTTCGGCAGAGTCGTCTTCATCGTTCTTCGTTGTCCAATCGATTGAGCGGCGAACAGTAGCGCGCACGGCGCGCGGCTGTCAACGCGGTTCTTTCCATCTCTTCAGCATGAAACAACCCCGTGCCGGAAGGATCGGGAAAATCCGACGACAGAGGACGCCTTGCGCCGCGTTTGCGGGGAAAGCGACGGGCTTTCTCCGCGGCCTGCCGTCCGGTTACCGCCGGAACGGCCGCCCGTGGCGCGAAAACAAAATTGGCTCCAGCGACAGGGCTCGAACCTGTAACCTATTGGTTAACAGCCAACCGCTCTACCATTGAGCTACGCTGGAACCGAAAATCACGGGGAAAGATAGTCAGCCGGCCGCGGAAGTCAAGTCCGCAGACCGAAAAAACGCCGAACTCCTTGCCGGCGGACGGGTCAGAGCCGCGCGGCGACGTCGCGGAAGGCGCGGCGGATTTCGTCCTCGCCGGGGATTTGGCGGTGGCGCATGAGGACCCGGCCGGCGCAGATGGTGGTGTCCACGCACTCGGGGTTGGCGGCGTAGACGAGGTCGGAGACCAGGTCGTGGCCGGGGACGAGGCCGGTATGGTCCAGATCCACCAAAATGCAGTCGGCCAGCTTGCCGGGGGCGATTTCGCCGGCATCGAGGCGCAACAGGCGGAAGCCATCGAGGGTGGCGGTGCGGTAGATTTCGGCGGCGGAGCAGGCGGTGGGATCGAGGGTGCTGACCTTGGCGAGCAGGGCCGCGGTGCGCATTTCGGAGAACATGTCGTAGCGGTTGTTGGAACTGGCGCCGTCGGTGCCGAGCCCGAAGCGGAGGCCGGCCGCGCGGGCGGCCGGGTCGTTGAAGATGCCCGAGGCGAGTTTCATGTTGGAGGACGGGCAGTGGGCGATGGCCGCGCCGCGTTCGACCAGGAGGCGCCGGTCGGAATCGGAGAGCCAGACGCCGTGGGCGCCGAGGAACCGGCCGTTGAGCAGGCCTTCGGAATCGAACACCTCGGCGGGGGTTTTGCCGGTGGCCTTGAGGCATTCGTCGTTTTCGCGCTGGGTCTCGGAGATATGGGTCTGGACGATCAGGTTGTGTTCGGCGGCGAAATCCCGGCAGACGGCGCGCATTTCGGGGCTGGTGGTGTAGAGCGCGTGGATGCCGACGGACAGTTCGACGCGGCCGGGATAGGATTTGGCCAGTTCCAGATGCACTTCGAGGTCGCGGCGGAGGCCGGCGAGGGCTTCCGGGCCGGCCGGAATGATGTTGGGATGGCTGAAATTGGCGCGGATGCCGCTTTCATAGAAGGCGCGGAGGCACTGGGGGGTCTGCCAGTACATGTCGAAGACCGCGGTGATGCCCGAGCGGATCATTTCGAGGGCGCCGAAGAGGGTGCCCCAATAGATATGGTCCGAGGTCAGGCGGCGTTCCATCGGCCAGATGATGTCGTTGAGCCACTCGTGCAGCGGGGTGCCGTCGCCGAGTCCGCGCATCAGAACCATGGCGGAGTGGCAATGGACGTTGGCGAACGAGGGCAAAATAGCCTGGCCGGTGCCGTCGAGCGTCTGCGGGGCTTTTTCGAGGGTGGAAACCTCGATCCGCGGCGCGATTTGGGCAAATTTGCCGTTTTGGATCAAAATATCGCGATTTTCAGCACCGAAACGGACGTTTTGGATGAGCAAATCCATGATGGGGGCGAAAAATAGCCGAAAAACCCGTCCGCAACCAGCAAAATGTGTTTCTAAAGCGAATCCACCTTTTATGTAGCGATTGAATCTCGATAAGCAACGGCTCACCCAGAGGGTTCGCCCTACCCGCAATCCGCATTACCGGCTTTAGGT
>RZYG01000031.1 GCA_009930415.1 Spartobacteria bacterium | reverse complement strand
ATCGTGTCGCCCGGCTGCAGCATCGCGAAATAGACCGCCATGTTCGCGCCGCTGCCGCTGTGCGGCTGCACGTTGGCGTGCTCCGCGCCGAAGAGCTGCTTGGCCCGTTCGAGCGCCAGCCGCTCGGCTTCGTCCACGAACTCGCACCCGTTGTAGTAACGCTTGCCGGGATAGCCCTCGGCGTACTTGTTCGTCAGCACCGAGCCCTGCGCCTCGCGCACCGCGCGGCTGACGTAGTTTTCGGACGCGATCAGCTCGACGTTCTGCCGCTGGCGCTTCATTTCGCCTTGGATGGCCGCATAGATTTCCGTGTCGCGCTCGTGGATCGCCTCGGGCGAGGTCACTCGCAGCGCGCAGGCGTTGATCTTCTGCACCCGGCGGTCGTGGCGCGAACCGGGCTCGAATTCCGCCGCGAACCAGGCGTCCAGAATGGCGGGGATGTCCTCCAGCGGCGTAACGGCCGCGCCCAGGACCAGGACGTTGGCGTTGTTGTGCTCCCGCGCCATGCGGGCCATCTTCGCAGTGAACACCTGCGCCGCGCGCACCCGCGGAAACTTGTTGGCCGTCATGGCCATGCCGACGCCCGTCGTGCACACCAGGACGCCCTGGTCCAGGACGCCTTCCGACACCCGGCGCGACACTTCGACCGCGAAATCGGGATAGTCCACCGATTCCGGGCTGTAGGTGCCGAAATCCGTGGTTTCCACTTCGGCGCGCGCCGCCAGCCAATCCTTGATCTTCTGCTTCATTTCGAAGCCGCCGTGGTCCGATCCCAAGCCGATTTTCATGTTCCGTTCCTTCCTGAACTCCCGCGAAGCGGGCACAATTGGCGCATCCGGCAGGACTCGAACCTGCAACCTTCTGATCCGAAGTCAGAAGCTCTGTCCAATTGAGCTACGGACGCCGGAGCGTCCGCGGGGCGATTTCAACCAGGCGGACACACTAGCGCACCCGCCGCCCCCCGCCAAGCAAAACCCCCCGCCCGGACCGGTCAACCGACGGGCTGGCGCTGGACGCTCCAGCGCGTCACCCGCACGCCCGCGCGGCGGGCCTGGTCGACCAGTCGAGCCAGCCGGTCCGGCGCCAACTCGCAGGCGATGATGATTTCGTCCACGGCCTTCCGATCCATCCGCCGACACAGGGCGTCGAGACCGCCCAGCACCCGGTAGCCATGCATGATGCGGCCCCAGATCGCCGGATTGTCGTCGATCATCCCCACGAGATGCAGGGCTTCCTGGTCGTCCGGCCGGGCAAACGTCAGGTCGCGCAGCAGCAGCGTCGCTTTGTAGCCGGCGCCGTAGACGAGAGCCCGGCGAAGGCCGGCCCGGGAATGGCGTCGGAGGTTCCAGCCCGCCAAGTCCATAGCCAGCCGCGGCAACGTCCGGATCCCGACCACCATCCCGCCGTTGAAAAACAGCAACAAAATGGCAAATAGGACGGCCGGATAGAGCGGCCAACCCCGAAACAAGACCAGCACGCCCACCCCGGCCAGGCAGCCCGCCGCCACGCAAACGTACAGCGCGGCATATTCGGAGACGCGGGCCCGGCTCCACAGGCGCCGATAGGCTCCGCCCGCGAACAGAAACAACAACGGGAGGGTGATCAAGATCGGCGTGCTGAACAGCCACCCCACCCGCAACGGCACCTCCATCGGCAAAATTGGACGGGCCAGGACAAAAGCCAAGCCGGATCCAATCGCCAGCGCCGCGCAATCGAAAACCGGATAAAACACGGCGCCGAAGGCGTTCGACACCGGCAGATGCATCCCCGCCACGATGGCATCCCCGCTCAAGCCCAGTTCGATCGTCGCCAGATAGTTGCCCAGCAGATAGGCCACAACGACCAGGCTTAAAAAAGCCAACCCCACGTTCCAAGAGTGACGCACAAAAACCAGCAGGCCCAGCGCGACCAGCAGACCGCTGATGCCATAGAGAACCAAGGCGACTTTGCGCGGCGAATAACCGCGCTCGGCCAACCGATGGTGCAGGTGCTCTAAATCGCCGTCCATCACCTGCGCAGCGCCATTCGCCGCCCCGCCCCGCACCTTGACGATAAAGGCCTTGAGAAAGCGGCGCCAAATGGCCAAGCCCGAGTCCAGCAGCGGCACGCCGACCAGCATCACGGGAAAGGCCAATGAAGCCACCGTCATCGTCTTGGTGGCGGAACCCAGCGCCACCGTGGCGAAAAACGAACCCAGCAACATACTGCCTGCATCGCCCAGGAAATACCGCGCCGGATGGAAGTTGTAGCGCAGGAAAACCACGCACGCCCCCAGCATCGCCAGCACCATCAACACGCTGCCCGGCTGGCGATAGAACACGAACAGGATCAGCAAGCCCAGCCCACCCATAATGGCCAGCCCCGTCGCGACGCCATCCATTCCGTCGATCAGGTTGAAGGCGTTGACGAACGCCACGAACCAAACCACCGTGACAACCAAATCCAGGCCCAACGGGACCGGCCGCCCGAGAAACTTCCCGAAGCGCACGTCTAATAGGTAGGCAATTCCTGCGATGAGGACCTGGCCCGCCAGTTTTGTCAGCGGCTTCAGTTCCACCCGGTCGTCCACAACGCCCAGCAGCAGGTACAACCCGCCGATGGCCGTGAAATTGCAGGCCCAGCGCCAATCCAAACTCCCCTTGATTCCGCCCCACGGGACCAGCAAAAGCAAAGCCGCCCCGGCCAGAAATCCCGCAAAAATGGCCAGTCCCCCGATTTTGGGGATCGGCTCCGCGTGGATGTGCCGCCCCCGCGGACGATCCAGCAACCCGCACCGCCCCGCACACCACCCCATCACCGCCAGCACCAGCCCGCAAACCGCGCCGGACGCCGCAAAAACGGCGGGATATTTCAGATATGTAAGCAACACAACCATGCCACCCCAACCAATCCGTGTATCTCAGCGTACATTCCTATACTTTTTGTATCCATACCACGCCCATTGCAGGATACATAGAACCGATTTCCAAAGCCCCAGTTTCTCGACTCCATAGAATACATACCAGATGTGTTTTACCACTTTTACCTTATTTCTGGACTTGGATCCTACAACCACCCTGTAGGTCGCCAAACACTCAGGATTCCCAAAGGCATATGGCGTAATTTTTAGCAAATCGAGAAAATATGAAAAATCTTCCCGTTTGGCCAAATCCTCGCGAAAGTATCTCTTGCCCAAGGCAATGGCATCATAAAGAGCCGTTACAGGCGCAATGTCGCAACCGCGTAAAAGACCGGCATAGTCGATGCGTTCGCGAACAATAAATGGCGTGGTTGAATTAGGTGCCAAGCGTTCATACGAGGCGAATACAAATGGCCCCTTGACACGAAGAAAGGCAACTTGCTTTTCCAGAAAATCCGGCCGGTACAGATCATCCGCGTCGAGAAAGGCGATGTATTGCCCGCGGGCGCGCTTAAGCCCCGCATTGCGAGCCTTTGCGGAACCACCGTTGCGTTCCAACTTCTGCACGATGATCCGCGGATCTTCCAGAGCTAACGCCTGGGCCTTGGCAAAGCCGCCATCGGTCGAACCATCGTCCGTGATGATCATCTCCCAACGGGCATACGTTTGAACCAGGACCGAACGGATCGTATCCTCGATATATTTCTCGCTGTTGTAAAGCGGCGTAATGATGCTGACGAGCCCGGATTCGAAAGCTTCCGATTCTTGGTTGGATAATGCAGAATTCATCGGGGATTCCGGTTGGGGTTCAACCGCGCGACGCTGCCCCGCGGCGATTGAACAGTTCCGCCTCGCCATCCCGATTTGGACCGATTATCGTGGCGGGAACACCGCCAACCACGACGCCACCAGGGATGTCGCTTGCCACCATCGCATTGGCCGCAACCAAAGATCCCTTGCCCACCGACACACCGCATTTGACGGCCACGTGGGCCGCCAACCAAGAGCCACAACCAATCCGCACGGGGCGGCTGATGCTGCCGCCAAAACGAACGGAACCATTCTTGAACACGTGTTGCAGCGTGCTAATGACGACATAGGGGCCCAAAATGACCTCGCTTTCCAATGTCATCCCGCCAAGACAATTCAGCCAGCTGCCATGGGCAATGTACACGTGGTCGCCAATCTCAAGACGATGGCCGTTCAGAATCGTCACGTTCCGGCCCAATTGAAGTCCACGACCGCAACTTCCAATGAAAGGTCTTGCCAGCATACCTCGCAGCAGTTGCGCTATTCGGTTATCGGGCCACCAGTTCGTCAACAATCCCACCAACCAAATCGGCAAGGCCCAGCGAAGCTGGTAAAATAGTTCATTCATACTCGTCCTTGTCCCCCATAACATCATTATCCAACCATTTTTGCGTAATACTCTTCAGTTGTCCGTAGAATTCCCGTCGACAACCGCGCAAACTATCCAAGCGATATTCGCGTGACTTCAGAAGGTTGCGAGCCGACATTATACGCAGCCGAGCAACATCGCCAACAACCGAGCATAATTTATCCGCCAAGGCTGCCACATTTCCGGGAGGGACCAGATCCTCTCCAGCCAGCAATTCGGGAATGCCACCTACGGAACTGGCCAGGCAGGGCAAGGCGCGCGCCATCGCTTCAATCAAAGCGCGGGGCAATCCTTCCGTGCGGGATGGGAGCACGAATAAATCTGCTTTGTCTAAACGTTCTTGGATGGACTGGCCTGCGGCAACCTGCCCTAAAAACTGGACGCGATTGATAACGCCCAGACGGCGCGCCAAGGTCTCCAGGCTTGGCCGATATCGTCCGTCCCCCGCGACCGCCACCTTCAGGTCTTGCCCCCGGCTCACGGACATTGCCAAAGCCCGAAGCAAAACGTCGTGTCCTTTGTAAGGTTGGTCCATCGTTCCCACGGTTAGGAAATTGCGCGCGGCCCTCTCGATATTTCGGGGATTTTCCGCAAACCATTCCTCGGGCAATTCAATGTCGGAGAAACCTCGGGAGATCGTATTCGGTCCAGCGGGATAGCGATACTGGAGTGCCTCTTGAGTTACATAGGAAACGGCCGCGGCTTTGGCACAAAGCCGACGTATTTGGCGGGGATACCACCATCGGAAAAACGGCCGCAGGACGCGCCGGTTGGCTCCAGGAGCAAAAGCATCGTAGGGATCTCCAATGACCTCCAAACCATATGGGTGACCAACCTTGTCTAGGATTTTCGCTAGACAGTTTCCGACTTGGCCACTGCGCAACAAAATGGCTTCATCCCTGCAAACAGCTAAACGGACGGCATTGTACACAGCACGCCGGCGTAATAGGTACTGCCACGGCCCGTGGTAAAACGGTACGGGCACGAAGACGACCCGGTCCCCGTTGGATTGCCGCGCAATCCCCGAAACAGACTTTACATCCCGGACTCGGGCCAGCACCCGCACGGCATCGAACACATCCAGATACCGGTTCCAAAACGCACGGTTGAAGAACCAACTCCAGATGTTGCCGTCGGGTGTCCGGTCGAAACGATGGTCCAAGGCTACAAGCAGTTCCATTGCCATCTTTCCCCGGAAGCAGCCACCTCCCGAATGATGGCGCCGCACCAAGTTCTATTGTCCCGAATCATCCTTCCCCTATCCTTCCAGCTTGAGCAAAAGCCCCCGCAACCGTCGAGACCAGTATGTGCTCTAAAGCCCTTGCACTTGCATCCCAGTTTGCACGCTCCACCACCCACCGACGTGCATTCCGTCCCAGTTCGGCCCGCTTTACGGGCGATTCCAGCACGGCCAATACGGCGGAAACGAAATCGCGGCGATCGCAAACAACGGCCTCGCCACCCGATTCGATCGTCAATCCCGAAAAAGCTTCCGGGCTTCCCACAATCGGCAGCCCGCAGGCCATCGCCTCCATAATCTTGGTTTTCATTCCCCCGCCCATCGCGATGGGCGCCACGTAGCAAGTGGCGGCGTTCAGTTCGCCCGCCAAATCGTCGACGTAGCCCCGATAGTGGGCCCAGGGACGGGTCGCGATTTTCGCGCACTGGGCCGGCGAGACGTTTTTGCCGCATAACCGCAGTTCAAAACCGTCTTCGCCATATCGCCGGACCAAGGCCGGCCCGAGTACGTCCAACAGCCAATTCACGGCGTCGGCATTGGCTTCGTAGTTGAAACTGCCGTGGAAGAACAAAACGGGGCGGACCGGTTCCGCCTTGTCGTACTGGGGCGCAAACCGCTCGGAATCCACCCCCATCGGAATGACGGAAACCGGCGTTTCCGACAAGGGACACCACTCCCGGTCGCGGGGGCTGATGAACACCACGTGGTCGTACAAGGCGTATTCGCGGGCCGACCAGCGGCTATAGCGCCCGGCCGCCCGGCGGTGGTAATACCGGCGCAGCGGATTGGCGCACTTTTCGGCTAAGCTGTGGTTCACCAGCTGCATGGCGTCGCATGCAAACAGGATGGCCTTGCCCATCAAGGCCGTCCGGCAAAGGCTCGCAAGATTAGGCGACCACACAATGGTCGCGTCCGGCAAAAACCGCTCCGAAGCTTCCTGCAGCATCTGCCTCACCGCGGGTCCCAATTTCCGTTCGAAAAAAGCCACCCCTGGCGGCAAGCGGCTGAAAAGCAGCCCCCCCAGCCGGTCCAAGTTTCCCATCGTATGCCGCAAAATTCCTTGGATGCCATCCGCGGCAATTCCGAGTTGGGCCAGTGTTGTGGTCGTTGCGTATTCGAGATCGGAAGCAATGCCCAATACGACGAAATATTGGCGATGCGTGCGCCCCAGCCGCTTGATTAATTCATATCGGAACACTCGCCCGCCATCATAAGGAGGGCCGAACCACGAACCCACGTGCAAGATCTTCACGATTCCGGCCCCCTTGGGGACTTGTCTGGACGTCGCGTCTTAGCGCGGGCCAAATATCGCTCCAGGAATATGCTGCCACCGCCGAATATAACCAACGGACTTATCACCCCTTTCAAGCCGGTGCCCGCCTGGCATATATCCAGCATAATTACAGCCAATGCGGCGTTCCGCAACAATCCCGGCCCACCCAGCAACTGCTGCATACGTCCCACGAACATCCCGATCAGAAACATACCGACACCAACGCCTATCCATTCGTAATTGAGGTGCCAGTCAATGGCGATCGGCACGGTAATGGCCCCCGTGCCTTCGGGATATCCCAGCAAATTATAACCCTCTTGCCCCAAACCGATTGATGGCTTAGATCGCCACAACAAGCGAGGCACGAACATAATCAGGCATTCGTAGAGCGACCGCCCCTTGAGCAAGCCCCACTGCTCCCGGCCGGTGGTTGCCAGATGCGCCCCGAATTGTACCTGGGACAAACGCAGCAGCAAGCGGCTAATGTTTTCTTGCTGGGTTTCCACGGTCGTCCTGTCGATGGAAGGCAAAGTTTCCATCAACAACAAGGCTCGATCAAATCCGCTGTCCTGTTGGCGCGAACCCGACATCATCAGTTTATATTGCGACAATGCTGGATAGAAGATGATGAAAACGACCACGACCCCGGCCAAGGCCCAGGTTGGCCGTCGCAAGGATTGCCCTGCGTTGTCGCGGCGCAACATCAGAAAAATAATGAACGACAAGATTCCCTTGAACAGTTCGGCGCGTTGCCCCGTCAGCAAGCCCGCCCCGGCTGAAAGCGCCAACAGCCCCAGCGCAACCATTCGCTGCCGCCGGCCGCCTGCAGCGAAAATCACGCAAATGGCGATCAATCCAAATTTACCCACCGTAGAAAAAAAGGTGCCCGCCTTTTCAAACAACTCGTTGCCCGCCTGGGAATGCAGGAAAAAGCCAACGACAAACTGCCCGCCGATTCCGGCGACGGCCAGAACCAGCAGGGCCGTCAACGACAGCGTCGGTTCTCGGGCTTCCTCGGTTTGGGTTGGAATTGCCGGTATTGCCCCCCTTGCATTCCAAAGAAAACCAATGCTCCAGGCAACCCAGCCGGCAAAGCCAATCCGGAAACTCAGCGCAATGCTTTCGTAATCCTCCGGCAAAAGATTTTGCTTGGCCGCCCAGCCCAGCGAAAGCAACAGCGTATTCAGAGCGAAGCCAACGAAAAAGAAAGCGGCCGTGCCCCAAAAATACAAGGTGCGGCCCCACGCCCCCCGCCACCCCCAAAATGCCGCGCCCAGGGAAGCAGCCACGGCCAGACAGGATGCGGCAAGCAAACCGGACCAACCCGGCAGAATCGCTTGCAGCAGGCCGCCGGCACTCCAAGCCATAAGCAACAAAAAAACCGCGGTCGGCCGCTGTTGAATCCAGACCTCTTGAGAAACGCCAGACAATGGGTACCGGAACGATTTCACGACAAGGCCTTTTCCAGGAAAGCTTGCGATTGTTGGCGCTCCGCATCCAGGCCGTTTCGCGGCACTGGCCGATCGCACAATGCATCGATGGCGTCGGAATCGTACTCGACAACCAACCGCTCGTCCGCTCCGGTGCGCCGCAGCAAATCCCGCAACCGCTCCGGCCGCGAACCGGCCCAGGAAATGAACGGCTTGCCAAATTTGAGCGCAAACACCGTTCCGTGGAACGAATTCGTGACAACCAACCCGGATCCCTTCAACCACCGCATCCATTCGATGGGCCCCGCCGACAACTCGCGCCGCTCGGCACCCCGAAAACGGCCCTCTGGATAGAGCGTGACGATCGGCAACCCCAAGCGTTGCCGAGCCCGGGCCGCAATTTTTTCCCCCGTTTCGCGGAATTCTCGGCCTAGGCTGTACACGCAAATATAGTTTCCCAAAGTCGCCGGTTCGGGCACCAGCTCGACGTAATCATCCAACAACGTAGGATCCAGCGTTACAACGGCATCCCGCCCAGACAATTTGCGCACCCATTCGCGGCTCACCTCGTTGCGCACGGACAAGGCATCAAAGCGGCGGATCGCAGGGCCGGCCCGGGAACAGGTCTCCTCGGGCTGATCGGCTTGGCCAAAACACGCGGAATAGCTGATGCGCCGGCACTGCTTCGGCAATGAAAAATCCAAAAAATAGACCGGATTATATCGTCCTCCTGCACCAAACCCGTTCCAGATCTGATCGCTGCCGGCGACGATGGCATCGAATCCTTCGTCTCGGCAAATGGATTCTACTTTGGAAAGGCCATCGCCACGGCGCGTTGCGGGCAGATGATTCTTACGGAATTGGGCGCAACGCCGTTTCATTCCTTGCATGGCCAGCATGCCCCGCCCTTGGCGCAAGCCCAGCGGACGCCACCAAGGCACGCGTTTGTGCGGTGGCGCGTAATCCAGAAATTGCACCGAATGGCCCATCTTTTCAAAGGTCCGCCGCAATCCGTAGGCCTGCAGCAGCGCACCGTAGTTGTTGGCCCAGTGGAAAGTCACGATGGCTATTTTCATGCCGGAGCCTTTCGCTGGCCAAAAGCTCGGTGGATTTGATTTGCGACCCTCTCTTTTTCCGCTGCGGTCAAAAGCATATGATAGGCGCCTACTCCGGCCAGCACGCCTCCCCCCACTGCCGCCCCGATGAAACGCAACCAACCGGTCCAAGGCAAGGCGACGGCCAGCAGCCACGTGGCACCAATGGCCACGGCTGCCGTGGCTAAACTGTGCTGCATTCCCGAAAACGCCTTCATAACCGGTATGCGCAGGATAGCACTGTTGTACAGGGGCGTAAAAGCGGCGTTTTTAGCCGTTAAAACCACGGCTCCCGAAAGCGCGACCCCCCAGCTGCCCAACCCCAGCGGTCCGGCCAGCAGGATTGCCAAGCCGACGTGTCCCAGCCCCATTCCCAGGGTGACCCAGGCCGGAATTCGCACGCGATCTGCGGCGGTTTGCACGGCCTGGAGGGGATAGACGCTGAGATTGATGCACAGATGGCCCAGCAACAGCCAGATCAACGGCCACCGGTCGGCATATAGCGGCCCCATCCAGAGAACCAGAAAATCTCGGGATAAAGCACAAACCACGCCAATGGGAATCCCAATCAGGATGCCCATAAATTTGGTGGCATCCACCACGTAGTGCTGCAAGGCCACACCGTCGCCTTCGGCATAGAGCCGCGTGATCTTCGGGGCAAACAAATTGCCCAGAGATCCCGCAATGCCCCGGATCACCTGCGACAGCGTCAGTACCGGTGCATATAGGCCGGCTTCGCGCGGGCCGGCCAAACGGTTGATGATGATCAAATCGGTGGCCAGGAACAGCAGCGCTCCGCCGGCATTGACCGTCACCCAAGTGCCCGTTGCCAGAATGCGCCGAAAAATGGCGCGATCGAAACAGCCCAGCCGACACGCCACGTCCGGCAACAGTCGCTTCCACAGGGCCCATATGGCCAGCCATTGCCCCCCCCCGGCCACGGCAATGGCCAGACCGACCGGCCACATTTTGTCGCCGAACACCAACAGCAATAAGTAAGCCCCAACCGTCCGCAGCACGTAGATCGTCAGCTCGACTCCGGCACGCCAATCCAGGCGGTTGGTGCAAAACGTGGCGGTGGCGTAAGGGATGCTGATCTGGGTCAACAAAAAGCCGATCAACGAACAGGCAAAAAAGAGCCGGGTATCCAGTTCCGCTCCGGCCGGGATCCGGATCAGATCGGGCAACCACCCCAAGGCGCCCAGCCCCACGGCCAAGACTGGGATCAACAACAGGGCGATGCCGGTCAAGGCCGTTCCCGCAATCCGCGAGACCTCCTGCCGGTCCCCGCTCGTCAAGCCCACCATCATATGCCGGCCAATGGAGGCGTTGAATGCCAGCGTCGCGATCCCCAAATAGCCCATAATCGAGGTAATGAGCGGGATGATGCCGTAGCGCTCCGGACCCAACCGCTCCACCAGCATGCGCACGTACCACATGCCCAGCAGGGTGTGCGCGGCAAACGTCGCCGCCGTGGCCAAGAAATTGTGCGAAAATCGGCTTTTCCCGTGAATGTTCATCGGGGCGCGGGTCTCCTGCCGATACGGCACAATGTTTCCAGCCAGCGCTCGGGATGCAGCAAAAGGGTCAGCCAACGCAACGATCGGCACCGCCGTTTGGCGGCGGCTTCTGCCGAAGCCCAAGGGCGCATGGCCGTCCGGAACTTTTCAAGATCACCCGCGCATTCCGCCCACCGGCGGCCCGAGGCGCGAGCCAGCGCCCATTGGGTCCGCACCAGGCGCCGACCGCCAGCCCTACAGAAGCCCTTGCACGTTTCCAGCCGCAAAGATACGACCGGAAGACCCGCCTGTTTGGCGATTCGCGCCCGCTCCGGCAAGCTGCCCCGCTTGGAGGTCAAAGCCGTTCTTTGGCTCAATTCCACGCGCCGCGCCGCGATGGGCCGCAGTTGGCAGAAATCGGCAGCGGCATCCTCAAACACGTCTCTCAGCTTAGGATGGCGTACCGCCACCAGGTTGGTCCCTTCCCAATCCTTGTATTCCGGTAACCAGGCATCCATAAACACGGCATCTGCGCATTCCGCGAACATATCGTCGCACAAATCGCAGGCCAAGGGCGTAAAATATCGCGGCCCCCACCAAATGCCCTGTCCGCCAGGTTCGTGCCAATGAACGGTCCGGTCGACCTCCGTTCCATCCGGCGCGCGCGACACGATCCGCGCGGCGAAATCGGCCACGGCGTGTCGCGCGGATTTAACCCGGAAAACGGCCTTTTCCATCTGCTGAGGATTCCCCCCTGTTGCCGCACAGATCGCCTCCACGTGAAAACAGCTGTTGTTCTTGCCGCAGGCCAGCCCCAGCACGTAGGCGATGCGCTCCCGGAAACGCGGCAGCCTTCGTTGCGCCCGGCGCAGCGCCTTGCACACGCACGGCAACGCAGTGATGGCGTAACGGCCATCGGGCAACTTCATAATTTCGCGCAATAGGGTGCCGGGCTCCACCGGATAGTAAGCCGACCGCGAACAACGCCGGACCTCTTCTGCCGTCCGGCAGGCGACGAACTGAAACAGGGAATGCCCCCGCCCCGGGGTGGGCGCCACGCACAACACGCCATCTACGGCGCCCGTACGCAACAGCTCTTCCAACAACCAGGTCAACAGTCCGCCGGATGCGCCGTTGGCCCGCTGGTTGCTGGTTTTGGAATAGCCCGCCCAGCATTTCAAATAATACCCCAGATGCCGGGAACGGTGCACGCCGGGGATCGCGGCGAAACGTTCCGCCGCCAACGGATCCGCGGTCTCGGCATCCGCCACGTAGGGGCACACCGATCGGCAAACCGTGCAGGAATCCGGGCAGAGGTCGTCCGCATGCGGATTCAACTCGCCGATGGCATTCCAACCCATAACCAGATTGCCGCGGGGACAGGCCGCAACGCAAATTCCGCACCCGCAGCACAGGCCGGGCTCCACGACTTCCGCCATGACGGCCGCGGTTTTCATCTGAAACCGAATCCGCGCCCGGCGGATTCGGCCGGACCCAACCCGGCCGCGCCGTTTGGCCGGATTTCCATCCCGGCATGCCCGGCCGCGGTCACGCTATTCCCTCAAGGCCGCTTCGCGTTTGACGCGGGCGCGGTCTTCTTCGAGCAGGGCGGCAGCCCGCACCCGGGGGCTGTCGGCTGCCGGCTTAGGCGGCGGGGGGCGGATGGCGACGACGGCTTCGCCTTGCTTCAGTTCGCGGCCGGTTTTGAGAGTGCGGTCTTCCTGGGAGATCGGGCGTTGGCCCAAGCGGGCATCGATTCGTTCTTCTTTCATCTGGCTCCCGCCGGCATCGCGGAGGATTGGCGTGCCCAAATTGGCTTGGCCCCAGGCGGCCGTCGCGCCAAGGCCGACTAGCATCGAAATATATCCAGCCAGCCGCTTGATTTGATTCACGGTGCAACATGCAAAGCTCTTCCCGACAACCGGTTGAGACGGAGCCCGACCCTCCAGAACAGCCATTTTTGCCAAATTCCACGACTGGAGGGGCGATTTCCGTGTCGCCCGTATACATATTGCATGAATTTCCGTTGTCATGGCGTTCCTTTCAGCGTCCGGCAATTGATTCTGCGGGACGGATGAGCACGATAACGTTTCCGGCCTTTTCCCAACGCTTTTTCCAGTGCCTCGCCGGCCACCAGCGATTCTGCCGGCTGCCGCTATGGACCCGCAGGGCGCTCTGGGCGGGTTTGGAGCCGGTCGCGACGACGAAATGTCCGCGCGGATCCTTGCCGTTGGGCGCCAGGAGGAGAATCAGGGGGACCCCCGCGGCAAGCCACTCGTGAAGTTGCGGTTCTTCGCAACGGACCACTTCTGCGGCCAGCCCTTGTCGGCGGGCCCCTTCCGCCAGCAAGTCGGGAATGCTCCCGGCCAACGCCGGTAAAAACACGTCCTGCTCCAACTTTTCCAGATCGGGTTCGACGCCGTAGAAACGCGCCACCATGGCCACGGACGCGGGCCCGCACAAATCGTCCGGCTGCTCCGTGAAGGGCACGTCCAGCAAATGGGTTCCCGGCTTTGACGTGGCGCAGGCGGCCAGCCAGCCCATTGCAACGACCACCGGCCAAACGCTGAAACGCCATTTTTTCACGGGCTGAGCGGCTCCGCGTTGCGCGCGACGCGGAAGCCGACGCGCGACGCGTTCATGCGCTCGAGGCCGTGGCCGCGGGCGGCGCAGCGAAGAAATTCCAGCCCGTTATGGTAGGACCCGCCGCGCATGGTCCGCCGGACTTCGAGGCCAAGCGGGGCGTTGAGATTGTTCCCGAGGCCCTCGCCGCGGCGCGCGGCGGCATAGGCATCGGAACGATAAACGTCCTGGCACCACTCCCAGACGTTTCCGGCCAAATCGTAGAATCCCCCGGCCGAGGGCGGGAACGTCTTGACGGGATTGGTCCAAGGCCACGGATCCGAGGGTTCGCCGGAAGCGCTGAAATTGGCGCGGGCAGCGGCTTCTTCTTCATTGGCCTCATCGCCCCAAGGATAGACGACGTCCTTTCCGCCGGAGCGGGCGGCGTATTCCCATTCCGCTTCGAGCGACAGGCGATAGCCGTTGCGATCGGGCAGGAAGATTACCGGTTCGTCGGGGCGCCCCAGATCGTAGCAAGGTTTGAGTCCGGCCTTGGCGCTGCGCCAGTTGCAATAGCGGACGGCATCGCGCCACGACACGCAGACGACGGGCGCTTCCGGCCGTTGCGCAAAACCGGGGGTGCGCCAGGTGGCCGCGCCGGGCGTGCGCTCGGAATCCGCGACGTGCTTGGTGGCAACCGCGAATTCCGCGAACTGGGTCACCGTGACGGGGGTGTTCGCCAACCAAAACGGCGCAACGGACAATTCGACCGGCGGCACTTCGTCCGCGGGCCCGTCGCCGCGGGTGCGGCCCATCGTGAACGAACCGCCGGGCAGCAGGATTTCATCGCTGCAAACCGCGGACGGTCCGTCGGGAACCAAGGCGGGGGGCATTTGGGCGACGGGACCGAGGCCAACGGCTTCCACGTCGGAGGCCGACAATTTCAGGGTTGTTCCACTGGCCCAATGTTCGATTTCAAACCGGGAAACGGGCCATTTTCCTTCGCTTTGCATCGGCAATTGCGCTGCCGGCGCCGCCGTTTGGCTTGTGACCCGCTGCAGCGCGACGGATTCTTCCGGCGGATTAAGCCATTTGCCCACCATCAAATCGCCGGACTTCAGGCGCCAGACCCCGTGCCCTTCCGGAATTTCCTCGTGCTCGTTGTCCCATGCCAGATGCGGAACGTCTTTTAAACGCAAAGGCCCGATCGCCGCCGTTTCGGCCAGCGGCAAGGTCGGCGGATCGATTTTGCCGCTCAACCACTCTCCGGCCGTCGTTTGCACGGCATGGGTGCCGTCGGAATTCCATCGTGCCCGCAGAATCCGCGTCGAAGGCAACGTCCAGTCGCCGCCGCGGCCTTTGATCCGCAGGATGGCAACCGGAGAAGCGACGCGCCATTCTTGGCCGTCGAATCCGCGGCAGGTGACGACATGACTCGAACGCCCTTTTGCAGACGAGGTCGGCTCGCGGCCGGTTTGAACGATTTCCCGAACGTCTTCCCAGGAGAGTTTGAGCCGCCGGCCGCCCAAATCTTCGGCGGCAAAAGTGCCGGCGAGGGGCAACGCGTGGAGCACGAACTTGCCGGGGGCGATTTCCAAGCGCACTTGCTCTTGGTCTGCCATGCGATTCAAGCTCCAGACAATGGGCCAGGGCAGATCTATCTTTCCATCGGGGCGTTCGACCGTCAGTTCGGCGGATCGGGGACGCAACAGGATCTCGCTGCCATTGGACAACGTGGCTTTCCAGGCCGTTGCAGCCTTTTCCACGATCGCGGAGGGGGCCAAAAAGGACACCGCCGCCATCTGGTCCCACAAGCCGTATAGTCCCGAATTTTCAACCAAATCAAGTAGGATGTAAGGACTTGCCGGCATCCGCCAGTCATCGCCGTAGATGGTTTGCGCGACACATTGCCCATCCGCCGAAAACGATATTTGGGTCAGTTCACCCGGATGGAAGGTCAAATCGCCGGCCAAGGTCGGCAAGCGCAACGGGCGATTGGCCAAAGAGGTTGAAAGAAGCTTTCCAGAAGCCAATTCGATCCGAACCGGCTGTCCATCTGGCGCCGCTTGCCCATAGGCCATCGCGGCAGCCAACCAGGCGGACGCAAACCCAAATTTGAATACGGTGTTCATGTGATGATCCCTGATTGCCTCGAGGTGAAATCTGCGTTTTGTTTTAGCGTACCGGAGTTCTCAAATCAAGCGTTGGTTCCGCGACTTCATGGGCGATCCGGCGGCGAAAACCGGGGCAGTTTTTCCAGATTGATTTCCAGCAGCGCCAACCCGTCGTCGGCCGGCAATCTCGTTTTGCCGGCCGTTGCCCACACGTCCAACAGGCATCCTTTGGCCGCGAATGCCGTGAGCGGGACAGTCCATGTCCAAGTTGAACCCAGCGCGGGCATGCCGTGGTTGAACTTGGCTACGATTTCCTGATCGACGACAACGCCTCTCCGCAACCGGGCATGCCCATCCGCGTCGCGGATGCGCATATCGAACCTCAAATCGGGCGGCAAGCTGCCGCAAAACCGCCAAACGAGCAGCAAGGCGGGAGTGCCGGAATCGTCGCCGGGCTTTTGGATGGCCGCCCGGAGCAAGCGCAGCCGCTGGCCGGCAAAACCCAAGTCCAACCGAGGAAGCGCGATGGCGGGGAACGGCACGGCCGACGCTATTCCGCCTGCCGCATCGGGATCCGTCGGGCATGCGGCAGCCGCCTCCGACTGCGCGGCCTCAGCTTCCGAGATCAATCCGGCCGCAGTCTGCAAACGGGCACGCCAGAGCCAAACCCGATGCGCATAACGAGGGTAGATCCGTCCTTGGGCCATGGCGCCCGACAAGATGGCCTCGGCCTGCTCCGGCTGCTGGGCCAGCTCGGCCCGCAAGGCTTCCAGCAGGGCGTTCGCCATCGCGAACTCGCCGCCCGCCAGGCGCAAGACGGCCAATCGTTCGCGAAGCCGGGATTCCTCGTTCAGCAAAATCAATTCGGCGAGGAACTCCTCAGTGGAGCGGAGCGGGGATCCGACTTCGGATTCGGCCAGAATCCATTCGCAGGTCCAATCCGGCGCGAGTCGTCCAGTGGCCGCCCATTCGCGCAGGCGCAGGCGGCGCAGAGCCGGCGAGGCGGAACCGGCCAACTCCATCTTGTCCATTTCGATTTGGAAGCGCAGGGACCTCATGGCGGCGCGGGTCGAGGCCGACGCGGCAATTTGCTCCCACTCCCCTTCCCGCAGGTGCCGCTTCAGCCATTCCGTGGCGATGCGGATGCGATATTGCCCCTGCTGGATATTCCATTGTTTGCGGCGCAGCGGAGCCCACCAGGAGGCCGCAGGCGGCAGTTGCTCGTCCCACACGCGTTGTTCCAAGGCCATCAGGCATTGCCGGGCTTCCGGTTGGCGCTGGGCGCGATCGAGCCGGACGTACATGTTCCAAAGAATCTCCACCGGCAGCTCGGCGGATTCCAGAATCCGCTGCACGCCGATGCGCCGGCGCCACCAGGCATCGAAGACCGTCCAGGCCCGCGAAGAATCCATCCGCAACGCCCGCGTGCCCCAGTCGAGCAAGCGTTCCCGGTCGCCGGACATGCCGGGACCCCGCGCCAGGACGGCGCAGGCTTCCGCCAGCACGTAGGCGTTAGCCGGATAGAGTGCGGCGACAAGGTTCAAATCGCGCAGTCCCAGATCGCTCGCCGCGGGAAACAAGCCCGGCATGGCCGCCATCCGCAAATAGACTTCGGCGCGCAGGAGCCGCGCGGCGGAATCCCAAGGAGCCAACGCCACGGCCCGCCGGGCATCGGCCAAGGCGGTTTCCAGCGCCGTTTTTTCTTCCGCGCGCGTGGCGACCGCGGCACCCCGGCGGGCTTGTTCATGGACCGCATCGGCCGGATCCAGCCAGGATTCATCGGACACCTCTATGTTTTCCGCCCTCAGGAGATCCCGCGCGACCTGGTCAACCATTCGGTCGTGCCTGCCCAAGACGTATTTCGCCGCGGTTAGCCGCAAAAGAGCCGCCTGCGGAGCGGCCCGCTGGGCCTGCGCCAGAATTCGCTCCGCGTCTTCGGACGCGACGGCCGGTTTGGAAAATACATAATAGGGGTCTCCGGAGAGTCCGGCGGCCGCGCACGCGCCTTCGTGGAGCCGCCAAGCCCAAGCGGAGCGCCCGGAAAACCAAATGGCCGCCACCATCGCCACAACCATGATGGCCCGGTGCCGGCGACGGGCAACGGTCCCTTCGCTGGCCGCTCCCGGCCCATCCGGTTCGGCGAACCAATCGGTGCGACTCCACAGAATTCCGCAGAGCAGCATGAACAGAAGTTGGACTCCGGGGCGAGCGCTCAAGTTGAACTCGGTCTGGGCATGCACCAAGGCGCCCAGCACCGCCCCCCATGCTCCCCGGCGCAACCAGACCGCCCCCCCGTCGTCGCGACCGGCCTGTCGGCACGCTTGAAGGCCGTGCCAGAGCGTCAATCCCAGCAGCAACGCCAACAGCGCCCCGCCGGGCCAGCCTAAATCACCCGCAAACTGGAGGACGTCGTTGTGGGCATAGTCCGACCGGAAGCGTCCCATGGATTCGGGCTGATTCATGGCCAACACCCGGCTGGTCCCGCCAGGGCCCGCCCCCAAGGGAAAATCTCGGCAAAAAGCCCAAGCCATGCGCCAGATTTCCAACCGGGAGGCTTTGGACGTTTCCAGCGCGCCGGTCTCGCCCATGGCCCGGTCCAGAACGTTTCTTTGCCGGGCATGCAAGCCGAACACCAACGCCGCCAACACCAACGCGCCGCCCCAACCCGCAAGTCGCGCTCGGAAATCCGGCCGCTCTTTGGCCAACCAAATCGCCAGGATGGCGCAAGCCGCCAACGCCGCGGTGGCTCCGCCCATGGAGCCCGTCAGGTACAAGGCCGCCCATTGGAGAAGCCACGTAAACCAAAGCAGCGGCCGGAGCCAGGCCTCCCAACTGTCGCCCAGCCGCTGGAGCCACCACCGCCAGCCGGTCCTTCCGCGCAAGGGACGGCGGGCGGCCCGAGACAGCATGAAGCCCAACTGCACCGGCAACGTCATGGCCAACAGTCCGCCCAATGCGTTGGGACTGCCGAACGTGCCCTGCAAGCGACCCCCGGCATCCACGCCCAACGAGATGCCCAGAATTGCTTGGACGATGCCCACGGCCAGCAAGCCGACCACGACCGCTTTCAACGCCTTGCGGTTGCCAAACCGGCGCGCCCCGGCCCAGGCCAGCACGCCCAAGCCCGCCCACAGCCATGCGGTATGGAAGGAAATGAATCGTTCCACCGCCAGCGAACCAGCCGAAGCATCCGCCATCACGTCGGCGAACAGTTTGGCGTCGCCGCGCCAAAATTGGCCGCACCGCTCTCCGGATCCTGACCACAGTTGCCAGCCGCACCACAACGCCAGCAACAGCGCGGCCGCGCCGGCCAACCGCCGCGGAAGCGGCCACTGCGCCGGCCGGACTGCGGGAGCCGTCAGCCAGCCCAGGCCGCCGATCAGCCATGCGCCGATCGCGATCAGCCGCGACTCGAAAAAGCCGACGCTGCCGCGGGGGATCGTGGCCGCCAGCGCCAACAGCGAAACCAGCAGCGCGAAGCCGTATTCCGGCCGGAAATGCTGGCGGCGGGAATGGTGATGGCGATCCCTGGAATGCATGTCAAAGAGGTTCGCCCGCCAGGATTTTCCCGGGATTGCCTTCCGTCAGGTCCGCGGCGCAAGCCTCCCCTTCCCGATCCGCGAGCCATTGGCGCGCGGCGGCCATCCGGGGGGGGCGCCGCACGGGATCGTGCGCATCCGAAGCCACCACCTGCACCCAGCCGCGG
>RZYG01000210.1 GCA_009930415.1 Spartobacteria bacterium | reverse complement strand
GGGGAAAGAAGCGGTGGTTGGCTTCGACCAGAAAACCCTCGGGATGCCGGAAGGCGACGCCCCAGCCGTAATGCCAGAGGTGCTCCATTCGCCGCGGATTGTCCGTGGCGGGGGCATAACCCGCTTCCCGCATCCCGGCCAGCAGCCGCGGATAATTCCACCGCGCGCGATTCCGCCTATTTGTTGGACGTTATGGGATGACCGTGAAGTGTTTTTATGAGTTGGCTTTCTTTTTATATGAGCGCATCTCAAACTGTCAGAATGAAATATGAATGAAAACCGCCAAATTATAATAAAACGGATTGACCAGAGCGGTGTATTACGATCTAATAAAACCGAAAAATATATTTCGACAAGGCGTTGTTCGTTTTGTCGAAACATAAAGGAGAATACGATGCGGAAGATTATGGCGATGATGGCGATGATGGCGTTGGTGGCAACCGTCTCTGTTCAGGCGGCCGATGGCGACAACCAGTTGATCCAGTTCAAGACGGGTGAAGTGTCCTTTACCCTGCTGCAGAGCGACGGTGTCACGCCGTTGGCGGCGGCCGAACTCAAAATGCTTTCGCCCCAAGATGGCGGCGTGCTGGCCGAAGCGGTTTCGGACCAATTGGGCCGCGCGGCCGTTGCGCTGAGCGAAGGCCGCTACCTGCTGAACGTATCCGGACAGAATCTGTCCGTCCTGGACGTCGCCAGCGATGCGACGTTGACCTCTTGCCGCGTCGTAATTCCGGATGCCGGCATGCTGGTGGCTGGCCAGGAAGAAGAAGATGGCGGCGGTGGCGCTCCTGTTTGGCTCAAGCCCGTGGTGATCGGCGGCGGCGTTGTGTTGGTGGCGGGTGTCGGCTATGCCATCTACGACAACAACGACGACGATGACGACGACGACGACGATCAGCAGGGCGACGACGGCCTTCCTCCGCCGCCTCCTCCCGCCGGCGGCGACGATGACGATGACGACGATGACGGGCCCAGCGCGCTCTAATCGCACTTGACGATGTTCAGGCGCTTGGCGGAATATCCTTCCACCAAGCGCCTTTTCTTCTGAAAAACCCGGGGGCGGGTTGGTAACTCCGGTACAAGGTGGACAAATATGAGCAGGAATGCATTCGCAGTCGTTCGGAAGAGCAGTTGGATTTTGGCGGGATTGGCGTTGGCGCAAGGGTGCGCCAGCAGCTATCCAGCCGCCAATTTGCTGGGCGCGGGCAGCGGCGAGCCGGCGTTTTTCAGCGACGAATCCAGCCTGCAGCAGGTCATGGCCACCCAGGAACTGCTGACGCTGCAGAAAAACGAATACCAGGTCGGGCCCGACGACGTGGTGGAAGTCAGCATTTTCGAATGGGAAGCCAATGACCAGACCAAAACCCTGCAACTGCGCGTTTCGGAAACGGGCGTCATCTCGCTGCCGGCCGTCGGCGCCCTGAACGTGGACGGCAAGTCGGTCCAGGAAATCCAGCGTTTGATCGAACAGGAATTGATCGCTCAAAACGTGCTGCAGGCGCCGCGGGTCGGCGTCTGGGTCAGCGAATTCCGCAGCCGCCAGATTTCGGTCATCGGTTCGGTGAACCAACCGGGCACCTATGCCATCCACCAGAACGTGTCCACGCTGCTGGACATGCTGACGCTGGCGGGCGGTCCCCAGGATTCCGCCGGCGGCCTGGCCTACGTGATTCGGCGGGAAAAAGGCCGGTCCGAATCGCGCATCCTGATCGATTTGGATGAGCTGCTTGAAAAGGGCGAGGCGAACCTGAATCCGGTGTTGAGCGCGGGCGACGTCGTCTACGTGCCGAAGGCGCCGCTGATCTACGTCTACGGCGAAGTGAAGCAGGCCGGCGCCTTCACGTTCCGCAAGCGGTTGCGGGCGCTGGAATCCATGGCTTTGGCCGGGGGCTTCACGGACTTGGCGGATCGTCGGGCCGTGTCGCTGATTCGGCGGGCGGAAACCGGCCAGGAAAGCGTGTACCAACTGGATCTGGGCCGCATCGAACGCGGCGAAATGCCCAACATCTACTTGCGCGACGGCGACGTGCTGCACGTGCGGACTTCGGGCTCCAAGATGGTTTGGAACGAATTCATGGATTTCATCCGCGGCATCTTCACTTTCTCCTATTCGCTGAATCGCTAGACGGCAAACGGACGGATTCCGGACCTTTGCCGGAAGAACAGGATTACGATGACCGAGTGGAACAACGAAGAAGGAACCGGCTTGCACCTATGGGATTACGTGGCGGTCGTGCGACAGCGCTTGCCGGTGGCCGCCGGGGTTTTCCTGCTGGTGGTGGCGGCGACCGCCCTGTACGCTTGGACCCGGACGCCGCGCTACACCGCGACGTCGCGCCTGCTGATCGAAAACAAAGGCGTCAACCTGACATCCATGCAGGATGCCTTCGATCCCGGCCGCAGCACCCTGACCCAGCGCGATCTGATCCAGACCCAGGTCCAGCTCATCAAGTCCACGCCGGTCATGGAAGCCGTCTTGCAGCAGGGCTTTTTGGCGCAAAGCAAGGATTTCCGGGAAAGCAAAGATCCCGTCCGCCATTTGGCGGAGCTGATCCAGGTGACGCCCGCGCGCAGCGGGTACGTGCTCGACGTCAGCGCGGAGCGGGAATCGCCGCCGGAAGCGGCGCAGATCGTCAACGCCGTCGTCTCTTCCTATTTTGCCGAAAACCGTCGCCGGCGCATGGGCGTCTCCGACGAAGGCATCGCCGAACTGAAAAAGAAAGGCGAAGAGTTGCGCGCGCGGCTCGACGAATCGACGACGGCGCTTCATGCTTTCATGGCGACGAACCGGATGGTTTCCTTCGAGGACGCCCAGAACATCGTGGTCGAGCGGCTCAAGGGGTTGAACCAGAACTTGATGAAGGCGGAGCCGCTCCGGATGCAGGCCGAGGCGCACTACCGCACGGCGGAAGCGGCCATGAAGGCCGGCCAGGCCGAAAGCATCCCCGGCGTCCAGGCCTCGACGCTGATCAACGGCCTCAAGACGGATTTGGCGCGCCTGGAGCAGCAATATTCGGAGATGCGCGCGCGTTTGGGGGACATGCATCCGCAACTGCAGAGCACCATCGCCCAGATGGATGCCATCCGCACGAAGCTGGCGATGGAGGCGACCTACGTCGTGGACGCGCTGCGCGGGCGCTACGAGCAGGCGCTCAACGAAGAAAAGATGCTGCGGGAAGAATTGCGGAAGCAAGAAGAAGCGGTGCTCCAGTTCAACGAATTGGCGGCCAAGTACAATCTGTTCCGCCAGAGCCGGGATTCCATCCAGGAAGCCTATTCCACGATCATCCGCCGTATCGACGAATTGAGCGTGAGCCAGCTGAGCGGGCAGGGCGACAGCGTGTTCGTGGTGTCGCGCGCGGAAGTGCCCCAGGAAAAATCCTGGCCGTCGCGCTCCCGGATGCTGCTCATGGGGATTTTCTTCGGCGGCTTGTTGGCTATCGGCGTCTGCTTCTTCCTGGATTACATGGATACGACGATCAAGGGCGAAAGCGACGTTCGGACGCTGCTGAACAGCTCCGTCATTGGTGGGGTGCCGTCGGCCGAAGCCGAAGCCGGCGATGCGGCTTTCGACGATCTTTTTGCCGTCAACAAGCCGCGCAGCCATTTTGCCGAAGCCTTCCGTTCGGCCCGGACGGCGCTGGCCTTCAGCATGGTGGACAAGCCCCTCCGCTCCGTGGTGGTCACCAGCACGATGCCCGTCGAAGGCAAAACGCTGACGGCCGTCAACTTGGCCATCGCCCACGCCCAGGCCGGCAAGCGCACCTTGCTGATCGACGCCGATCTGCGCAAGCCGCGCGTCCATGCGGTGTTCAACGGCCGCAGCGACGTCGGATTGTCCAATCTGCTGGCCGCGGACAACCTGGAGTCGGAACGCGCCATCGTGCAGACCGGCATCGCCAACCTGTTCTACATGTCCAGCGGCCCGGTTCCGCCCAATCCCGTGGAATTGCTGGATTCCGGGCGTTTCGGCCGGCGCCTCGAAGAATGGCTCAAGCAATACGAGATGCTCGTTTTCGACGCCCCGCCGATGCTCAACCTGGCCGATGCGCTGGTCATCGGCAAGCACATGGACGGCGCGGTGCTGGTGGTGCGGACGTTCGTCACGAACAAATATGCCGCCCAGCAGGTGGCCCGCCAGATGGCGGTGTCCAAAATCAAGTTGCTGGGCGTCCTGCTCAACAACGTGGACATGCCCGTTGGCGCCGTGTATTCGTCCTACTACTATAGCCGCTACGGCGAATACTATGGCGAACGGCCG
>RZYG01000209.1 GCA_009930415.1 Spartobacteria bacterium | reverse complement strand
GCGGCGCTGGCCGTCGTTCTCGCGGCGCGCCGGCCGAAGACATGAGAACCAACCCCCGACGGGGTCGTCGGGGGCTCCAAAGAGAGGATCCGGCGGCTGTTTGGAGCCGGCACGACCCCGTGCCGTTGGATTTGGGAAACAGCCAACCCCCGACGGGGTCGTCGGGGGCTCCAAAGAGAGGATCCGGCGGCTGTTTGGAGCCGGGACGACCTCGTCCCGGTGGTTTTGATTCGGGTTCTTCTTGACTCTGATCTTGGCTCTTCGCATCAATGAAGACATGGCCAAGCACTTGGCGCATCTTGCCCCTTTCGCTGCCGAACCCGTCGTGTTTTTCACCGTGGTTTCGGCCCATCGGCAGGCCGTTCTTGCCAACGACGCGCTTCATGGAATTCTCCGCAGCATTTGGACATTGGCGGGGGAGCGAAACGGATGGTGGGTAGGTAATTACCTCCTGATGCCGGATCACGTGCATTTTTTCGCGCGGGCGAGTCGCGAAGCGTTGCCGATGAAGAAATGGGTGCAGATGTGGAAATCGCTTTCCGCTCGTCAATGGATGTCCCTGCAGAGGACATCGGCTCCGTTATGGCAGGAAGATTATTTCGACCGCTATCTGAGAAGCGCCGACAATTATTCCGAGAAGTGGGCATACGTGGAAGCCAATCCGGTTCGCAAGGGGTTGGTTGAAAGGGCGGACGATTGGCCTTATCGGGGGAGAATTCACGAATTGCGATTTTGATGGATAAGGGCAGGTATCTGGCTGTTTGGAGCCGGCACGACCCCGTGCCGGGGGGATTTGGGAAAACAGCCAACCCCCGACGGGGTCGTCGGGGGCTCCAAAGAGAGGCCAGCCGCTACTTCTCCGCCTTTTCGAGATCCTTCTTCGCGTCGCGCGTGAAGGAAGCGGTCAGGTAGTCGAGGGTCTTGGGCAGGGTGAGTTCCATGCTGAAGAACACCTGCAACCGGACGTCCAGATGCTCCGGCTCGCAGTTCAGCAGGTGCCCGCCGGCGGAGAAATCCTGGTCGATGAAATGGAAATGGAATCCGGGCACGTTGACGGACGGCACGAAGCCCGGCGTGTAGAAGCCCACCAGATGGCCGTCTACGTTTTCGAACCGGCGCAGCTTCTGGTGGTCCGTCGCTTCGGACAGCGGGCGGTAGTTTTCGGTGCGGGGCACGGACCGCGTCAGCACGGACCGAAACCGGCCTTGCATGTGGAGCGCCGTGAACATGTTGTCCGACGGCAGAATGTTCTTCAGCTGCGCCGAGAAGGCTTCCCACGCAAGCGGGCCGGCGATTTCCTCGGCCAGCGTCGGCTGGAACCGGCACACGGTGGAAAAGGGCGTTTTCAGGTCGTCGCCGACCGGGCGGGCGTTGCCGTCGAGGTCGAGCTGGAAGTAGCGCCCGTCGAGCGCGATCAATTCGCCGTCGAGGTTGTTGTACGTGCCGATGCCGAAGTCGCCCTTTTCCCGCAGCGTGGCGATGGTGACGTCGTCGCGGTAGAAGCCCTCCAGCAGGGCGTTGATGGGGCTGCTCATGTAGAGCATGGACGGCATGGCGGCTATTCCTCCGGAAAATCCACGCGCACGACGTTGCGGCCGGCTTCGCGGCGATAAGCGAGCTGGAGGCCCATCTTTTTCAGGATGTGCAGGCCCAGGCCGCCGATGGGGCGATCTTCCACGGGGCCGTCGAGGACGGGCGACGGTGCGTCGGCGAGGGGATCGAACGGTTTGCCGTCGTCCGCGATCGTCAGGTGGAACGGCGCGCCCGTCTCGAGCTTCAGGTCGATCCGATGCCGGGCCGCGTCGTCGTAGGCGTAGCGGATGACGTTGGACAGCAGTTCGTCCAAGGCGAGCCGGACCGCGTACTTCCGTTTGGGGGAGACGGGCAGCGGCGCGAGGCGTTCGTCGACCTCGTCCAGCACCCGCGCCAGATCGGCGGAGTCGTTGGCCATGGACCATTCGAGCATGGGCCGGATCCGGGGAACCTACTTCAGCAGGTCGAGCGCGGCGGCGCGGTCCGCGGCCAGCGGCAGGATGTTGTCGAAGCCGGAAATCGTCATGACGTCGCGCACGGCGGGGACCAGGCCGCACAGCGCGAGGCCGCCGCCGGCGGATTTCACCGCCTTGGCGAGCACGAGCAGGCTGCGCAGGCCGGCGCTGCTGACGTACTCCACCTTGGCGAAGTCCAGCAGCAGGCGGTTCGCGCCTTCCTGGATCAGTGCCTTGCAGCGCGCCTCGAGCGTCGGTGCGCCGGCGGCGTCCAGCTTGCCGCTGGCCGCCACGATCGAAATCTGGTTTTGCTTGTCAACGATGAGTTCCATGTTGGTCCGCCTTTCTGGGGGATTGCCTGCGTCCGTCATCCTGCCGCATCGGTTCAAGTTCCATCAAGTGGTTTTTTGCGCCGGCGGGAGCGAGCGCAGGACGAGCATCGTGATGTCGTCGGACTGTTCCCGCGCGCCGGCGAAGGCGGCGACGTCGGCGACGACGCCCCGGAGGATTTCCGCGGCGGTGGTGTCCGCCGGCAGCGCGCCGAGGCGGCGGTCCAGGCGGTCTTCGCCGTAGAGCTGGTCGGCCTCGTTGAACGCCTCGGTGACGCCGTCCGTGTAGAGGACCAGGACGTCGCCGGGCCGCAGGGCGAGCGTTTCGCGGACGTACGTCTGTCCTTCCAGGGCGCCGACGACCATGTTGGTTTTCGTCGGCACGGCGGCGACCGCGCCGGCGGCGTTGCGGAGGCGCGGAGGATTGTGGCCGCCGTTGGCGAAGACGACTTCGCCCGTGCGGACGTCGAGGATGCCGGCGAACAGCGTCACGAACGTGCAGCTTTCGTTGCGGAGGGCGAGGTCGTCGTTCACGCGGCGCAGGATTTCGGCCGGATCGCGCCAGAGCTTGGCGGCGGAGCGCAGCAGCACGACGGCGGCCGACATGAACATGGCCGCCGGCATGCCCTTGCCGGAGACGTCGCCGATGGCGAAAAAGAGGTGCCCGTCGTCGAGCGCGAAGTAGTCGAACAGGTCGCCGCCGGCCTGCTTGGCGGTTTTCATGGCGGCCTGCAATTGCACGCGCCCGCCGAATTCCGCCGGCGCGAACGGGCCGGGCAGGAAGGTTTCCTGGATCTGGCCGGCGATGCGCAGCTCGCTTTCGGCGCGCTCGCGGGCGGATTGCGTGAGCTTGAGCTGTTCGATGTGCGCGGCCAGATTGGCCTGCATCTGGTCGAAGTCGAAGGCGAGGATGGCGGTCTCGGCCCGGGTCCGGTTGCCGTCGGGGAACAGCCCGGCGTCGAGGCGGATGTCGGCGGAGAATCCGCCCTCCACGAGCCGGCGGGTGAAGTTCGACAGGCGGGTCAGCGGCTGCGTGATGGTGGTGCTGGCGACGTAGCTGAACACGACGGCCAGCAGGAAGCTGGCGAAGCCCATCATGAAAAAGTTCAGGAAGGCGCGGCGCTTCAGGGCCTCGACCTCGTAGGCGTGGATGTCCGCGCCGATGATGAAGCGCCGGCCCGTCGAATCCTTGTGGCCCATGACGACGGACCGCAGCAGGCCCCAGTCCGGGTCGGGCGTGGTCGAGATGTTGACGTCCCAGGTCTTTTGGACCTCGTAGATGTTGGGGGCCGGATTCGTGTATTCCGCCCAGTACACCGTGTCCGTGGCGGCGGAAGCCACGAAATAGTAATGGTTGCTCACCTGGTTCAGCGCGTAGAGGTAGGTGCCGCCGACGTTGCGCAGGAACGTGTCCAGCCGCCGCGTATTGGCCCAGTGTTCCGTTTCCGGGATGCTGTCCGGGGTCTGGACCCGGTCGAAGTAGTCCGCCGGCAGCAGCTGCGGCATCGTCAGCGCGGCGATGAGCAGGCGCTTGTCGATCTCGTTTTCGATGGCCTTCACGTTCTGGATGAAGCCGTAGATCGTGAACAGCGTGGACGAGAGCAGGGTGATGGCGAAGAAGGGGATGAAGATCTTGCGCCGGACGGGCTGCCGGCGATACCAGGCCAGCCACTTCATGGCGGATTCCCTCCGTTGCGCGGGCCGAGCGCCCAGAAGAGCGCGGCGCCGGCGCCCAGCGCGGCCGCGATGGCGGCGATGCCGAGGCCCAGGCTCAGGCTGGCGGCCAACCCGAAGACCATCGGGCCCAGCGCTTCGCCGCCGGACTCGAAGACGTTGTAGACGCCCATGGCCTTGTCGGCCCCGAAGCGGCGGACGCTCGGCAGCGAGGAGTAGTAGGACATGCCCTGGTTGAAGACCAGGCTTTCGGTCAGGCCGAAGAGGATGATGGTGGCGTACGCG
>RZYG01000208.1 GCA_009930415.1 Spartobacteria bacterium | reverse complement strand
AGGACAATTTCACCGCGATCATGGAAACGACGTTCCCGGTCAAGGAGCAGGCGCCCGTCATGCGGTTCGCCGGCCTGGAATGCACGGCGACGGACGGCGCCAGCATGACCATCGACCAAGACGACCTGGCCGGGCCCTACGTCCGCATCCAGGTGCGGGACGCCAGCGGCAAAACGGAGTCGTTCTCCATCAACCGCACGTACGTCGAAGGCCTCGTGGAGCGGGAAGAAACGGACGGCGACAAACTGCTTTCCTCGGTCACCTCGTTTCCGTTCCGCTTGCCGGAGTCGATGCGCGCGGGGTTCGCCTATCTGACGCGCGATCAGATGAACGCCGCCATCCTGCGCACAGAGACCTTCCAGAACCAGGAAATCGTCCGCATGCCCCGGTTCTACCGGGAAAAAGCCGCGGAAGTCCTGCAGGCCTGGAGCAACCGCCCGCGGGCCGTCGTGCCGGAACCGGCGCCGGCCGCGGCGGATGCGCCGCCGCCCGCGCCGGCCGGCCAAGACAAAGCCGCGCACGCTTACCCGGCCCCGCCCCCCCCTGCGCCGATCGCCGCAGCTGCCACCGCGGCAACGGCAGAGGCTCCCGCCGCCGTGCCGCGCCCCCTGAATTGGCCCGCGTTGGCCGGCTGGGGCGTCGCCGCCCTCGCCCTCGTCTGGGCCCTTGCGCGCGGCAAACGGTAGCGCCCTCGCGCCAACGCGCATGATGGCTGGGCATTCCCCAATCGAGTGCCCCAACACAACAACGCCGAGTGGATTCCGTTCGGGATTCACCGTGGTCGCGCAAATCCACACGTGTGAATTTCGCGAATTTCATACCCCGTGAAACATCCGATCTGCGCCAGGCGCCGGATCCAGTTCTTTTCAACATGTACCTCGACAAATTCCCTCAAATACATGTCGTTTGTTTTAATGAGCATGATATCCCCGGAGACCCATTTCTCTTCTTTTCTCCATGCGGGCAATTGATCCCGAGGTGTCCACAGATTGCCGAGAGCCCCATCGAGGCGCTTGTAGTTACCTGATTGCGCCAAGGCGCAAAGGCGCGGATCGGCTAGCCAATATTGAAACGGGGGATTTAGGGGATATACCTTTTCCCATGCCCGCAAATCATCATAATCCGGCAAAAACACGTCGATCTTTTCGGCAAACGTGTCGAAGGAAAACACGGTAAAAGCCTTGGCGACTGGATTGTACTGAAAACAGGACCTGAACCTTCCGGCCCCTTGGTGCAGATAAAGCGCCCCTATTCCTGCGCACGTCAACGTGAGCATGAATCCAACTATCGCCCAACTCCGGTCGGACGGTTTGCGCACTCGTTCAACGAGATCTTCCGCCCCCGCCGCCACGCCCACGCAAAACAACGGAATGGCGCCCATTAAGGCGCGCGTGTCATATGAAAACGCCGCCACGCCAACCATTGTTTCCGCCAACGCGGTGATGATCAGAATCCGGATGCGCGGGACGGCACGCAGCGCCCAGGCCACACAACCACAAGCGATCAGAGCGAGACCGGCATTCACAGCCGGCGATTTCATCACCGTGAATTGCCGAATCAGGGAGCAGAAAGCCCCCTGCACTCTGGCCGACCACTCCGTATTCCCGTAAATCGTATGGGTCAGATAGACTACTTTGGGACTCACCCATGTTCCCAGTCTCAACGTCCATGGCAAAAGCGTCAGGACCCCGCAACCAAGAAACGCCGCAGCGCCCAAGAAGCGCCTCTGCCGTTCGTTTCCGGGAGATGTCGCCATCCACGCCATGGGCAAGATGAAGAACGGCACTGCACCCAGCTGTTTGTGCAGCAACGCCACCGCAGCCAGCCATCCGGAAAAAGCACAACGGCAAACGAAACGGCCCAGCCGTTGTCCGGCAGCGGCGCGCAACAGCCCTGTCGCCGCAACGGCGGAAAAAGCCGCGGCGGGTATATCGGCATAGCCAGAAGATACGTATTGCGCAAAAGGCGTCGACAAGCAAACGAGCCCCATTGCGACGCGAGTGCGAAGGCCGACCTGCCTGGAAAGCTCGTCTACCGCCCCCAGAAGCAGCACCACATAAACGAACGCCAAGCCATGCGCGAGATTCACGACGCCGGTGTCTCCCGCCGCCATGTAGATGAAACTGTATGAAAAGGATAAAAACTGCGGATAAAACCAACGAATTCCCGGCACGCAACCCGGTTCCCGGGTAAATGCTACGGCCCAACGGTTCCAAGAAGCGATGGCATCCCATTGTACAAACGGGAAGAAAAATGCGAGATAGAAAACAAGGCTCAGTACCGGAATCAGGGCAAGCCAGGGCCATATCCGCCTGCCGGGCCACCTGAAACGCCAGTTCCGCGCATGTGGGATCGCCTCAAACCCACAAAGAATCAATGCCACGAGCAAATAGCCACATATTATTCCTCGGTAATATAGACCCAAGATTTTGAGCACCAATACCAGAAAAGCGTTAGCTCCCATGCTGAGCGCCAATGCTTCAACCCAGATCAGCGAACGAACCCGTTTTTGCAGCAAACAACCCGGAAATCCACAAAACACGCAAAAGGCCAAACTTCCCCACAGCCAAGCAAGCATGGCGGGCCCGTTCGATTCGCTCATGTGCAGCAATCCATATTCGCGATGCACGCGCGAAAATACGCAACCGTTTTCGACACAAACAACCAAGGCCGCCCAAAATCCTTTGGCAGATTATGGGCCACGCGACGCAAGTGCATGAACAGATGCGGGCGCACGCGGCTCACACGCTGAAGGCGGAATGAATCATGCCGAATACATGTCAATTATCCCAACACTCCTCTTGCGCGGTGGGGCGTCCAGGGGTGGCCCCATTTCCGCTCGAAATACGCGCGGTTGGATTCGAAGAGGCGCTGATACTCGTCCGGGGCGATCTTGGAAAAGCTGGCCATGCCGTAGTGGTGGACGAAGACGTCTTCGCAGCAGACCACGCGCAGGCCCAGCCGGCGCACCGCCTCGGCGTAGTCCACGTCCTCGAACATGCCGACCTTGTAGCCTTCGTCGAGTTCGCCCGCCCGCGCGAATACGTCGCGGCGGATGGCCACGCAGAACATCGCCAGGACCGGAATGTCGAACGCCTGGCCGGCGCGGGCCGCCGCAACCTCCTGCGCGAACCGTTCCATCTCCAGGATGCTGGCGTAGGACGTCTCGATCTTGGCTTCGTTGCCGGTCCAGTTCGTCACGGGACCGACCAGGCCGAACTCCGGTTGCGCCGCGCGTTCGACGAGTTTGCCCAGCCAGTCCGGCGGCACGACGACGTCGTTGTTGAGCAACACCAGGGTTTCGCAATCCCCCAACAGGCGCAAACCGACGTTGTTGGCCGCGGCGAACCCCAGATTGCGTCCGTTTTCCACCACCTGCAGCCGCGGCTCGCGCGCGGCCTGTTCGCGCAGATAGGCCAGCGTGGCGGCATCCGAACCGTTGTCCACCACCACGACGCGGAAATTCGGCCAGGCGGTTCGGCCAAAAATGCTTTCCAGGCATTGCCGCAGATAGGGCAACCCGAAATACGACACGACGACGATGCCCGCCTTGGAGCAGCCCTCCGCAGGCAGCGGCGGCACGGGCGGCAGCGGGCCGCCGAGCGGCAGCAGGGAGTCGTCGTGCTCCGCGGGCGGCGCGGGCACGGGTTTCGAACGGCCCAAGCGACTCATCAGGAATTGAAGCAGCCTGTTCATCAGGTTCCGATCTGCACGTCGGTATCGAACCAGGTGTAGTAGCGGCAGCGGTAGCGGATCTCGCGGTTGCGGTCCTTGATTTCGCGCGCGGGGTTGCCCACCGCGATGCGCCAGGGCGCGACGTCCTTGGTCACGATCGCCCCGGCGCCGATGACGGCCCCCTCACCGATGGTCACGCCGCCGCGGATGATCGCGCGCGCGCCGATCCAGACGTGGTCGCCGATGGTCGTCGGCCCGCCGCAAGTCGCGAAATCCGGATTCTGGGGGTCGTGGTCCATGGACAGGATGTAGACTTCCGGCGAAATGCTGCAGTTGGCGCCGATCTTCACGCCCAGCCGGCCATCCAGGTAGCACCGGCGGTTCAGGATGGAATGGGGCCCGATCTCCACGAAATCGCCCGTGAAGAAACAGCCCATGTGGACGCAGCAATCCGGGCCCAGCTTGTAGCCTAGGATGCGGCGGTAGTAGGCGTTCCGGAGGCGGAACGACGGCAGCGCCGCGATCCCGTGGTTGCCGACCGCGAGGGCGGCGGCGCGGAGAAATCCTTTCCAGCTCATCGCGGCTCCTTGCCGGCGTCCAGCCGGCGGTAGAGATTGCCCAGATCGCGCCGGGCGAT
>RZYG01000207.1 GCA_009930415.1 Spartobacteria bacterium | reverse complement strand
ACCGGGTTTGGAGAAATTGGGGAACAGCTGCGGTCTCAGCAAGCTGAGCCCCTACAAGCGAGGGCCGAATCTACCGTGAAGAATCCGGTCATGCGCCCAGGAGGATTTTCCGGGCGGTTTCCCGCCTTGAACTTTGGCCGGCCTTTCGCGACAATTTCCGTTCAATGACGAATCGGTTGCTCATGTTGGGATTGTGGCTCTGCCTGCTGCCCGCCGTCGCGCCGGCCGGAGGCGGCCCGCTGAACGCGCTGGTCGTCGTGAACGGATCGAGCCGCGATTCCCGCGCGCTGGGCGCCTACTACCTCGACAAGCACGGCATCCCCCAGCGCCAGCTCTGCACGATCAAGGTCAATCCCCGCGCGACGTCGTTGTCCCTGGCCGAATTCGAGCGCGACGTCCGCCTGCCGATCCAGGCGCACGTCGCCAACCACGGCCTCGCGGATCAAATCCATTATCTGGTCCTGTGCATGGACATCCCCTCGCGGGTCGCACACGACAACGGCCTCACGTCCGTCCTGTTCTACGGCTACAAGCCGGCGACGCCCGGCGCGCCGCCGTGCCACGTCGCGTCCAATTCCGTCAACCAATACTACGGCTCCGAAACCGCCTACAACGCCACGGCGGGGTGGAACCGAACCAACGCGCCCATTCCGTTCCTGCTGACGGCCGCCGATCTCGAAACCGCCAAGCGGGTCGTGGACCGCGGCGTCGCCTCCATCGCCGCATTTCCCGACGGCGCGTTCTGCCTCTACGGTTCGGGCGATGCCGCGCGCAACGTCCGCCACCGCACCTATCCCGTCGTCGCCCGCCAGTTCGAACTGCTGGGCCGCGGCGCGGGACTCGACGTCCACGCCGCCGCCAGCCCCGCGCCGGCGCGGCCGGTGCTCGGCTATCTCAACGGCCTGGCCTACCTGCCCACGAACCTGGCCGGCGCGGCGTTCGCGCCCGGGGCCATCGCCGACCACCTCACCTCTTGCGCCGGCATGATTCCGGAGCCCTGCCTCAACCAAAGCACGGTCTGGGACTGGATGCGGCTGGGCGCGACCGCTTCCTACGGCACGGTGACCGAGCCTTGCGCCTTCAATGCCAAGTTCCCCGACCCGATGGTTTTCTTTTGGTACGCCCGCGGCTTCACCGCCGGCGAAGCCCTCGCCATGTCCGTCCGCAACCCCTACCAGGGAATCTGGGTCGGCGATCCGCTCGCGGCGCCCTTCGCCGCGCCGCCGGCCGTCCGCATCCTCGAACCCGCGCGCAACGCCAAGCTCGACGGAGAGACGACGCTGAAGCTCGCCCTGTCCGCGCACGAGCGCGGCGCGCCGCCGACGTTCCTCGATCTCTACGTCGATGGCCTCTACCGCGCCCCGATCGCGCGCCCCTTCGCGCCCGTCGGCAACGAAATCGCCCTCCAGGTCGGCGGCGATCGGTTCGTCTACGTCGCCGCCCCGGGCGAAGACCTGTACGCCGTCGCCGCCGGCCTGGCCTGGGCCGTCAATTCCAAGGGCGCGGGAAGAATCACGGCCAGCGCCAAGGCCGACCGCGTCGAAATCACCGTCCGCGAGCCGCTGGGCCCCGACGGCCAGCCGTTGCCGTTCGCGGCCTCCGTTGCGCAAGGCTTCGCGTCGGGATTGTACCTCGGGGCCGTCGCGGGGACGGACCGCGTGGTCGTCGCCGACGGCGCGGGGCGCGCGCTGGTCCTCCTGCATCTCGGAAACGCCCGCGCCTACGAAATCGAATACCCCTTCGACCTGTCCGCGCTCGAACCCGGTCCGCACGTGCTGACGTTCGTGGCGCGCGACGGCACCGCCATGCAATGCCAGTCGCAGGCCGAGCTGCCCTTCGTCATCCCGGAACGGGCGCCCGCCGCCGAAGCGGACCCGGCGGAATAAGGCGGCGTCACGCCAGCGGCAAGCCCACCGCGCGGAACGTGCGCTTCACGTCGCGGAAATGGCGCTTCAGGTCGAAACACGCCGCCAATTCGCGGCGCGGGACCGTTCTCGCGATATCCGCGTCCGCCGCCGCCAGTTCCAGCAGCGGGCGGCCGGTCCGCCAGGCTTCCAGCGCGTTGCGCTGCACCCAGCGGTAGGCCTCTTCGCGCGCGACGCCTTTCTCCACCAGCCGCAGGAGCACCTGCTGCGAATGGATCAGGCCATGCGTCAGGTCCAGGTTCGCCCGCATGCGCGCGGCGTCCACCTTCAGCCCCGAAACCAGCGCCGCCAGCTTGTCCAGCATGTAGTCCAGCAGGATCGTCGCGTCCGGCAGGATGATCCGCTCGGCCGACGAATGCGAGATGTCGCGCTCGTGCCACAGCGGCACGTTTTCCATGGCCGTCAGCGCGTAGCCGCGCAGCACCCGCGCCAAGCCGCACAACTGCTCGGCCACGACCGGATTCTTCTTGTGGGGCATCGCGCTGGAGCCCTTCTGGCCCCGGCCGAAAAATTCTTCCACCTCGCGCACTTCCGTGCGCTGCAGATGGCGGAACTCCTGCGCCCAGCGCTCCACGCTCGTCCCGACCAAGGCGAGGACCGCCGCGAATTCCGCGTGCCGGTCGCGCTGCAAAATCTGGGTTGAAATCGCCGCGGGCCTGAGGCCCAGCTTTTTGCAGACCGCCGCCTCGATCTTCGGATCCAGATGCGCGTGCGTTCCCACCGCGCCCGAAAGTTTGCCGACGCGCACGGTTTCGCGCGCCGCCTGCAGCCGCGCCAGGGCGCGGCCGAATTCGTCGACCATCAGGGCCATTTTCAGCCCGAACGTCGTCGGCTCGGCGTGGATGCCGTGGCTGCGGCCGATCATCGGCGTGAACGCGTGCTTTCGGGCCAGCCGCGCCGCCGCCGCCCGCACCCGCTCGACGCCGGCGATCAGCAGATCCGCCGCCTTGACCAGATTCACCGACAGCGCCGTGTCCACGACGTCGGAACTGGTCAGGCCCTTGTGGACGTGGCGCGCGGCCGGGCCGACGCGCTCCGCCACGTTCGTCAGGAACGCGATCACGTCGTGCCGCACTTCCGCTTCGATTTGCCGGATGCGCTTCACGTCGAATCCCGCCTTGCGGCGGATCGCCGTCCAATCCTTGCGCGGAATCTGCCCGGCCTGGGCCAGGGCCGCGCACGCGGCCAGCTCGACGTCCAGCCAGGTTTGGAATTTGTGTTCATCGGTCCACAGCGCGCCCATCTCGGGCCGGGTATAGCGATCGATCATGGCCTGCCTCCTGCGTGAAAACGCAAACGCCGGAGCCCTGGCGGATTCCGGCGCTGCGACATCGGCAACGATGCCTCTTTCCTATTCGGCGGCCGGTTCCGCGGCCTCCGGTTCGGAAACGGGCTTCTCCGCCGCCTTTTTCTTCTTCGAAGATTTCTTTTTGGGCTTCGATTCCTTCTGCGCCGCTTTCTCTTCGTCGGCGGCGGGCGCCGCTTCGATCGCCGCCGGCGGTTCTTCCGCGACCGGCGCGGCGGCTTCATCCGCCGTCGTTTCGTCGCGATCCGAATCGAACACGACTTCCGGCGCGGCCGGACGGGCCGGCGCATTCTTCGCGCGTTCGGCCTTCTTCAGGAACAGCAGGCCCGATTCGGCCTGCGCCAGCTGCTCGCTGTCCGGATTGGCCGCGATGAAATCCTCGTAGAGCGCGCGGGCGTCGTCGAAGCGGTCCAGTTGTTCGAGGCAGCGCGCGGCGCCGAAGACGGCCTGCGGCCGGAGGGGACTCGCCGCCTGTTTCTCGGCGAACGCCTCGTAGGCGGCCACGGCGGCTTCGAAATCGTCCAGCGCCTCGAAACTGGCGGCGGCGCCGAGTTCGGCCTGCGGCGCCAGCATGTGGGCAGGGTACTGCGCCAGGAAGCTCTGATAGGCCGCCAAGGCTTCGTCGTAGCGGTTCTGGGCGTAGAATTCGGCGGCCGCCGACGCCAGCGCCATCGGCGCGGTGGGCGCGTCCGGATCCGTCGCCGCCAGCTGCTGCAATTCCTCGGGGCCGCGGTTCTGGAAGAGCGCCTGCACCGCGGCGGCGGACTTCGACGCCTTCTGGCCATGCCAGATCTGGATGCCCAGCAGCACCACCACGGCCACCGCCAGCCCGATCAGCGCCGGCCGGCCGTACTCCGCCATCCACCTCGAAAACTGCTGCACGTCTTCGCCGTCGTGCGCCGCCGGGGTCGGTTCGGGCGCCTGGGGCGGGGTCACGTCGTCCGGAATCTTCTTGTCCATGGGTCGTCCATCCTTTGGTTTCGAAATCGGGCCGGAATTGTCGCCGCTCCCCCCTGAAAACGCAAGACAATCGTTGGGCGCATGACCGGATTCTTCACGGTAGATTCGGCCCTCGCTTGTAGGGGCTCAGCTTGCTGAGACCGCAGCTGTTCCCCAATTTCTCCAAACCCGGT
>RZYG01000206.1 GCA_009930415.1 Spartobacteria bacterium | reverse complement strand
TTCTTCGGCGGCTCGTTCATCGACACCGATTTCGTCATCCGCGAGGTCTACCATCCCCGCGACTTCCTCGCCCGCGGCTTCGACCTCAAGAAGGTCAAGCAGCTCGATTATTTCTGGGACCTGATGCGCAAGAATCCCACCCCGCAGCTCAGCGAGCCCGGCCACGGCAGCATCGTCCAGCCGCGCCTCATCGCCATGCGCTATCCCGTCATGAAAGACGGCAAGCTCGCGGCCGTCGTCAGCTTCTTCGTCCGCACGGAGAAGTTCCTCGAAGCCGTCGGCCTCGGCGACGCGAAGGGCTACCGCATCACCTGCCGCGGCGTCCTCGCCGAGGAAGACGGCAAGCTCGGCACCAAGGCCCGGCGCGTGACGGTCGCCCTGCCCGCCAACGAGTGGGTCATCGAGTACGCGAAATGAACCTCCTCATCGCCGGCGCCGGCGGCGTCCTCGGCCGCGAACTTGTCCGCCAGGCCCTCGCCCGCGGCGACCACGTCGCCGCCCTGGTCCTGCGCAAGGGCGATCTGCGCGTCATCGAGCATCCCCGCCTGCGCCTCATCGAAGCCGACGTCGTCAAGCCCGAACAGCTCGCCGGCATCTGCAAGGGCATGGAACAGGTCGTCTCCTGCATCGGCATCACCCGCCTCCGCGGCAAGCTGACGCACGAGATCGTCGACTACCAAGGCAACCTGAACCTGCTCGAAGAAGCCCGGCGCAGCGGCGTCGCGAAGTTCGGGTTCATCTCGCCCGCCGGCACCGAGCTGGGCTACGGCCATGCGCCGCTCGTGGACGCCAAATACCGCTTCGAGCAGGCCTTGCAAGCCAGCGGCATGCCCTGGGTGATCTTCCGCTCCGGCGGATTCTTCCCCGACGTCGCCGAGATGCTGAAACTGGCCGCCAAAGGCCCCCTCTACGCCATCGGCAACGGCGGCTCCCGCAGCACGCCGGTGCATATTCCCGAGCTGGCCGCCGTCATGCTGGAAGAAATGGGCCAGCAGACCGACGCCGTCGTCGGCGTAGGCGGCCCCGAAGACCTGACCTGGCGCGAGACCTGCGAGGCCTGCTTCGCCGCGCTCGGCCAGCCGCCGCGCATGTCCTACGCCCCCGTGTGGCTCTGCAAGCTGGCGCTGGCGCTTCTCCGGCCCTTCAGCTACCGGAACTGGGCCATGGGCAAGCTCCTGCTCTTCATGTCCACCCACGACGTCCCCACGCCCCGCCGCGGCACCGTCGCGCTCCGCGACTACCTCGCCGACCGCGCCCGGGCGTGATTGAGTTTTACGTGGAACGTAGAAACTTTGATCGCGGTTTTACGTGGAACGGACATAGCCGAGTGCCGAGCCCAAGCCGGCCGGCGCCGGGCGAACGCGAGGTCTATAGCGCCGCGCCTGGCGCGGCGAGCGAGCGAGGTTCCGCGAGTGGAGCGGCAAAAACTTTGCGGCGGATTTTCAGCGCATGTCGTGTACCGCCTGCGCCGCCGCCAGGCTTGCTCCTGCCCTCCCGGATATTGTTGCAGTAATTATAATATATGCAACTTGCGGAGCGGACATTGTGCGAGCCGGGGAGCTTCCGTTATTTGCAGTTATTATAATACATGCAAGTCGGGCTGGCCGGGGCGCAGGCTGGGGAGATTCGGTTTGTTGCATGTATTATAATAACTGCAAGTTAAGATGGGTGGCCGGTGGCGCAGACCGAGGATGGGTTCTATGAAGAGGTCCAGGCCGGGCCCAGGGGCACTTTGCCGCCGCCGCCGGGGCGGTCGAACATGAAGTGCGGCACGGCGTAGCCCGTCGTGCGCCCGCACATCGCGCGCAGGATGGCTCGCCCCCGCGCCACGGTCGAGCGCAGATGCGCCGTGCCGGCGGCTAGATCGCCATGGTGCAGGTAGTACGGCTTCACCCCGAGCCGCAACAGCCCTTCGTTCAAGGCCAGCATCGTGTCGAGATCGTCGTTGACGCCCCGCAGCAGCACGGTCTGGTTCATCAGCGGAATCCCCGCGTCCAGCAGGCGGCCGCACGCGGCCGCCGCGCGCGGCGTCAGTTCGGCCGGATGCGTGAAATGCAGGCTCAGCCACAGCGGGCGGAATTTTTTCAGCAGCTTCGCCAGCGCGGGCGTCACCCGTTGCGGTAGCGCGGCGGGAATTTTCGTGCCGATCCGAATCAATTCCACGTGCGGAATATCCCGCAAGGCCCGAAGCAACCGCTCCAGATGCGCATCCCCCAGCGTCAGCGGATCGCCGCCGGAAACCAGCACGTCGCGAATTTCCGGATGCGCCCGCAGCCAGGCCAGCGCCGCCGCGAGATCGGCTCCGGCGCGCCCCGCGGTGCGCGCCCGCGTGCAGTAGCGGCAGAACGAAGCGCAATCGGCCGTGGCCAGCAGGAGGGCTTTGTGGGGATAGGACCGGATCAACCCGGGCGCGACCTGGTGGGCTTCCTCGCCCAGCGGATCGCGCAACTCGCCCGGCGCGATCCGCGCCTCGCGCCGATCGGGCAACAGCGTCCGGTGCAGCGGGCCGTCCGGCGCCTCCGCCGCCAGCAGGCCCAGCAGATATGGAGGAATGGCCAGCGGCATCCGCCAGGCATCCGGCGCCGCCAGCGCGCGGCGTTCGCGCGGGGAAAGCGCCAGGACGCGCGCGACCGCCGTCGCCGTCCGTGCGCGGTGCCGCAACTGCCAGCGCCAGTCTTCCCAATCCGCGGCGGTGGCCGCCGGAAACGCGCGGTGCCGGAATTCCCGCTCGCGGCGGGCGAAGTCGGCTTGGGTCGGGACGGATTTCATCGCGGGGCGATATTGCCAAACCCGCGCCTTCCGGTAAACTCTCCATCGTGTCCACTCCCGTTTCATTCGACAAAACCACCGCGTTGGAACCGGTGCCGGGCGCCGCGCTCGACGCCACCACGGCCGCCGCGGATCCGAGCTCGGCCTCGGAGCCGTCCATCCTGCGCGATTTGGCTCCGCGGGCGGTCGGCGGGACCGGCGCCGGCAGCCGGCAGCTGGCCACGAACTATCGGGCCATCCTCGCGGCCCGCGCCATCCATTATCCCGTCGCCTACCGCTTCCCGCGCGAACTGGGCCGCGGCCGCCAGGGCATCGTGTTCCTCGGCCTGCGCCAAGGCGCCCGCGGCTGCGTCACCCGCCATGCCATCAAGCTGTTCGATCCGGGCATCTACGCCAGCGCCAAGAAATACTGGACCGACATGGGCCGCATCGCCGCCCAGACCTCCAAGCTCCAGCTCGTGAAAAACCCCGCCCTCGTCGCCCCCGACGTCTACGAGGAAAGCAACGGCATCGGCTACGTCCAGATGGAAGTCGTGGACGGCATCTCCCTGCGCGAACTGCTCGACGGCGTCCATTCCGACCAGGTCCGCGCGCGCTCGACCGACGAAGAGTGGCGGCGCTTCAACGACGTCATTTTCCGGGAGCAAAACGGCAAGCGCATGATCCAGCCCGGCATCGCCCTCTACGTCCTGCGCCAGGTGCTGCGCGGCCTCGAAACCCTGCACGAGATGGGCTTCATCCATTCCGACGTGAAGCCGGCCAACGTCATGATCGACCGGCTCGGCTACGTGAAGCTGATCGACTACGGCCGCGCGACGCTGGTGGACGAAAAGATCACGCTGCTGCTCGGCACACCCGTCTACATGGCGCCCGAGACCCATTCCGAGCGCGTCGCGCGGATCCAGTCCGACCTCTACAGCCTCGGGCTCGTCGGCCTCGAGATGCTCCGCGGCGAGCGGCTGTTCCCGCCCGAGCTGGGCCAGAACGAAACCGCCCTGCTCCAGGCCAAGCGCGAGCTCCCCGGCCGCCTCTACGACCTGCTGCCCGACCACGTCCGCCAGAACGCCCAGTTCCTGCTCCTGCTCCAGCGCTTTTTGGAGCCCGACATGGGGGGGCGCTTCGTCAGCGCCGAAGAAGCCGAAGTCGGCAGCACCGGCCTCGCCATGCTGCACAAGCAGCTCACCTTGGCCGGCAAGGACACCGATTACGGCCGCGAGCTGGAAAACTACCTCGACAAAATCGTCAATCCCCTCGGCCCGGCCTGACCGCCCCGTCCGGCGCGCTGTTTTGCCCACCCCCACGCCCGGTCAACGCCCGGGCCTACAGAAATCCAGCCCTGTAGGCCACCGCGCCGAGGTGGCTGGCTGCCGCCCCGCCTCTGGAAATTGGATATTGTGTCCGTTTTTGACCCCAAAAGGCCCCCCAACAGCCCCAAAACCGGAAAACTGACCACGGATGAACACGGATGGACACGAATTTCAGATCCCAAGCCCTCATATTCGTGAAATTCGGCCATTCGTAGTTCCGGCTCGGATTCCGGCCGCTTTTCGCCTGACCCTCTCCCAGACCCCCACGGGCTTGACCCGTGGGTGAATCAGGTCCGAACCCAAAAC
>RZYG01000030.1 GCA_009930415.1 Spartobacteria bacterium | reverse complement strand
TTCGAAGAAAAAGCCGCGCGCGTCACCGAACACGCGGGGCGTGAACAAAACAACCTCGGGTATGGCCAAAGGGGTGGCGTTCATCGTTTGTCCTTGGGGATCAGGGTCATGAGATAGCGACCGTAGCCGTTTTTGGTCAAAGGCCTGGCCAGACGGGCAACCTGGTCCGCGTCGATCCAGCCCTGCCGAAAACAGATTTCCTCGGGGCAGGCCACTTTCAGGCCCTGCCGTTTTTCCAGGGTGGCGATGTACATGCCGGCTTCGAGCAGGCTGTCGTGGGTGCCCGTGTCCAGCCAGGCATAACCGCGGCCCATGATTTCCACGCGCAACGTGCCCTGTTCCAGATAAATGCGGTTGAGATCCGTGATTTCCAGTTCGCCCCTGGCCGATGGCTTGAGTGATTTGGCGTGCTCCACGACCAAGGCATCATAAAAGTACAGCCCGGTCACGGCATAGTTGGACTTGGGCTGGGCGGGCTTTTCCTCCAGGGACAAGACCTTGCCCGAGGCGTCGAATTCCGCCACCCCGTAGCGTTCCGGGTCCTGCACATGGTAGGCGAAGACCGTGGCTTCGTTTGTCCTGTTCATGGCGTTGGTCAGCAGGGCTTGCAGGCTGTGCCCGTAAAAGATGTTGTCCCCCAAAACCAGGGCGCAGGGCTCGCCGGCCAGAAAATCCTCGCCGATGAGGAAGGCCTGGGCCAGTCCGTCGGGGTTGGGTTGGACCGCATAGCGGAGGCGGATGCCCCACTGGCTGCCGTCGCCCAGGAGGCATTCGAAGCGGGGAGTGTCCATGGGAGTGGAAATGATCAGGATATCGCGGATTCCCGCCAGAAGCATGGTCGAGAGCGGGTAGTAGATCATGGGTTTGTCGTAGACCGGCAGAAGCTGTTTGGAGACGGCCAGGGTGGCCGGATGCAGCCTGGTGCCGGAGCCGCCGGCGAGAATGATGCCCTTGCGTGTGGTCATGTACAATCCTTCGGGTGTGGTCGCTCGCGCGAAACAGCGCGAACGGGTTTTATTTGCCTCGGCCAAGTGCCTTTTCACGTGGCTCGCCCAGAATTTCGTGGCCAAGCCATTCCGGGCGCAGGTTCTTGGGTTGGCCACTGACGGCGTGGGGGCAGGGTGTCCAGATAAAATAGTCCGTGGCCTTGGAGGCGGCGGAGTGTCCGCGCACGACGTCGAGACTGGGAACATGGTCTCCGTAGAGCGCGAAAATCATGTCCCGGTCAAGGTCACGGGATCGGCGCAGCACGTCGCCCACGGCCGAGTCCAGACTGCGTAAGTGGCGGAGATATTGCGCCAGCGGGGTTTTCTCGGGGGCGGCTGGCCCGAATCGTCCAGGCAGCCAGGGTCCATGGGCTTCCATGGTGATGACAAAGACGAACAGGGGGCCGGATGCGTCCAGGAAGAGATCCATGGCCGTGTTCAAGACGGCTGGATCGCTGACATAGGGGCCGTTCGTGCCGGCGTTGGAAAAAAAGTCCCGTCCCAGAAATTGGTCAAAGCCGAGGTTGCGCATGACCATGTCGCGTCGGAAAAATGTCGGATCATACGGGTGGATGCAGATCGAGCGGTAGCCCTGGTCGCGCAGGGCATGGGCCAGGGAGGGAATCGGACGGCGGGCGGCCAGGAGGTATGGGTCGAAGCCGAAGGTTTCCATTTCGCGGATATTCAGGCCGGTCAGAACCGAGAATTCCGTGCGCATGGTATAGGCGCCGCTCCAATCAAGTTCCAATCGGCCGTGACGACCGTGGTCCATGGCTTCCTGGATGCGCGGAAAAAGGTTGTCGCCAATTTCCGGGACAAAACGACGGATGTCGCAGAAGGATTCGGCCTGGGTCAGGAGAAGATGGGGAGGCCGGTGCGCGTCTGTCCGCCCAAAGGCAGCGATGCGCGTCGCGGCCAGCAGATCGTCCAGACCCTCGCGTACCCGGCGGGTGTGGTGCACGGCGTGGAGCAGGGCCTCGCCCATGGGCGTGAAGCGGGCCGCGTCCGTGGTGGGATCGAAGCTTGGATCATGGGCCGAGAGCATCCACGCCGTGGCGCGTGGGAATTTCCCCGCGAGCAGGCCATGCAGCAAGAGCCAGGGCAGTCCGGAAATCAGAATCATGAGGCCCCGCGCTTTGGCCGTGAGTGGCTGATAGGCTGGTTCCAGGGCGGCCATGGCCGCCAGAAGCGCGGCCCAGAGCACGGCGCCATGGCTGGCGCCGCTTGGGGCATGGGCCACGTAAAGTTGCGGGTGGCGGTGGACCTGTCCGAGCAGGAAGACATCGGAAAAAACCAGGGGTTCGCGCAGCACGGCCATTTTGAGGCGATTGACGGCCCAGAGCAGGGTGGTCGCGGCCAGGGACAGACCCAGGGCCAGGACGGGGCGTGCGGTCACGGCCACAAATCCCGCGTACAGCGACATGCCCAGAAGCGCGGCCACGGCGTGTCCGACGTTCATCGTTCGCCCAGGGCTGGAAAGAACCAGGGCCGATTGGATGTTGGCCAGGACGGCGAACAGGGTGGACAGCGCAAAGCCCAGAAAGATGGTCACGGGTTAGTTCCTGGTCCGGGAAAGGGGGGATTCCTGATCCGGGTCGACGTCAAAGGCGAAGCCATGCAGGAAAAAACGGGCCAGGGCGTCCGGCAGGAAGTTCAGAATCCGGAGACCCAGGGTCAGGGGCCAGGGGAAGGCGTATTCGGGTTTGTCGCGTTCCAGGGCGCGGACAATGCCGCGCGCCGCCCTGGCCGAGGTCCAGCGCAAGGGTTGGGCGCCGCGTAGGCGACGGCTCATGGGCGTGTCGACATAGCCGGGGCAGATGACGTTGACCTTGATTCCGGATGGCGCGAGCAGATGGCGCAATGCTCTGGCGTGGACGCGCACGGCGGCCTTGGAGGCGCAATAGGCCGGGGAACTGGGCAACCCATGGTAGGCGGCGATGGAGCTGATCAGGGCGATTTGTCCCCGGCCATGGGGGAGCATGGACTCGGCCGCGAGGATGGCGAAGCGGATGGCGCCCATGGCGTTGACTTCCAGCAGCCGTTCGGTGTCGGCCAGGGTTTCGGGCAGGTCACGCCCGCCGACGCGCCGGGACGAGGCCGAGACGCCGGCGCAGCCAATGGCCAGATCCAGGGGTGCCGTGGCCGCGCTGGCGGCGATCCAGGATTTCATGGCCACTTGGTCACGGACATCGAGGCGCGTGGCGCTGACCTGGGCGCCCTTGTCGCGGCACAGGGCGCTGATCGTTGCCAGGCGTTCCTCGTCGCGACCGCTCAGAAAAAGCTGGCGTCCCGGCTTGGCGTATTCCAGGGCCAGGGCCCGGCCGATGCCGCTGGTGGCTCCGGTGAGCACGATTCGACGTGGGCTGGCCGGCATTTCAGTTGCCTCGCGTCAGGATGAAGCTGCCCTGGGGATGGCGCGCGCACAGAGGGGCTTGCGCGGGAATCATTTGGTGCTCCCGAAATCCGTGCCGGGCGTAAAAGGCCAGGGCGCGCGCGTTGTCCCGCCAGACATGCAGGGACAGGCCGCGCAAGCCTCGCTCCTCGGACAGCAGCCGGGCATGCTCCATGAGCAGATCGGCCACCCCCGTGCCCCGCCAGTCCGGATGCGTCCAGATCGTGTTGATGTATATTGTTTCCGGGACACTCGTGGTCAGGATGGCGCGCACGGGATCCAGTCGACTCGGAGGCAAGAAGCGGTCCATGATTTCCGGTATGCCGTGCTGGCTGGCCGGATAGGCGAAAAGCAGACCGATGAGCGTGTCCTGGTGTTTAACCAGGGCGATGTTGTCCGTGTGAAAATGCGTGTCGCTTTCGCGCAGAACCATGGCCAGGAAATCATCGGCCGTCAGGTCCGGAAAGAGGTTATCCAGAAGTTGTTCGACGATTCCTTCGGATGTTTCCCGGATATGGCGGGCCAGGATATCCACGTCGTCGGGCGTGGCGGTCAGAAAATCCAATTCGGGCGTGGTCATGCGCGCATCTCGGATTCGGCGAGCGGTGTTTTGGGCCGAAAGGGGGTCGGGTCCGTGTCGTCCGGGCACTGGTGCCGCATGCAAGCCGGTTGCACCAGGCCCAGCCGAACCAGGCAATGGGATATGGCGACGCGGATGCCCTGGGGCGTGTAGAAATTGCCGTTGACCAGGGTGCGCACCTTGAGCACCTTGAGAAAGGCTCGCAGAATCGCCGGGTCGGGGCCGGTGGGCATGGACCAGAAGCTGTGCAGGGACTGGTGTGGTTCGTTCACGGCCAGGCCGGGCATGGCATAGATGGCCTTGCCGATGCAGTACACGGGCTTGCCGGCGCGCAGGGCCGACAGGCCAATGGTGCTGTTCAGCAGGACGACCCCCTTGGATTCCTTCATCATGGCCATGGAATCCCCCTCCTCCACGAAATGGACCCGTTCCCGCACGCCGCAGGCCAGGGAAAAATCCGCGATGAAGCGGGCGTAATCGATGAGCCCGTTGTCCAGGGGGTGGTTTTTGATGAGCAGATGCGTGTTGGCCGGAGCATGGGCCGCGAACGAGGCGATGACATGTCCGATGCCTTCGCGCATGCCGCTGAAGGGCGAATAGCGCCGGACCTGGGCGTCGGCGTCGAGTTGCAGGGGAAAGACAAAATAGGGTCGTCGCAGGGTCGAAAAATGCGCCAACTGGGCGGCCGAGGCGCGGCCGCGTCTCTTGCGGCCCAGCCAACGTGGAATCCAGCCCAGAAGTTCCCGGGCGATATTGTGCGGTCGGTGCGTGCGGTAGCGGAAAAAAAGGGGCAACATCACGGTGTTGCCCGCGTGGTGCAGAATGGCGTCATAGACCCGGTAGCGGACCGGGTTGGGAGCCGGCGTCGGCGGCAGGGGATCGGGATAGAGGGCAGCGGTTTCAAGCACGGTCTGGGCCGTGGTCGGCATGGTCGAGTTGCCGTTGACGCCACCTTCCTCCATGGTGATGTAGTCGGGGCGCAGATACCCTTCCTCGAAGACGTGAACCCGGATGTCGAATTGCCTGGCCAGGAGCACCGCTTCCCAGTGCAAGGGGCGCCAGTCCCCGTACAGAAGCATGTCCGTGACCTGGGCTTCGCGCATGAGGCGGGCGATCCAGCTGGACCATTCCTCGCCGCCGCCCAAAAAAAGCCTGGCGTCCCGACCGGCCCAATGAACCACGTCGCCGCCACAAAAATTGACCTTGATGACGTCCGCGCCGTGATGGCGCAAGGCTCTTCCCAGACGGCGGAAAAAGGGGCTTTGGGGGCCCTGCAGGAAGAGAAAGGTGCGTTTTGCGTGCTGGATCATGGCGACTAGTGGATGATGGATTCGGTTCGTTCCCGGGCCTTGGGCAGTTCCTCGGCCACGGCGTCCAGGGCTTGCAGCGCCGTTGCCTCGTCATGGGCGGCCGAAAGGAAGAAACGCAGTCTGGCCGCGCCCTCCTCGACCACGGGATAGGTGATCGGCAGGACATTGATTCGTCGATTGAACAGGGCCGTGGCCAGAACTCCGGCCAACAGGGAGCCGCCAAGGTGGATGGGAACCACCGCGTACCCGTCGGCTCCGCCGGTGTCGAGTCCCCTGGCCCGGGCCTGGTCGACGAAGAAACGGCTGATGGCTTGCTGTTTGCGCACGCGCCAGGGCTCGCGGAGCATGATGTCCAGGGCCGTGCGCGAGGCCGCGGCCAGGGGTGGGGACATGCCCACGCTGTACACGAAGCCCGGGGCCGTGAATTTGAGATATTCGATGAGCACGGCACTGCCGGCGATGAACCCGCCGCAGCCGCACAGGGTTTTGCTGAGGGTGCCCATCCAGATATCGACCTCGGACGGGTCCATGCCGAAATGTTCGGCCACGCCCCGGCCGGTTTGGCCCAGCACGCCTAGGGAATGGGCTTCATCGACCATGAGAAAACATTTGTGGCGTTTTTTGAGCGTGATCAGGGCGGGTAAATCCGCGATGTGGCCGTCCATGCTGAACAGGCCTTCCGTGACGATCAGGGCGCGTTGGTACTCACCGCGATGGGCGCGGAGCATTTCTTCCAGGGCGGTCATGTCGTTGTGGGGAAAGGAAAAACGCTTGGCGCCCGAGGACAGGCCGCCCTGCACGATGGAATTGTGGGACAGGGAGTCGTGGAAAATGACATCCTTGCGGCCGAAAAGCTGGGCAATGGTCGAGACGTTGGTGGCGTGTCCGCTGACAAAGGCCAGGCAGTTCTCGGCCCCGTAAAGTTCGGCCAGGGCCGTTTCCAGGGCCCGGTGCGGCGGCCGTTCGCCGGACACGAGGCGGCTGGCCGAGGCCGAGGTGCCGTATTGGTGCATGGCCTCGGTGGCGGCCCGCATGATTTCGGGATGCCCGTTCAGATCGAGGTAGTCATAGGTCGAGAAGTTGAGGTAGGGGGTGCCGCCGATGGACGTGGTCTGTTTGGCGATACCGTCGTGGCAGGCGAAAAATGGATTCAGGATGCCCGTTTGCTGGGCCACGGCGTGCTGGATGCGCAGCTGCTTGTAACCGGGCAGTTCCTCGAACCGGACAAATTTGTCCGGAATTTCGGCGAGGTCCACCCTCTCCCGGGTTTGGGCGTCACCCTGGTTTCGGCGCAGCTTGGCCAGGAGCGAGACCTTGTCCTGCTCGGAAAGCCCGAACAGATTTTTGGGTTGCGCGTCAGTCATGGACGGATTCCTTATCGGTCAAGGCCGAATGAATATCTTTCGAGAGTTCCGAGGGCAGTCGCGTGCCGTGCTGAAGTTGCATGGTCGCAAGCATCTGGCTGTCCGCGTCCTGGGTGCCGCCGGTCATGGATTCCAGGAAGCGTTCGGCGATGGTCGTCACGCTGGCCCCGCCGGCCAGGGAGATGGTCGGGGCTTCCAGACCGAAACGCTCCTCCAGGGCGATGCCCAGTTCCACGGCCATGAGGGAGTCCATGCCGAATTCGGCCACCGGCACGTTGACGTCGACGCGGGCGACCGGAATGCGCATGATGGCAGCCGCTTCCTCGGCGATGGCGTGGACCAGGATGTCAAGGGCCTCGTCGCGGCTTTTGCCGGTGATTTGGCTCATGATGGATTCACCGTCCGCGCTCTTGTCGTGTCCCAGCTTGATCAGTCCATTGAATTTGCCGGAAGTGGCCGCGGGCAGGTGGCGGATTTTTTTCCAGTCAATGGAAAACACGGCCGGGGACGAGACACGGCGCCAATGGAGGCATTCCAGGAGATCGAGAGCCTCCCTGGTTGAAAGCGGCGCGACTCCGAGGATGGATTTCAGGGATTCGAGCGCCTTGGGATCACGCACCAGCATGCCCGCGTCGCCGATGGGTCCCCATCCCACGGCCAGGGCCGGGAGCCCCTGGGCACGACGGGCGGCGGCCAGGGTTTCCAGGGCGCAGTTGGCGGCGACATAGTTGGCCTGGCCCGGATTGCCCAGCAGGGTCGTGGCCGAGGAGAACAGGATGAAAAACTCGAGTTCGTGCTCCAGAGACAGCCGGTGGAGGTTCCAGGCGCCAAGGGCCTTGGTTTTCCAGACCCGTTCCATGCGCTCGGGTGTCTGGTTCAGGATCACCGCGTCGTCCAGGATGCCGGCCGCGTGGATGATGCCCTTGAGCGGGGCGGCCTGGGGCAGGATGTCGTCCAGAGCCTGGCGGAGCGATTGTTCGTCGGCGACATCGGCCCGCGCGATGCGCACGGTCACGCCGCGTTGGCGCAAGGCCTCCACGGCCCTGGCCGTGTCCGGGTCGGCGATGCCGCTCCTGGTCAGCAGGATCAGGTCCCGGGCTCCGTCGTCGGCCAAGCGCTCGGCGGTTTTCAGGCCAAAACCGCCCAGGCCGCCGGTGACGAGGTAGGAACCGTCCATGCCGACCGGCAGGCGGGGCGCGGTCAGGGTGGCGGGATGCACACCCTGCTTGTGTTCGTCGAAACCGACCACCAATTTTCCCATGTGCCGCGAATGCTGCATGACCCGGAAGGCTTCGGCGGCGTTGGCGCGGGCAAAGATCCTGTGTGGCAGGGGGCGCAGCACTCGCTGCTCGAACAGGTCCATCAGTTCGGCGAAAAGCCGGCGGGCCAGGTTCGGCCTGGCGGTCAGCAGTTGGTCGACGTCGATGCCGAAATAGCTGATGTTGTTACGGAATGGTCGCAGGAACAAGGGCGTGTCCCCATAGAAATCACGCTTGCCGAGTTCCAGGAATCGCCCAAAGGGACGCAGGGCGTCCAGGCCCTTGGCGATGGCCTTGCCGTGCAGCGAGTTAAGCACGATATCCAGGCCCTCGCCGTTGGTGCGCTCCATGATGTCATCGGCGAAACGCAGGGAGCGGGAGTCGAAGATGTGCTCCACGCCCAGCAGGCTCAGAAAATCCCGTTTTTCGTCCGATCCGGCCGTGGCGAAGACTTCAAGGCCCATGTGCCGGGCGATCTGGATGGCGGCCAGGCCCACGCCGCCGGCGGCGCCATGCACGAGAAGCCGTTCTCCGGGTTCGGCCGCGGCCAGGTGCTTGATGGCGTAGTAGGCCGTGAAAAACGCCACTGGGATGGTCGCCGCCTCCTCATGGGACAGGAAGGCCGGTTTGGGAGCCACGGCGTTTTCGGTGGTGGTCACGTAGGAACTGAAGCACGCTGGCGCGAAGCAGACCACTTCGTCTCCGACCTGGACGTTTTTGACGCCGTTTCCGATCGCGGAAACGATCCCGCTGCACTCCAGCCCCATGGTTGGCCCGGAAAAGCCGTTCTCGAGAGCCTCGTCCGGAAGCATGCCCATGGCCCACATGACGTCGCGGAAATTGAGTCCCGTGGCCATGGTCTGGACCTGAACCTGGCCCGGACCCGGCAGACGGCGCGAGACTTGTCTCCAGTAAAGCCGGTCGAACTTGCCCGGAACATCGAAAACAAGTCGGATGGCATCGGCCAGACCTTGGGGCGCGGGGCGGGCCGGGGTGGGGTCGAAGCCCACGACCTTGGCCCGGTAGCGCCGGCCCTCGACCAGGACCACTTCCCGGTCCGCGCCCGGGCTGGCCAATTCGTGGGCCAGGGACTGGGCGGTCGCGGCCATGTCGCCGTGGATGTCGACCAGCCTGGTTTCCAGGCCGGGCATTTCATTTTGCAGAACCCGTCCAAATCCCCACAGCGGCGCCTGGGACATGACCGGCACGAGCGGTTCCCCCTTCACCTCCTGACATCCCCCCGTCACCAGCCAGAAGCGGCAATCGGGACGATCCGCCATATCCCAGCCCCTGGCCATGGCCGTGGCCGTGTTTAATCGGCGCAGGGAGATCTTCGTGAGTTCCGAGGCCGAAGCGTCGGGTAGGGAATCAAACCCCGCGAGGTGGACGCATTCGATCCGGCCTCGGCCGGCCAGGGACGAAAACAATGTTTTCCAGGCCTCGTCGTTTTCCGGAAGCGGGCCCATGGTTCCGGGCCGCGTGTCGTGGCCGGGCACAAGGACATTGACCGAGGCGCCATGATGGGCGAGCAAGCCGGCCAGGGTGGTCGTAAGTCCGGGGGCATTGTCCGGGCCGTCCCCAAGAACAAGCCAGCTCGCCTCCGGCGGGAAGGCCGGAGCCGGGTCTTGCGCGCTCGTTTGTCGTGGCTTCGTGGCCAGAATGAGAAACGAGTCGGGTTCGTGGCCGTCGAGGGATTCATGCACAATGCGCACCTGGTCGAATCCGGCGTGGCGCAGGGTCCGGTCCCAGCTTTGCCGGGTCAGCAGGCGGGATGCGGGTTCGGCCGGAGACAGGGATCTGCTCCACCACCACGGGTCCACGCCCAAAATCATGTCCTGTAGGTTGGATGGACCACGCTTGAGTCCGGCCAGAATGCCGCCGGGGGCGAGCAGGGACAGACAGCCGCGCAGCGCCTTGTCGACGCTTTCGGCCGCGTGCAGGCTTTGGCCGGCCAGGATCAGATCGAATTTGGGAACCTCGGATGCGTCGGGGTTTTCCATGTCGAGCACCCGGAAGGACAGCCCGTCGCGGTCCCCCCAGACGGCCTGGAGCTTTTCCAGGGCCTCGGCGTCCTTGTCCGAAACCACGTACTCACAGCGGCGGGCGTCCAGGACGGGCATGATGGTTGAAAGCAGACCGCCCGGCGCGGCCCCCACTTCGAGAATCCGGATGCGCGTGCCCTGGGGGCGCTGGCTCAGGATTTGGCGCACCAAGGCCGCGGCCGTCTCGTTGACCAGTCGGATGGACGGCGCGTTGGCGTAAAAATGTTCGATGGTCGCGCCCTGATCCTGTCCCAGAATGGCCTCGGCGGTCATGTCGCCACGCAGAATTTCGCGCAGATGCAGGCCAATGCGTCCCACCAGCACGGCTTCGGTCAGGTGGGCGGGATAGTCGGCGACAATGGTCCGCCACAGGGTCAGGGAAGACGGCAGGCCGCTGTCCTCGACCACGGTCCATTTGCCGTCATCCTGTTGAACCAGGCCATGGTCGCGCAACAGTTCCAGGATGAAGACCATGTAGGGCACGTGCGCGGTCGTGAGCAGGCCCATCTTGATACCGTCATCCAGGCTGAACGCGCCCAGGCCGGCCAGCGGTTTGACCACCTCGTGGGCCAGGGCGATGGTCGCGGCCTGACAGAGCGGCAGCACGGTGGCGTAGTAGTCGGCGCGATTCAGGCGCCTGCCCAGGTTGTCCATGACCGGGGCCAGGGTTTGGGCCAGATCCTCCAGCGGGGGCACCGCGGCCGGTCTGGTCGTCGCTTGGCGCGGACAGGGCTCGAACACGGTCCGGTAGGCCTGGGCTTCCTGGCGCGAACCGGAACGCCAGTCCGCGCGGCGGAAGCGGCAATCCTCGAAACGGCCCAGGACACTCCCCTCCGCGCTATATAAAGTAAAAGACGCGACAACCGATCGGGTGGAAACGCGGTGCAGCTTCGCCTGGGCAAAGCGCGGCAGGCCGGGCGCGAAGAAAATCATTCGTCCGAACCATGATGGCAGGTACGGAGCGCGGTGGTGGCGTGGCAAGTGATCGGCCAAGAGCAGGAACAAGGCCTGGAAGGCGCCGTCCACCAGCGGCGGGGACAGGAACACGCCCTCGGCCGAGGCGTTGTCGGTCAGGGTCAGTTCGACCAGGACGCTGTCGCCGTTTTTCCAGGCGCCCGTGATCGGCGTGAAGGGCGGGGCGTAGGACAAGCCCATGTTCTCGGCGATTGCATACACCGTGGCCGAGGCGATCGCGTTTTTATCGGTCCGTAGCGGGCCAAGATCCACGCGGTCTGGCCGGCGGGTGTCGCAGTTTTGTCCCCGCGCGATCGCGTGCTGGAGCCAGTCCTCCGTGGTTTGCTGGGTTTTGCTGGCTATCCGCAACACGCCGTCGGATTCCAGGGTGACGCGGATTTTTTTGGCCGGCGTCTCGCCCAGCACCAGGGGACGGCGCACGTCCAGGTTGATGACCTCCACGGCCTGGGCCTGGGGATCCTGCAGACGGCAGGCCCCGTGGCAGAGCTCGATGAATCCGGCCGCGGGGAAAAGCACCGCGTCGGCGACGACATGCCCCGCGAGCCAGGGGAAAAGCTGGGTATCGAGGGTGTTTTCATATGTGTCGTCCGTGCCGGGCACGCTCCATCCCAGCAAGGGATGCGCGCGCCGGGAAGACAGAAAGCCCGCGCTGTCGGGTGTTGTTTGCAGCCACAGACGATCGCGGTCCCAGGGATAGGTCGGCAAGGCGATTTTGCGCGTGGGCCTTGGATACAGCCGCGACAGCTCCAGCGGCCATCCAGAAACATAGGCCTGCCTCCAGGCCGTTTCCATCATTTCACTATCGTCCGCGTCCCGCTTCAGGGTGGGCAGGACACAGGCCCTGACCTTGGCCGCGCGGATGGTGTCCTTGAGGTAGTACTGCAGCACGCCGTGCGCGCCGATTTCAAGAAAAATGCGCGCGCCGTGCCGCAGCGCGGCCTCGGTCGCGTTCAGGAAAGCGACGGGGCGACGGATGTTGTGCCACCAATACGCCGCGCCGAGGTCCTCGCCGCGCGTTTCCTCGCCCGACACGGTCGAGATGTAGTCAAGGGCCGAAGCGCCAGGGCGTATCCCGGCCAGGGCGTCAAGCAGCGGATCGCGCAGCCCGTCCATGAAACGGCTGTGAAAGGGATAGGCCAGGGGCAAGACCTTGCAGAAGCCTTTTTCGGCCAGGATTTTTTGTTCAATGTCGTGCAGGGCGACCAAATCCCCGGCCAGGGTCACGGACCCGGCCGAGTTGACGGCGGCCAGTTCCACGCAACCACCGGAGGCCTCGGCCAGGGCCAGGGCGCGTTCCGGAGAGATGTTCACGGCCGCCATGCCGCCGCTGCCGAAGGTTTCACCCTGGAGGCGGCTGCGGTGATGGATGACGGTACAGGCGTCGGCCAGGGTCAGGGCCCCGCAGACATGGGCCGCGGCGACTTCGCCCACGCTGTGTCCAAAGACAATCCGGGGGGTGACGCCCCGGCGTTCGAGGGAGCGGGTTAGGGCCACCTGAATGGCGAACAGAAGGGGTTGGGCCACTTCCGTGCGTTCCAGGCCCCAGGCCTGGACCGGGAGACGCATATGGTCGTTCACGGACCAGCCTTGCAGGGGAGCGAGAAATCCGTCCACCTCCGCGATGGCGCGGGTGAATTCCTCGTCGTGGTCCAGCAGGGCCGCTCCCATGCCGGGCCACTGGCAGCCATTGCCGGAAAAGACAAAGGCCGTCGGGCCCTGGGCACAGGCCACCTCGCCGTGATGGACGTGGCAGTTGGCCGTGTCGGCCGGGGTTTCGCCCCTGGCGACAGCGCGTAAGCCTTCGATCATGGCTCCCTTGTCCGTGGCGGAGATCACGAGGCGGGCGTCCAGGTGTTCGCGGCACCAGGCCACGTTGGCGGCCGCCTCGGCCACGGACAGGGATGGGTCCTGATCCAGGAGGTCGGCATGGGCTCCGGCCAGAAGGGCCAGGCTGCTCTCGGAGCGGGCGCTGAGCAGCAGGGGGGGCATGGCCGCGAAATTTTCGCCGGACACCGTCGCGGGCGCGCCAGGAGCCTCTTCCAGGATGACGTGGGCGTTGGTGCCGCCGAACCCGAAGGAGTTGACGCCGACCAGCAACGGCTGATCCGTTTGGGTCAGGGGTGTCGGCGCGGTTGGAATGGTGATGTTCAGGCTCGAAAAATCGATGGCCGGATTGGGTTTGTCGAGATGCAGGTTGGGGGGCACGATTTTATGCCGCAGCACGCCCAGGGCCTTGACCAGCCCGGCCATGCCCGAGCCTGTTTCCAGATGCCCGACATTGCTCTTGACCGAGCCCACGGGCAGGGGGTCGCCCTCGGGTCGGGGGCGCCCCAGCACGATGCCGATGGAGTTTGTTTCGATGGGGTCGCCGGCGGCAGTGCCCGTTCCGTGCGCTTCCACGTAGGCCAGACGGGTGGGGTCGATACCATGGCTGCTGTACAGGGATCGCAGCAGTTCGGCCTGGGCCTCGCCGTTGGGCAGGGCGATGCCCGTGGTCCGGCCGTCGGAATTGACGCCCGTGGCCCGGATCACGGCATGGATATGGTCGCCGTCGGCCAGGGCCCGGTCCAGGCGCTTGACGAGCACCACCCCGCCGCCTTCGGCCCGGACGTATCCATTGCCGGAGGCATCGAAGACCTTGCAGCGTCCGTCCTTGGACAGCATGTGCGCCTTGGAAAAGCCTATGAACGGAAACGGACTGAGCAGGATGTTCACCCCGCCGGCCACGGCCAGGGGCAGGTCGTCGTCGATGATGGCCCGACAGGCCTGATGGAGGGCCACCAGGGACGACGAGCAGGCGGTGTCGATGGTCATGCTCGGGCCGTGGAGATCAAACATGTACGACACCCGGTTGGCGATGATGCCCAGGGACGTGCCGGTCATGGAATACGGTCCCATGACGCAGGGGTCGTCGGCCCGGTACAGGCCCATGTCCGTCGAGGCCGCGCCGATGAAGACGGCGGTGCGCGACCCGGCCATGGTCGAGGGCGGAATGCCCGCGTCCTCGAAGGCTTCCCAGGTCATTTCCAGGATAAGACGCTGCTGGGGGTCGAGGTTTTCGGCCTCGGCCGGAGACATGCCGAAAAACGCGGCGTCGAAGTCCAGGGCGTTATCGATGACGCCGGCGGCGGCCGTGCAGGCCCGGCCGGGAGCCTTGCGGTCCGGATGGGTGAAACGGTCCAGGTCGAAGCGTTCGGGCGGAACGCTGGTCACGGCGTCGCGGCCGTCCATGAGAAGTTGCCAAAGACTGGCGGGCGAATTGACGTTGCCGGGCAGTCTGCATCCAACACCGATGATGGCGAGAGAAGTATGGGTCATGAATCTTTATGTATTCTTGTCAGCTGAAATTTTTTGGAAACGGTCGCCTGACGACAGGGGCGGAATATACTCATTTCCCTACACCCTGCAAATGCCTGATGTGTGTATGACAAAGGTCAGCAGTGCTTCGGGGTTGCTTTGTCCTTGTGCATGGGCCGTGGCCAGGGCGACGGCCTGGCGCCAGAATTTTCTGGCCCTGCCAAGTCTGTTGGCGCTTTCCGCGGTCAGGCCTCTTCGTTCGAGCACCCGGGCCCTTCGGAGCAGCCGGTGGGCGAAACGGAGGTTGGCGTAAACAAGATAATGGCATCCGAACCGTTCCCAATCGGCGGTGATGGTTTTGTCGCAATTGGCGAAATAGGCCGCGGTGAAGGCCGGGGCGTATTTGGCGCTTTCGCCATGAAAAAAACGGGTCCGCACGGAGGCCAGTTCGAGTCCGGCCAATTCGAACGCCGCGAGTTCGTAGTCAATAAGACAGGCTTCCATGACATCGCGGCCAAGAATGATGTTTTTTTGCAGGACATCGCCATGTACAAGATTGAAGAGGCGTCTGTTGTCGAAAACCACGGCGGCGGAACGCATCCAGGCAGTGAGGCGCGTTTTTTCCGTTGGGTCATCCCGGCCAAGGGTGGCCACGACGTCCCCGCACTCGGCTTCGACGTGCCGGCGCAGGGTTTTCCAGGGCGCCCGCCACGCAAACAGCGGACCGAAGGTGGGCGACTGGATCGAATGCAGCCGGCCAAGGGTTCGTCCCAGGGATGCCGCGTAGTCAGCATTCAGGCGTTTGGCGTCCCGGGTTTCGCCGTGTTCATACGCCGTGACCAACCAAAAGCCTCCATGATGAAGGGCCTCGCCCAGGCCAAGGACGGCGTCAAGAGGGCGTTGGACACGAATATCCATGCCTTGGGCCTGATTCAGCAAGGTTGCCAGTTTTTTGGTGCGCCACGGGGAAAAGAATTTGTAGAGCACGAATTTGGAGCCATGGACGACGACCAAGCGCTTTTCAAACAGGCACCTTCGAACACGGTGGATGGTCAGGGCGTCGGGACCGAACAGATCGTCCAGGCGCGCCATTTCTTCTGAAACCGACATCATGCCTTCAATCGTGCCGTAGGCGGTGTTTCCAGATTTCGCGCAGGCGCCAGACCAGACGTACCCAAAGTTTGCCCCGCACCATGGACGTGGGGTCCAGCAGCCGGGCGCAGACTTCTTCCGGACCGCAGAACATGCCTGTCAACCAGTCAAAATAGGATGGGTACAGAATGAGGGTGCCGGCCACCAGTTCGTCCAGCGCCAGTCGGCGCCGACGCCGGGGGAAATCCAGAAAATCCGTGGTCAATCCCCAGCCCGCGTAGAACGGTCCTCCATGGGCATGCACGCGAACGCCCCGGAGCAGGGCTTCAAAGCCTGTCAGGGAGGTCAGGGTGTGGACCTCGTCAATAATGCCGAGCAGATGGTGCATGCCGACGTCCCGTACAATCTGGTCCGCGTGGCGCAGGGTCAGTTCATCAGGGATTTTGCCAAGGCGGTTGCCGCGTTCCACGTCCGGATGAGGTTTATAGAGGATGCATGCTTCCGGGCAAGCTCGTCTGACCGCGATCAATAGGTCGAGGTTGGTCGAAATATCGCCACCGCCCAGGCGCACCGAGGCGTCGTCCTCGACCTGACCGGGCACCAGCACGATGACGCGGTCCCTGGGCAGGGACGTGGCCAGTTCGGAGCTGGCCGCGACATTGTACTTGGTGATGCCCTGGCCCACGATGTGTTCCCGCAGCGCCTTGGCGCGATCGAGAAGCGCGGCTGAAAAGTCGGCTGTTTGCAGAATGGTTTCCAGCCGGCTGGGCCGCGATGGGTCGTAATAGATTCCCTGGTCGTCCAGGACCAGGGAATAGGGCCAGTGGAAATCCGACCCCAGTCCGGCGGAGCGAAGAAAGCCATCTTCCATGCGCGCGAGGGGAACGTCCGCCTCGGCGCATAGGCGTTCCAGGCTCGCGTCCGCGCGCGAGGACCAGACCACGACGTGGCCGCTATTTTTTTTGGCCCAGGCCGTGGCCCGGCGCGGCGAGGAAAAAAACGAGGTAGCGCCGCGTGTCGAGGACAAAAAGGCCCGGGCGTGGGGTCGTTTCCAGCGGAAATAGTGCAGGCAGGCCCAGTTCCCGGCGTTGCGCTCGTTCATCGCGCGCTGTCGCGCCAAAATTTGGATAACGTCTTCGACGGAGCAGCGTTTTCCGGTGAACGGATTGACGTAGCGCGCATAGCGTAGGTAGGCGGCGGCGAAAATTTCCGTTACCGAGCGCCCGCGGGTCCGGCGCGGGCAGGTTGATTCGTCCGTGGTCACGCCCCAGCCCGCATAAAAGGGCAGGCCGAAGCAGTGCACGTCCTTGCCGAGAAGTAATGCCTCAAAGCCCATCTGGGATGTCACGGTAAATACCACATCGGCCTGGGACAGGAGGGACAGGGGCGCGTAGTCCTGGGCGATGACGGTCACGCCGCGCGTGGTCAGTGCCTCGGTGAGATAGCCTTTTTTCTTGCCGGCAATGACATCGGGATGGGTCTTGATGAAAAACCGAGCGCCTGGAAAGCGCTGTCGCGCCGCGTCCAGCATGCGCCGGAAAGATTCTTCGCTGGCGCCGCCCAGGGCCACGCTCATGTCTCCCTGGGTTTGATCCAAAACGAGGACGCGTGGCCGGCAAGGATCCCCCAGCAGATCCATGGGCGCGTTTGGGGCATGGTTGTACTTGCTCAGGCCATGGCGAACGATCTGGCGGATGGCGTTGTCGGCTTGCGCGAGAAGCGTCGGCTCGAACTCCTCGGTTTCGAGCATGCATTCAAGATCCGAGGGACGGCTTGCGTCATAATAGATGCCTTGGCCATCCACGACCACGGACAAGGGTGGGACGCCATGGCAGCCAAGATCCAGGGAGCGCAAAAAACCGTCCTCTAGGCGCAGCAAGGGCAGGTTGTGCGCGCGGGCGAAGTTTTCTCCCTTGGCGGCGGTGGGCCGGTAGCCCCAGACGGCCACGGCGGACACCTGGTCCGGGGCGGGACCCAGAATCCAGGGTTGACCCAGAAAAGCCTCAAGATTGGCTATCCGCGCCATGCCTTTGGAAAATATACCGAGCATGCAATGTGCCTTATTTTTCGAAAAAGATTCTGCAAAAACGCACGAAGCGGTTCTTCGAGTCGTCGCAGTATTTGTAGGGATCCCGCAGAAGTTTGCGCAGCTTCTTGCGTGCCGAGGATTTTTTTCGGGCGGAGCGGGTTCTCCAGCATTCGCGTACCTGACTGTCCCAGTTGATACCGATGCACAGGTCGCGACGGTAGCCTTGAATGGAATTTTCCAGTTGCTCGGCCGTGAAGCATCTTTCGGAAATCAGGCCGCGTTCAAGATAATGATGCAGCAAGGGGCTTCTCATGGTCTCGAAGTTTGACCGGAAACCGCCGTGTACATAATTGGCCACGTCCGTCAAGCATAAGGCCACATCGTGTCCGACAGATACCTCGGTCACGCAGTGGCGGTCCATGAACGTGGGCAACAGCGCGGTCGCGGTGTCATGGGCGAGGACAGCATCGACCTTGTCCAGCAGGGACAGATACCTGTTTCTGACCGCGTTGCTGCCCACCCAGAAAAGGTGGCTGTGTTCCGGGATGTCCGTGATGATGGCGATGGCCGCCTCGTCCATGGGCGCGAGGAAGAACACCGTTTGGTCCTGGCGGGGAAGGCGCGTGTCGATCCATTCTCCCAGCCCCCCCGCGTGGGTGTCCGCGCATTTGCGGAGCAGCGTTTCGTCGATGGGAACAAGGATCTTATGGACGTCGTCGCGGTAGAGGTGGTCCGTGTTCTTGCCAAACAGTGGCGTGAAGCGTTCGACATAGCCTTGGTCCTTGGGCAAAAGATAGAGCAGATCCCCTCCGGGATAGGGCGGCGTTTCGTGGTCCTTGGGAAGACAGGCGTTCCACCAGGACGCGACAAGCCAGGCCCGCACGGGGCGCGGCGCCTGGGTGATGGCCGCGCAGGGGATGGACATTTTCCGGGCCACGGATTCCACGGATTTGTTCCGCCGGGGCAGGGCCAGAAAGGCAAAGGGAAAATCGCGGTGGAGAGCGTCGAGGAGGTTTCGTTCCACGGGTGCATGGCGCTCGGCCAGCGCCGGCAGGCAGATGTGTCGAAATTCGACGCCGTCAAAGGGATTGTCCAGGAACTGCTTCGCCCACGCGAGATCCTGGGGCGAGGTGCTGGACAGGAGCGCGACCTTCATGCGTTCGGGCTCCACGTGGCGACGGTTTTAAGCCAAAGGGCGGCCGAGGTATCGGCCATGCAGGCGTTCTGGGTCCAGGCGCGTCCCCGGGTTGAAAGTTCCTGTCTGAAATCTGGCCGAGCCAGGGCGGCCAGGGTTTGCGCCCACTGCGTTGGATCAACCGGGAGTTGCGCGCCGCCGTCCGCGTGGAGGCGCATGTCCGCGATGGCGTTCCCGCCACGGGGACGCCCCAGGCCGCTGATTCGAAAAATTTCAGGCCTGACTTGCAGCGGTTAAAAGGCGTGTCGGCCAGGGGGGCGATGGTGCACCAGCAGCCCGCGATGACGGCCGGCAGTTCGTAATACGGGACAGGGGGCAGGTGTTTGACCCGTTCGGTCGGGAACAGGTCGCTTTTGAATTTGAGAGGCCCAACGACCAGGAAATGAAAGTCCCGGTGCTGGTCCAAAAAAGCGCGCAGCGCGTCTTCGACCACCGGAAAATCATGGTTGTGGCTGCTGGTGCCGGGAAAATAGCCCACGATTCTCCCGGGCCTGATGCCCCGGGTCCGCTCCCACCCGTACTGACACCAACGGGCGGAAAGGCCATTGGGAACAATCTCGATCTTGGCATGGGGCAAAAGGGCCCGCGCCCTGTCCGTCAAGGGCTGTGTCGATACGGTGACGTGGTCAAAGGTTTCAAGGGCCTTGAAGGCCTTGGCGTGCTGTCGTGAAACCGAGAACAGGCTGGCGTTGCGGCTGAGGATCTGGGGCGAGGCGTGCGCGGCCGCGACGTCAAAAATCAGATCGTCGAAGTCGGCGATGGCCAATCTGCCCGCGTCGGCAATGATGCTTCGCGCGCGGGCAAAGCCTTTGTCGATGCGGGGTCTGTGAAATACAAAAACGTCGTACCTGCGGGCGAATTCCGGCTCGAAGGCGTCCATGTGACAGATGTCGGCCAGACAGCCTTGGCGCCGCAGTTCCTCGGCCAGATGGAAGCATCGATAGCGGACCGAAGGGTCGGCCGCGAGTTGCGTGGAACGCTGTGATTGTGAAAGAAAAAGAATTTTCATCGGTGCTCGTGGTCGCCGCGACGCTGCATGGGCCGGATTTTCGTCGCACGCGAAGAGCACCTCTATCGGATATACCCCTGCTCTTCAAGATGGAGCAAAATGGCCTGGGCGGCCTCGGTCGGGGTCAGCTGGGTGGTGTCGATGACCACTTCCGGATTGG
>RZYG01000205.1 GCA_009930415.1 Spartobacteria bacterium | reverse complement strand
GAAGTTGATGGATAGTAGTACGGATGGAGGCGGAGTTTGCTCGAGGTCCGAAGTCCGCGGTCGGAGGTCTGAAAAGATACATTTGCGTGGATTTGTGTTTATTTGCGGTTGTTTTTGGGCTTCGGGGGCGAAAAACGGCTCGCAACGGGCTTGGGCGGGCGGGAAATGGGGATTTTGACCGCAAATGGACGCAAATGGACGCGAATGAGGCCGGAAAACGGGAATTTCAGCCGGAAAACAGGAAATGGGCAGGAAAACAGGATGGGAATTGCCCGAGGTCCGAAGTCCGAGGTCGGAGGTCCGAATGGGGACACGAGCGGATGTTCGGCGGGGCCCGGGGGGGAGGTGAAACGGTTGTTTTGGCGATTTTTGTTGCATTTTGAGGCGGAAAGGCGGAAAAGCGGCGTCATTTTGCGGCCGGAGGGCCGAGGCATGTTGGAATTCATACAATCCAGTCTGGGAACGGTTTTGGACGCGGCGATCGCCGCGACCTGCGCGCTGTCGGGCGTGTATTGCGCGTTCACGGCGGCGGCGCTGGCGTTCCGGCGGAACCGGCCGGCGGAAGCCGGGCTGCCGGCGGGCGCGAGCTGGCCGAAGGTGACGGTGCAGATTCCGACCTACAACGAGCTGGCGGCGCTGAATTGCGCGCGCTGCTGCCTGGCGTTCGATTATCCGGCGGACCGGCTGCAGATCCTGATCGGCGACGACAGCAGCCGGCCGGAGATCTCGGCGGCGATCGATGGCTTCGCGCGGGAAAATCCGCGGGTGCAGGTTTGCCGGCGGGGCCGCAACGCGGGCTACAAGCCGGGCAACTTGAACCACATGCTGGCGCGGACGACGGGGGATTACCTGCTGATTCTGGACTCGGACTTCTTGCCGGAGCGGGATTTCCTGCGGCGGCTGGCGGCGCCGGCGGCGCGGGATCCGGATCTGGCGGGGGTGCAGGCGTCGTGGCGCGTGGCGAACGCGCGGCAGAACTACAGCACGCTGATGGGCGCGGGCATCGTGAACGTGATCCACGCGGTGATCTTGCCGGTGATGAAGCGGCTGGCGCGCACGGGCATGTTCTGCGGCTCGGCGGAGCTGGTGCGCAAGGATCTGCTGGCGGAACTGGGCGGCTGGACGGTGGGGGCGCTGACGGAAGACGTGGATTATTCGCTGCGGGTGCTGGCGGCGGGGCGGCGGATCGAATATCTGGAAGGCCTGGCCTGCTCGTGCGAGACGCCGCACACGCCGGGGGACCTGTTCCGGCAGCAGATGCGCTGGGCCTACGGGGTGATGCGCGCGCTGATGGCCCACGGGCCGCGGCTGCTGTTTTCCCGGCCGGTGCGCAAGCGCACGAAAACGGCCGTGGCGTGTTTCTGCGGGGGCTATCTGATGGTGGCGCTGATGCTGGCGACGGCGGGGCTGGGCGCGCTGCACGTGGCGGTCGGCTGGGCGGCGGGGGCACCGACCGTCGGCGGCCCCGCCGGCGGAGGGCTGGGCACGCTGGTGAATTTCGCGCTGACGTGCGGGATGCTGGTGTCGTCGGTCTGCGCAGGATTCGTGAGCGGGCTGGGGGCGCGCAGCGCCCAGAAGCTGGTGGCGGCCTCGCTGAGCATCGGCGTGGTGCTGCTGTTTTTCGTGGGCCAGGGGCTGGTCAAGGCGCTGCTGGGGCTGCCGATGAATTGGTTCATGCTCAAGAAGAACGGCAACGAGCAGGCGTTGACGGCGGTTTGAACAGCCGCGGGGGCGGAGATCCGAGGTCGGAAGTCCGAGGTCCGAGGTCCGAGGTCGGAAATCGGAGGTCAGGAATCAGGGGACAGGGAACAGGAATCAGGGGACAGGGAACAGGGGACAGGGGGCAGGATGCCCTGACCTGATCAGCTTCGTTTGGCAAGCGAGCCCGTGGGGGGGGTAGAGATTCAATATCCAATGATCAATGTTCAATATCGAATGTCCAATTTTCCAGTGGGGGGACAAGCCCGCGGGGGGGCTGGGTGGGGCAGGGCCTCAATATTCAATGTTCAATATTCAATCTTCAATATCCGATTATAGGGGCTTTGGGACTTGTTTTTCGGCCAAAGGGGGGTATTCTCTCGCACTTCTTATTGATTTAGAGGCTGGAGCGTTTCCATGGCGAAAATGAAAGAAATCGGAGTGGCGGTGCTGGGGTTCGGCACGGTGGGGGCCGGCGTGGTCGAAACCTTGGCGAAGAACGGCGATCTGCTGGCGGAACGGCTGGGCGTGCGCCTGGCGCTGCGCGGGGTGGCGGATCTGGACGTGACGACCGACCGCGGAGTGGCGATCGATCCGGCGCTGCTGACGACGGACGGGGCGGCGCTGGTGGCGCGTCCGGACGTGGACGTGGTGGTGGAGCTGATCGGCGGGACCGGCGCGGCCAAGGCCTTCATCCTGCAGGCGCTGACGCTGGGCAAGCCGGTGGTGACCGCCAACAAGAAGCTGCTGGCGGAATACGGCGAGGACATCCACCGCACGGCGGAAGCGCACAACACCGAAATCCTGTTTGAAGCTTCCGTCGGCGGCGGCATTCCGATCATCAAGGCCCTGCGCGAAGGGCTGTGCGCGAACCGCATCCAGAGCCTCTACGGCATTTTGAACGGCACCTGCAACTACATCCTGACGCGGATGGAGGACGAGCAGTTGCCGTTCGACGAAGTGCTCAAGGCGGCGCAGGCGGCCGGCTACGCGGAGGCGGAACCGAGCCTGGACGTGGACGGCCACGACACGGCGCACAAGGCGGCAGTGCTGGCTTCGCTGGCGTACGGCTGCAACGTGCCGCTGGCGAAGGTTCGCGTGGCGGGCATCCGCGGCATCGCGCAGGCGGACATCGCCTACGCGGCGGAAATGGGCTATCGGATCAAGCTGCTGGCGATCATTCGCGGCGAAGCCGACGGCGTGGAGGCCAGCGTGCAGCCGACCCTGGTGAAGCACAGCCACCAATTGGCGGCGGTGTCGGGCGTGTTCAACGCGGTGCTGGTGAAGGGCGACGTGGTCGGCACCACGCTCTACGTCGGGCGCGGCGCGGGTCGCGCGGCGACGGCGAGCGCGGTGGTGGCCGACCTGGCCGACGCGGCGCTGAACCTGCGCGCCGGCGGCCGCCGGCGCGATCTGAGCGCCGTCCACGCCAAAACCCCGGTCGCGTTCCGCGACCCGGGCGCGATCGTGGCGCGCCACTATCTGCGGCTGTCCATGAAGGACCAGCCGGGCACCTTGGCGCGCGCGGCGACGGTGCTGGGCGCGCATCGGATCGGCATCGATTCGGTCATGCAGAAGGAAGCGGCCAAGGGCGCGGCCTACGTGCCGGTGATCCTCGTGACCGGCCCCGCGCCGGAGCGCGAGATCGCGGCGGCCTTGGCGGAAATCGCCGCGCTGGACGGCGTGGTGGACCGCCCGGCGGTGGCCTACCGCATCGAGGATTTCGAATAGGACCCCCCAACAGGAGAGACCCGAAGATGGCCTTGTACGTGCAGAAATACGGCGGCAGTTCCGTGGCGGACGCCGAGTGCATGCGCCGCGTGGCGCAGCGCATCGACGACACCCGGCGCGCCGGCAACCAGGTGGTGGTGGTGGTGAGCGCCATGGGCGACACGACCGACGACCTGATCGCGCTGGCGAAGCAGGTGAACCCCGAACCCAACGAACGCGAGATGGACAGCCTGATGGCCACCGGCGAGATGGCCTCCAGCGCGATCCTGACGATGGCGCTCCACGCCCGCGGCGTGCCGGCGATTTCCATGACCGGCCACCAGGCCGGCATCCGGGTGGACGGCACGCACCTGAAGGCGAAGATCGAAGCCATCGACCCCAAGCGCATCCACCGGCACCTGGACCAGGGCCAGGTGGTGGTGGTGGCGGGCTTCCAGGGCACCAATCCGGCGGAAGACATCGCCACGCTCGGGCGCGGCGGGTCGGACACGACCGCCGTGGCGCTCGCGGCGGCGCTCAAGGCCGACCGCTGCCAGATCCTGAAGGACGTGGACGGCGTGTTCACCGCCAATCCCCGCGTGGTGCCCGAAGCGCGCAAGCTCGACGAGATCGCCTACGAGGAGATGCTGGAGCTGGCGAGCGCCGGGTCCGAGGTGTTGCAGTCGCGCGCCGTGGAGTTCGCGAAGAACTACGGCGTCGTTTTGGAAGTGCTTTCGAGTTTCGAAGTCAAGCCCGGCACGCTGGTCCGGGAGGAGGATAAGCAAATGGAACAGATGATCATCCGCGGCATCGCCGCCGACAAGAACCAGGCCAAGGCGACCCTGCTGGGCGTGCCGGACACCCCGGGCGTGGCCGCGCGCATCTTCAAGGCGCTGGCCGCCGCCAACATCAACGTGGACATGATCGTCCAGAACGTCAGCGCGGCGGGCGTCACCGACGTCTCCTTCACCGTGGCGAAGGACGACATCGCCAAGACCCAGCGCACGATCGAGCCGCTGGT
>RZYG01000029.1 GCA_009930415.1 Spartobacteria bacterium | reverse complement strand
TGGGCGCCGGCGTGGGTGGTGGACGGCGTGGCCGCGTTCGGCTTCATGCCGCACGTCGAGGCCATGCAGCGCGGCGTGCTCGACCTGCGCGACTTCCTGTATTTCGCGAGCGCGACGGGGTTCATGCTGTTCCTGACGCAACTGGTGCTGGCGAACCGGACGGGGCGCTAGGCGCAGGTCCTTTTCCAACGAGGTGAGCGAATGAAAAAGACGACGTCGAAACTCTTCGCCGGGGCGGCCGGCGGCTTGGCGGTGCTGGGGATCCTGATCGCGGCGAACGCGCTGGTCTCGGGCGTGCGGGTGCGCAAGGACCTGACGGCGGAACGGCTCTACACGCTGGCGCCGGGCACGGTCCAGATGCTGCAGGAGCTGGAACGGCCGGTGACGCTGAAGTTCTATTTCACCCAGGGCAATCCGAACGTGCCGACGGCGCTGAAGAACTACGTGCAGCGCACGCTGGATTTCCTGCGCGACCTCGCCGCGCGCAGCGGCGGGAAGGTGACGCTGGAAGTGCTCGATCCGCAGCCGGATTCGGACGCGGAGGAATGGGCCCAGCGCTACGGGCTGACGGCGCAGGCAACCGGCGGGCTCGGCATGCCGCCCGATCTCTACCTGGGCCTGGTGGCGGTGGCCGGCACGAAGGAAGCCGCGATTCCGTTCCTCGATCCGTCGGCGGAACCGCAGATGGAATACCTCGTGGCGCGGCTGGTCCAGGAAGTCACCCAGAGCCGCCGCCCGCGCATCGGCATCCTGAGCACGCTGCCGGTGCTGGCGGAGCCGGCGTCGCCGTTCGCGCCGGCGCGCGAGCCGGATTGGCTGTTCGCGGCCGAACTGAAAAAGTCCTACGACGTGGTGCCGGTGGCGACGGCGGCGGAGGCGATTCCGGACGACGTCGACGCGCTCGTGGTGGTGCATCCGCGGAGCCTGTCCGAGCGCACGCTGTTCGCGCTGGACCAGTTCGTGCTGCGCGGCGGGCGGCTGCTGGCGTTCGTGGACCCCATGAGCCTCGCCAGCGAGCAGGAAATGGACGCCGACAGGCCCCGGCCGCAACTGGCGTCCGATCTCAACCGCCTGACGGAAGCCTGGGGCGTGAAGCTCGAGCCCGCACAGGTGGTGGCGGATCTGGCGGCGGCGACGCCGATCAACGTCGGCGACGGCCGCGCCGAGCGATTGCCGGCGTGGCTGTCGCTGCGGGGTGGGGAGAACCTCGACCGCGACGAAATCGCGACGGGCTCGCTGGAAAACCTGATGCTGCCCTTTGCGGGCGCGCTGGTCGGGACGCCGGCGGAAGGCCTCGAGCTGAAGACGCTGGCGCGGGCCTCGGCCGAGGCCGTGACGCTGAACGCCTATCTGGCGCGCGATCCCTCGGGCGGCAACCTGCGCAGCGGCCAGCCCGCGGCGAACGCGGCGCTGGCGGTGCGCCTGACCGGCCAATTCAAGACCGCGTTCCCCGCCGGGCAGCCCGCGTTGCCCGATGCCACCAACGAAACGGCCGCCGCTACGAACGAATGGCTCAAGGCCAGCGCCAAGGACGGTGCGGTGGTGCTGGTGGCCGATTCGGATCTGCTGGTGGACGACTACATGGCGCGCGCGCTCAACTTCTTCGGCCGGACGCTCTACCAGCCGTTCAACGACAACCTGAACTTCGTGCTCAACCTCGTCGAGCAGCTCTCGGGCAATCCGGCGCTGATCGGGTTGCGCGGGCGCGGGACCTTCAACCGCCCGTTCGACCGCGTGCTGGCCATGGAGAAGGCCGCGCAGGAACGCTGGCAGGAAGAAGAGGAAAAGCTGCAGCAGAAGCTGGCCGAAGCCCAGCGGCGGCTCAACGAGCTGCAGGCCGCCAAGAGCGAGGACCAGCAGCTGGTACTGAGCACCGAGCAGAAAGCCGAATTGGAGAAGTTCCGCCAGGAGCGGTTCGAGACCCAGCGGCAGCTCAAGGAAGTCCGCAAGAACCTGCGCAGCAGCATCGAGAATCTCGGGCTGGCGCTCAAGGTGCTGAACCTGGCGGCGGTGCCGCTCCTCGTGGCGGCGTTCGGCATCGGCCTGGGCTGGCGCCGGCGCCGGCAATCCGCGGCTTGATCGGGAAAGGAGAACGAACATGTCCAAGAAAACGTTGTGGACGTTGGCGATCGTGCTGGCGGCGCTGTCCGCCGCGGTCTGGTGGAACGGGCGGCGCGCGGCGGCGCCGGCGGCGGCCGCCGCGGGCGGGCGGTTGATGCCGGGCGTGGATTTGGCCACGGTGCGCGCCGTGACGCTGGAAACGGCGGGAGCGACGACGCGTCTCGCGCAAGTGGATGGCGTCTGGTGCGTGGCCGAGAAAGACGATTTTCCCGCCGACGTCCGCCGGCTGCGCGACCTGATCCAGGCGCTGGACGAAACGGAAAACGCGCAGGTCGCGGATGAAAGCGCGGACCGCTTGGCCGAATACGGGTTGGCGGCGGACGGCACGAACGCCCCGCTGCGGCTCGCGCTGGAACACGCCGCAGGCACGACGACGCTGAGCCTCGGCCACGCGCGCGCGCCGCGCCAGACCGAAGCCTATTGGGGCCCGCCCGCGGGTCGCTATGTGCGGGTGGACGCCGGCCCGGTCCTGTTGCTCAAGGACGACGTGCCCGGCGCCGATGCCGATCCCGCACAGTGGTGGGACCGCGCGCTGCTGGAAATCGATGCGGCCGACGTCCGCAAGGTGGAGGTCGCGGGCGCCGGCGAAACCGTCGCGCTCGAGCGCGGCGAGGGCGGTGCCTTCGCGCTGGCGGGCGCGGCCGAAGGCGAAGAAACGGATGCCGCCGCCGCCGAACGGCTGTTCGGCGCGCTGCGGAACCTGCGCGCGGACGAGATTTGGTCGGCGGAGGAAGCCGAAGGGGCATTCGCCGAGGCGGCGACCTACGCGGCGGAAACGGAGGGCGCGACGTATCGCATCGAAATCGGCGCCGCGCAGGCCGACCGCGGCAACGCGCGCCCCGTGCGGATCGCAGCGACGGGCGCCGTGCCCGCCGCGACGGCGAAGAAACTGGCCGGCCGGGCTTTTCTCGTACCGTCCTATCTGGCCGAGGCGCTGGTCGTGAAACGCGACGCGCTGGTGCGCAAGACGGACCCGGCGCCGGCCGTCGAGGAAGAAGCCCCGTTGCCCGAGCCGCCGCCGGTTCCGGATGCGGCGGCTGTGGCGGAGGCGGATCAAGAAGAGGCGCCGCCGCCGCAATAGCCAACCTGATTCACCCACGGGACAAGCCCGCGGGGGTCTTGGGAAGGTTCAAAGAGTGGATCCCAAGGCTGCTTGGAGCCGGGACGACCTCGTCCCGGTCTGATCCGACAGCGGGACAAGCCCGCGGGGGTCTTGGGAAGGTTCAAAGAGTGGATCCCAAGGCTGTTTGGAGCCGGGACGACCTCGTCCCGGTCTGATCCGACAGCGGGACAAGCCCGCGGGGGTCTTAGGAAGGTTCAAAGAGTGGATCCCAAGGCTGTTTGGAGCCGGGACGACCTCGTCCCGGTCTGATCCGACAGCGGGACAAGCCCGTGGGGGTCTTAGGAAGGCGGTTTCTTGGAATAGCGCTTGCCGGAGCCCATGAGCACGGCGAGGGGGGCGAGGGCGGGGATGTGGGCGAGGGCGATCTGGATGGCGGCGGCCAGCGGCACCGCCAGCAGCGCGCCGGTGATGCCCCAGAGCCAGCCCCAGAAGACCAGGAACAGCAGGACGACGACGGGGGAGAGGTTGAGGCGGTCGCCGAACACTTTCGGGGCGATGATGTTGCCCAAGGTCATCTGGATGGCAAAGAGGACGAGGGCGACGCCGACGACGGGCCAGATGGAGGGATAATGCTGGACGAGCGCCATGGCGATCGGCGGGAGGCTCGCCACGATGGAACCGACCGTGGGTATGAAGTTGAGGACGAAGGCCAGCAGACCCCAGGTGAAGGCGAATTCGATCCCCAGCCAGGCCAAAGCCCCCCAAACGAGCAGGCCGGTGACGAGGGAGATGACGAACAGCGAACCGAGATACACGCCGATCTGCGCGGAAATGGCGTTGGATACGCCGATGATGGTATCGGCGCGGTCGGGCAGCGCGGCGCGCAACTTGTCGTTGGCGTACGGCTTGGCCAGCAGCATGAACACGAGGAAGATCATCACGAGGATCGCGTTGGAAATGAACGTCATGAAGAACCGGGAGGTCTTCAGCACGAGCGGTCCGATCTGGGCGGTCCAGTTGGCTTCGCTGAGGACGTTGGCGGGGATGTCGAGTTCCTGGCCGAAGTGGGCATAGAGAGCCGCGATCTTGGCTTCGTAGGCGGGGAAGGCCTTGGCGAACGCCATGAGGCGCTGCTGGATCACGAGTCCGACGCCCCAGGACGCAAGCAGCAGCAAGGCCACGACGCAGCCGACGGCCAGCGGCGCCGGAAAGCGCAGGCGCCGCACCAGAAAATTGACGGCCGGCGCAAGCAGGTAGCTCAGCAGCCACGCGATGAGCAGCGGCAACACGACGCCCTGCGCGACCTTGAGGACCGCGCCGACGGCAATGACGGCGAGCAGCCCGAGGGAGATCGCGGTGGCGCTGAGCCGGTGCGGGCGGAGCGGCGAGGATTCGAGGTCGTTCATGGCGTTCTCCTAGAAGGCAGGACCGGGACGGGCGGCAAAGGCCCAGGACGAGTAGAGCTCGATGCAGGCCGGCCCGCAGAACATCCAGAGGACCGCGGCGAGCGCGATGTGCGGGCCGTAGGGAATTTTGCTTTGGAGTTCTTTTTTGCCGAACGCGATGAGGGCGAAGCCGAGCAGGGTGCCGGACAGCGAGGACACGAACACGGCGAACAGGACCGCCTGCCAGCCGAGGCAGGCGCCGACCGCGCCGAGCAGCTTCACGTCGCCGAACCCCATGGCCTCGCGCTTGAGCACCAGGCGGCCCACGGTGGCGACGGTCCACAGGATGCCGAAGCCGAGGGCGAGGCCGAGCGCGGATTGGGTCAGCGCCGGCAGGCGCTCGCTGCGGCCTTGCAGTTCCGGAAACGCGAACGAAAGGACGAGCCCGGCGACCATGCCGCCGAGGGTGACGCGGTCGGGCAAAATGAGATGGTCGAAGTCCACAAACGTGCCGAGGATCAAGGCGCCGGCGAAAAAACCGTAGACGGGGGTGAAGAGCGACCAGCCATGGACGAACCACAAGCCGGCAAACAGCGCGCCGGTGAGCAGCTCGACGATGAAATAGCGCGGGGAGATGGGCGCTTGGCAGTGGCGGCACTTGCCGTTGAGAATCAACCACGACAGCAGCGGAACGTTGTCCCACGGCGCGATCTTGTGGTTGCAGGCCGGGCAGTGGGAACCGGGCCAGACGATGGATTCGTCGCGCGGGATGCGCCAGATGCAGACGTTGAGGAAGCTGCCGATGCACAGGCCGGCCAGAAAAACGAAGATCGAGACGGCGGCGAAGGCTTCTGGCGGGAGGGGCATCATCGGTTCCGGGCTTTCAGGGCTTTGTCGAGGGCGGCGCGCATGACGTTCACGGGCGGCTTGCGGCCGGTCCACTGGCGGAAGGCGCGCGCGCCTTGGTGCAGGAGCATGCCGAGGCCGTTGGCGGTGCGCGCGCCGGCGGCCTGCGCGGTCGCCAGCAGCGGCGGGACGGCGGGATGGTAGATCAGATCGAAAACGAGCTGGCCCTTGCGGAAGGATTCGGGCGGCAGCAGCGATGGATCGCCGGGCTTCATGCCGACAGGCGTGGCTTGGATGATCAGGTCGCAATCGCGCGCAGCGGCGCGCGCGCGGGCGAGGGACACGCCGGCGACGGGCAGGCCCGGCGCGGTGTGGCGCAGGGCGAGCAGGAGGCGGCGGCGCGCGGCGAGATGGACGTCGGCGACGAGGATTTCCGCGGCGCCCTGCATGGCGCAGGTCAAAGCGAGCGCGCGGCCGGCGCCGCCGCAGCCGAGCACGAGCACGCGCCGGCCGCGCGGGGTGGCGCGGAAGGCCTCTTTCAGCGCGTCGAGGAAGCCGGGGGCATCGGTGTTGTCGCCGTAGAGCGCGCCGTCCGGGCTGAAGACGACGGTGTTGACGGAATGCAGCAGTTGCGCGGTATCCGAAAGCTTTCCCTTGGCGGCCAAGAAGCGGTAGGCGGCTTCCTTGTGGGGGATGGTGACGTTGGCGCCGCCGCAACCCTGCGCGCGCAGGTCCGCGAGCGTACGGGGCACGTCGCCGGGGGCGACGTCGCGCAGGTCGTATTTCGCGCGCAGACCGAGGGCCTTGAATGCGGCGTTGTGCATGGCCGGGGAGAGCGAATGGCCGACGGGATGGCCGAGGAGCCAAAACCGCTGGATGGAAGCTGGATTCACCACGCGGCAACTCTGGCGCATTTCCCCATGGAGGGAAAGGCGAAAAGACGTCCGGAAAATCTAGCGGGCGATGCCCTGCCGCAGCAGCTCCGCCAGCGCCTTGCCCAGCGGGTGCGGTGGCGTTCGGAATTCCAAACCGCGTTTGGTTCGGACGGCAAAGCCGCCGGCGATCAGGGTGCGCAAGTGGAGTTGAAACGAGCACGCCGACATCGGCTGGGCGGCCCACAGTTCGCCGGAAGTCCGAGGCGCTTCCAGCAGCGCGCGGGCCAGGGCCATGCGCCGTTCGTGGGCCAAACCGGCAGCGAGGACCGCCATCTCTCCGTCGCGCCGCGCCGGCCCGGAATCCAGCGCGGCCTGGACCGCTTGCAGCAAGGGGGCCGCGGTTGCGACTTGCGGGTCTGCGCCCGGGAGATAGATCAAGGAGGCCCCGCGGTGGGTCGCTTTGAGAAAACCGCGGGATTGGATGCGCCGCATTTCCTGGCTGGCGTAGGAACGGCTGATGCCCACGGCCGCGGCCAGGTCGGCGATGTTCTGCCCGGGATGATCATGCAGGTGGCGCAGCAACTTGAGGCGAGTCTTGCCGGACAGCATCCGGCAGGTTCGCCACAGGGTGGGATTCAGGTTTTGCATCTGGGTGGTTCCTTCCTGGAGGGGGTTTGCGGTCAATCTAGTAGTTGCAATTACTAGACTCTAGTAGTTGCAAATACTAGATCAAGCCTTTTTGAACGAAATGATGGGCAACGGGGAGGCCAACGAAAAAAAAAGCGGCCGATCAGGCGGGCAGGAGGATGACGACGAATTCGCCTTTGAAGGAATGGACGGCGTAATGGGCGCGAAGTTCGGCGGGGGTGCCGGTCCGCGTTTCTTCGAACTTCTTGGTGAGTTCGCGGGCGATGAAGAGTTTCCGTTCCGAGCCGAGTTCCTGTTCCACCTCGTCGAGGAGCTTGAGGATGCGGTGGGTGGATTCGTAGAAGACCACGGGGACGGGAAACTCGGCGAGTTCGAGCAGACGGCGGCGGCGCGCGGCGGTCTTGTGGTCGAGAAAGCCCTCGAACAAAAACCCGCGGCTTTCGGTCTGGCCGCAGAGGGCGACGGCGGCCGAGAGCGCGCACGGGCCGGGGACCACGGCGACGGGCAAGCCGGCGGCGCGGACGGCGGCGGCGGCGCGGGCGCCGGGATCGGAAATGCCCGGCATGCCGGCATCGGTGACGAGCGCAAGGGCTTCGCCGGCGCGAATGCGACCGAGGATTTCCTCTGCGCGGGCGCGTTCGTTGAATTTGTGGCAGGAGATCATGGGCGTGCGGATGCCGTGGCGGTCGAGCAGCAGCCGCGTGCGGCGCGTGTCTTCGGCGAGGATATGCGTGGCGGAACGCAACACGCGCAGGGCGCGCAGGGTGACGTCCTCCAGGTTGCCGATGGGGGTGCCGACGAGATAGAGGCCGGCCGCGAGCGGGGGCGGAGACGAAACCGCCCCCGGCGGTTCGGGCGCGGGGGCGGCGGCGGGATCCGGCATGGGGGACGGCTTATTCGTTGTCTTTTTCCACGAGCCGGATGGTGCGCGGCTTGGCCGCGTTCTTGAGCAGCTGGTCGGATTCGGCGAGGTGCCGCTTGAGCTCGACGAGCGTGGACTTGAATTCGTCGGTGACGGCGACGCCCTTGAGGGTGCCGTCGACGGCTTGCTGCAGCTTGAGGACGTCGTCGATGCTGGAAGCCAGAGCGGTGACGCGGCCGAGCTGCGTGGCGACTTCGGTCTGGGCCGTACCGATCTTGGCGGAGGACTGTTCCAGCGCCGCGGTCAGCTGGGCGGCCATGTCGGTCTGGGCCTTGGCGACCTGGGCGGCGGCATCGGCTTGCGCCTTGGCGATCTGCGCGGCGGCGTCGGCCTGGGCCTTGGCCAGTTGCGCGGCGGCGTCCTGCTGGGCCTTGGCGGCGAGGGTGGCGGCCTGGTCCTGCGACTTGGCCAGCTGCTCGACGAACCGGGTCTGGGCGGCGGCGAGGGCGTGCATGGATTCGGCGGCGGCCTTGCCGGCGGACTGGGCGAAATCGGCGGCGGCGGCGGCCGGGGTGTCGTTGCCGACGTGGGCGAGCAGGTGCGATTCGATGTAGCCGGCGGATTGCGACGCCAGCTGGAAGCGCGCCAAACCGACGAGGGCGACCAGCACCATCAGGCCCGTGCCCAGCGTCAGCAGGGCGCCCGGCGCGGCGAATCCGGCGGCGGCGACCAGCAAGACGAGAATCGCGCCGGCTTCGGCCACGAGCATCGCCATCAGCCGGCCGGTTTGGTTGGCGGCCATGACGGCGACTTGCGGGCCGGAGGCGCCGGCGCCCCATGCGGCGAGCAGGCGGCGGGCATGGCGTTCGAGCAGGGAACAACCGGTCAGCGCGGCGACGCGCTCGCGGGCGATGGCGCGATCGGAGAGGTCGAGATCGGCCGGCAGCGGATTTTTCGCGAGCGCGAGGCGCTGCAAGATCCAGTCGGCCGCGCCGAGCAGGACGTAGGCCAGCGCGAAGCCGGTGGCCAGCAGGGCGGCGACGTCGGAGCCGCTCCAGACTTCGGGTTGGAAGGGAACGGCCAGCCCGGCTCCGAGCACGAGGCCGAGCAGGCCGACGTTCAGAATGCCCGTGAACATGCCGTAGCGGCCACATTTCGCTTTGCGCTGATCCATGTTCTCCACCTTTCGCGTCCTTTCGACGATTGGTGAAACAGTATGGGGATTTCGCGGTGGATTGTCAAAGGCCGATGCGCTTTAATGCCGCCGATGCATCGCAACGGGCTCACCAGGTTGATCGGCGGTTTGGCGTTGGCCGCGGGCTGCGCGGGCGAGTGGGCGGAGCTCCCGGCCGGCGGAGTCGAGCTGGCGCGCCGCGAAACGACGGTGGCGGCGTTCGTGGAATTCCTGAACGGGGCGGCGCGGAGCGACTATCCGGAAACGGCGCAGATCGCCCGGCGGCCGGGCGGGGGCTATGCGGTCCGGGCCGGCGCGGCCCGGCAGGCGGTGGCGGAGGTGACGGCGGCCGAGGCGGAGGCCTATTGCGCCTGGCGCTCGCGGCGGGAGGGCCGGACGGTGCGCTTGCCGACGGCGGCGGAGTGGGAACGGGCGGCGCGCGGGGGCGTGGAGGGCGCGCCCTATCCGTGGGGGTGGGGCGGCGACCCGGCGGCGCGGGCGCGGTTCGATGCGGCAGGGCCGGCGCCCCGGGCGGGGGCGTATCCGGCCAACGGATTCGGTTTGCGCGACGTGGCCGGCAATCTCTACGAGTGGTGCGCGGCGGCCCCGGCGGACCCCGCCGGCCGGCGGCTGGCCTGCGGCGGCAGCTGGGCGGAGCGCGATCCGCGGCGCCTCGAGGTCGGCCATCGGCAGGATTTCCCGGAGGATTATCGCGGGCGGGACGTCGGCTTCCGGGCGTTGCGGGAGCGGGAGGAGGCCCGGAAATGAAGACGGACGTTCCCGGAATGGCGGTGCACGAGGCGCGGATGCGCCTGGCGCTGCGCCAAGCGAAACGGGCGGCGGAAGCGGGCGAAGTGCCCGTCGGCGCGGTGATCTACAACGGCGGGGAGCTGGCCGGCCAGGCCTGGAACCAGACCCGGACGCTCAAAGATCCGACGGCGCACGCGGAAATCATCGCGCTCACCCAGGCGGCGGCCGCGGCGGGCGACTGGCGGCTGACGGACAGCATTCTCTACGTGACGAAGGAACCCTGCCCGATGTGCGCGGGGGCGATCGTGCTGGCGCGGATTCCGCTGGTGGTGTGGGGCATGACGGACCCGTTGCGGGGCGGAGCGGTTTCGCGCTTTCAAATCCTGCAATCGGCGGAGCTGAACCATCGTTCGGCCGTGCTGGCGGGGGTGCTGGAGGACGAATGCGCGGCGTTGATCAAGGATTTCTTCAAAAAACGGCGCCAAGAGAACAAGAACGGCGAATTTTTGGGCTAAAAAATCGTGTTTTGGGTTCGTTTTCGGCGAACGGGAGGCCATTTTGTGCCAAAAACGGTCAAAAACAGGCCATTTTTAGCTAAAAAAACGGGCCTGAAGAGACAAAATAACCGGAAAATGCCGTTTTTCCTTAATTAGGGGGGCACTGGGAGGCGAAAGACGGCCGGGGGCGTTTTCATAACCGTTTTACCTGTTCGGGCGGCGGCCGGGCGCGGGTACGGTTTTTCTTGTGTCGGGAAGACGATTTCGATAGATTCTCCCTATTAGTTGAATAGAGAAAAGACGGTACCATGGCAGAGCAAGAGAAAAACGAGTCCGCGGGGGCGGCTGCGGTTTCCAAACCGGAAACCTACGACGGGTCGAAAATCCAGGTTTTGGAAGGGCTGGAGGCGGTCCGCAAGCGGCCCGCGATGTACATCGGCGACACGTTCCAGCGCGGGCTGCACCACTGCGTGTACGAAGTGGTGGACAACTCCATCGACGAAGCGCTGGCGGGCCATTGCAGCCGCATCGCGGTGGAACTGGCCGCCGACGGCTCGGTGTCCGTCACGGACAACGGCCGCGGCATTCCGGTGGATCTGCATCCGAAGCTGAAAAAGCCGGCGGTGGAGGTGGCGCTGACGGTCCTGCACGCGGGCGGCAAGTTCGACCACGGCAGCTACAAGGTGTCCGGCGGCCTCCACGGCGTGGGCGTCAGCTGCGTGAACGCCCTGAGCGAATGGATGGAAGTCGAGGTGCGGCGCGAGGGCAAGATCTACCGCATGCGCTTCGAGCGGGGCGTCACCGTCTCGCCGCTGGAAGTCATCGGGTCGTGCGCCGACCGGGGCACGAAGGTGACGTGGTATCCGGACGACCAGATTTTCACGACGCTCGAGTTTTCCTGGGACATCCTGGCCGCGCGGCTGCGCGAGCTGGCGTTCCTGAACAAGGGCATCGAGATCGTCTTCCGCCAGGAGCAGCAGGACGGGACGATGCGCGCGGAAACCTTCCGCTACGACGGCGGCATCCGCGAATTCGTCCAGCACCTGAACAAGAACAAGGTGGTGCTGCATCCGGATCCGATCTGCTTCGAGAAGGAACAGGACGGCGTCGCCGTCGAGATCGCGCTGCAGTACAACGACAGCTACGCCGAGTCGGTGCTGACCTACGCGAACAACATCAACACGATCGAGGGCGGCACGCACCTGAGCGGCTTCCGCAGCGCGCTGACGCGCGTGGTCAACGTCTACGGCCGCGCCAACAAGCTGCTGAAAGAGGAAGACGCGATGTCCGGCGAGGACATCCGCGAAGGCCTCGTGGCGGTGGTGAGCGTCAAGGTGCCCGACCCGCAGTTCGAGGGCCAGACGAAGACCAAGCTGGGCAACAGCGAGGTCGAAGGCATCGTGTCCTCCATCGTCAACGAGGGGCTGGCGACGCACTTCGAGGAGAACCCGGCGGTCGCCCGCAAGGTGGTGGAGAAGGGCGTGCTGGCGGCGCGGGCCCGCGAGGCGGCGCGCAAGGCGCGCGACCTGACCCGCCGCAAGGGCGCGCTGGATTCCGGCTCGCTGCCCGGCAAGCTGGCGGACTGCTCGGAGCGCGATCCCGCGCTGTGCGAACTGTTCCTCGTGGAAGGCAATTCGGCCGGCGGTTCGGCCAAGCAGGGCCGCGACCGCAAATTCCAGGCCATTTTGCCGTTGCGCGGCAAGATCCTCAACGTGGAGAAGGCCCGGCTCGACCGGATGCTCAACAACCAGGAAATCCGCACGATGATCACCGCGATCGGCGCGGGCATCGGCCGCGACGAGTTCGACGTGGAGAAGGCGCGCTACCACAAGATCATCATCATGACCGACGCCGACGTGGACGGCTCGCACATCCGCACGCTGCTGCTGACGTTCTTCTACCGGCAGATGCCGCAGCTGATCGAACGCGGCTTCGTCTACATCGCGCAGCCGCCGCTCTACAAGATCAAGCGCAAGAAGCAGGAACGCTACATCGACAACGACCGGCACCTGAACCAGGTGCTGATCGAACTGGGCATCGAGGACGTGCGCCTGCTCGGCCTCGACGGCACGCCGCGGCTCGAAGACGGCCAGATGGCCGAAGTGCTCAAGGTCCTCGAGGAGGTCGAGCACATCGCCGAAGCCCTGGCGCGCAAGAGCGTGGACTTCGACGAATACGTGAAGCGCTACGACGCGGCGGCCAACCGCCTGCCGCTCTACCGCGTGCGGGTGGTTCCGCCCGGCGGCGACGTCGAGAACCAGGAAATCCACCTCGCGTTTTCCGACGAAGAAATGCGCAAGATCCGCGAGGACGCCGAGACCCGCATGGGTGCGCTGGATCCGTCCCAGTTCAAGTGGGATGAACTGCACCTCGCCCCCGGCCTGGTCAAGCAGTTCGCGCAGCTCCAGGCCCATGGCTTCGGCATCGCGGCCCTGCTGCGCAACGGCGCGCCCATCTACGAAGCCGACGTGGACGGCAAGAAGGCGCCCCTCTTCGCGCTCGGCGACCTGTTGCGCCTCGTGCGCGAGGTCGGCCGCCGCGGCCTGAGCATCCAGCGCTACAAAGGGTTGGGCGAAATGAACCCCGAGCAGCTCTGGGAAACCACCCTTGAACCCACCCGGCGCAAGCTCCTCCAGGTGACCCTCGACGACGCCGTCCGCGCCGACCAGATTTTCACCATCCTGATGGGCGACGAGGTCGAACCCCGCCGCGCCTTCATCGAGGAAAACGCCCTCAACGTGCGCAACCTGGACGTCTGAGGACGAACGGAAGATGAATCCCAGCCAACCCATGAACGAACGGGTCGAAGAGTTCGCGCGCTTGGTCGAGACCTTGCGCGCGGACGGAATTCCCTTCCTGCTGGTCGGCGGGTTGTCGTTGAGCGCGCACCACGTCGAGCGCACGACGCAAGATATCGATTTGTTCTGCCGCAAGGACCTTTTTCCGCGTTTCGATGCTGCGATGAAGCGGCTCGGATACGGGCAATTGCATGAACCCACCGAACTGTATGTCCGTTATTCGCAGCCTGGACGGGCCATCGTGGATTTCATTTTCGCAGGCGAATCGACGTTTGCCCAGATGGAGATTTCGGCGAAGGAATCGACCGTGCTGGGCGCACGGGTCCGGACGCCCTGTCTGGAACATCTGCTGGCCATGAAGCTTTTTGCTCTGGAGCAAGGCAAGCGCCTCAAGGACATGGCCGACGTCGCGGAACTCGCAAGGGCCAATGGGCTGGACGTCCGTGGTCCGGAGTTCGAACGGCTCTGCCTGAAATACGCCTCGCCGCGCTGGCTGGGATTTTTCCGGGAGACCCAATGAAGTTCCAGGCGGAAGCCCCGGATTTGCGATTCGTGCGCGAAAACGCGCCGCCTTCGCCGCCGCCCGAACTGGGGGCGGATGGCTACGCGCGCCTGATTGCGGCGGCGTGGCAGTTCCGGACCGAAGCGCAGCGGCAACGCTACCTGAACGATGAGCGGAACCGGCCGGTGGGGGCCTGGTTCCATCTGGATGGACGCAGCAAGGACAACCGATGAGCGACGAACTGAATCCCAACGCCGGCGGCGAGGCCGCGGGCGAACCCCTGCCGGCGGCGGCGCTGGCCCCGCAGAACGCGCCGGACCGCATCGAAGGCATCAACATCGAAGAGGAGATGCAGAAGGCCTACATCGACTATTCGATGTCGGTCATCGTCGGCCGCGCCCTGCCGGACGCCCGCGACGGCCTCAAGCCCGGCAACCGGCGCATCCTGTTCGCCATGAAGGAGCGCGGCTGGACCCACGCCAAGGCGTTCGTGAAGTGCGCCAAGGTCGTCGGCGAAGTCATCGGCAACTACCACCCCCACGGCGACGCCGCCGTGTACGACACGCTCGTGCGCATGGGGCAGGACTTTTCCATGCGCTACATGCTCATCAAGGGGCAGGGCAATTTCGGCAGCATCGACGGCGATCCCGCGGCGGCCTACCGCTACACGGAATGCAAGCTCGGCAAGATGGCCGAAGACCTGCTGGCCGACATCGACAAGGACACCGTCGAGATGCAGCCGAACTTCGACGAGTCCCTGCGGGAACCCCGCGTGCTGCCCGCGCGCGTCCCCAACCTGCTCGTCAACGGCTCGACCGGCATCGCCGTCGGCATGGCCACGAACATCCCCCCGCACAATCTCGGCGAGATCGTCGACGGCACGATCCACCTGATCGACCATCCCGACGCGACCGTGGCGGACCTCATGCAGTTCGTGCAGGGGCCGGATTTCCCGACCGGCGGCACCCTGTGCGGGCGGGGCCCGATCCGCGCCATGTACGAAACCGGCCGCGGGCACATGCGCCTGCGCGGCAAGGCGGCGGTCGAAGAGTGGAAGAACGACCGCGAGCGGATCATCATCACCGAAATCCCCTACGCCGTGAACAAATCCGCGATGATCGAGCGGATCGCGGACCTGGTGCACGAAAAGCAGCTCGAAGGCATCAGCGACCTGCGCGACGAATCCGACAAGGACGGCATCCGCGTCGTCGTGGAGCTCAAGCGCGGCGAAATCGGCCAGGTCGTCCTCAACAACCTCTACAAGCAGACCCAGCTGTCCGTCACCTTCGGCGCCATCCTGCTGGCGATCGACCGCGGCCGGCCGCGCGTGATGAACCTCAAGGAGATGATGCAGTGCTTCATCGAGCACCGCTTCGAGGTGCTGACGCGGCGGACGAAGTTCGAACTGCGCGAGGCGCAAGCCCGCGCCCACGTCCTCGAAGGCCTGCTGCTCGCGCTGGACCACCTCGACGAAGTCGTCCGGATCATCCGCGCCTCCGTCAACCGCGACGCCGCGCGGGCCCAGTTGATGGGCCGCTTCGGCTTCTCCGAGCTCCAGGCCAACGCCATCCTCGACCTGCGCCTCTACCAGCTCACCGGGCTGGAACGCGACAAGATCGAGGCGGAATTCAAGGCCCTCCAGGACCGCATCGCCTATCTGCAGGACCTGCTGGCCGACGCCGCCAAGCTCTACGGCGTCATGAAGGACGACCTCCGCGACGTCCGCGCGGCCTATGCCGACGCGCGCCGCACGGAAATCGTCGCCGACGCGGGCGACATCGACGTCATGGACCTCGTCGCCGACGAGGATTGCGTGATCTCCCTCTCCCGCGCCGGCTACGTCAAGCGCACCCCCACGAGCGTCTACCGCGAGCAGAAGCGCGGCGGCAAGGGCGTCGTGGGCATGGACACGAAGGACGAAGACTACGTCGAACACGTGTTCAACTGCTCCGCCCACGACTGGATGCTGTTCTTCACCGAGCGGGGCCGCATGTACTTCAAGAAGGCCTACGAAATCCCCGAGGGCGCCCGCGATTCGCGCGGCAAGGCCCTCGTCAACCTGCTGGACATGCAGGGCGGCGAGAAAATCGCGGCCATCATCCCCATTCGCGGCTTCGATGCGGACAAGTACCTGTTCTTCGCCACGGAAAAGGGCACGGTCAAGAAGACCGCCCTCGACGCCTACCAGAACGTCCGCGCGGCGGGCATCATCGCCATCAACGTCGAGGAAGGCGACCGCCTCATCGGCGTCGAGCTGACGGACGGCCAGGACCACCTGCTGCTGGTGACCCGCCAAGGCCAGGGCATCCGCTTCCCGGAAACGGATGCGCGCCCCATGGGCCGCGCCACCGGCGGCGTCCGCGGCATTGCGCTCGCAGACGGCGACGTCGTCGAAGGCGTGGAAGTGGTCCATGAAGACGCCATGCTGCTGACCGTCACCGAAAACGGCTACGGCAAGCGCACCCCCTTCGGCGAATACCGCGTCCAGCGGCGCGGCGGCAAGGGCCTGATCGCCAACGACCTGACCGCCAAGACCGGCGACCTCGTCACCGCCCTGAGCGTCCACGACCACGACGCGATCATGATCGTGACCAAGATGGGCACCATGATCCGCATGCCCGTGGACGGCGTGCGCATCACCGGCCGCTCCGCCCAGGGCGTCAAGCTGATCGACCTGGCCGAGGGCGACGTCGTGATGAGCGCGACGCCCGTGGAACCCGACGACGAGGCGGCGCCGGAAGCGCCCGCCGCGGAAACCCCGGCCGCCGAGACCCCGCCCGCCGCCGATTCATCCGAACAGGAGACCCCATGAACCGCATCGCCTCGTGGACGTGTTCGCTGCTGCTGCTGGCCGCCCCCGCGGCCCGGGCCTCGCTGAACGTGGAGGAAGACGCCAGCGCCGAAAAATCCTTGCTGACGTGGCGGGACCCGGTGCCCTGGCAGGCCGGCCTCGGCTATCAGCGCCTCTCGCGCCCCGTGGAGATGGACGGCCGCGAGCGGGATTTGAAAGCCCACGTCGCCGAAGCGATGGTCGGCGTGTCGCCCTGGCCGTGGCTGCTGCTCTACGGCCAGGCCGGCGCGGCCGAAGCCCGGTTGGACGGGGCCATGGCCGAGTCCACCGATCCCGGCGCCGGCGGCGCGTTGGGCGCCCGCCTGAACGTGTGGCAGATCTACCAGGGCGCGCAGAAGACCGCCTGGCGCCTCACGCTGCAGCTGGCCGGGCAGTACGCCTACCGCACCGGCCGCGACGACGGCGAAGGCGAATTGCGCTGGCACGAAACGCTCGCGATGCTGCCGCTGGACTACCACCTCTCGTTCGCCCGCACGTTCCGCAACGCCTACTCCGGCGAATTCCAGAGCTTCCACCTTTTCGTCGGCCCGGCCTATTCGAAGCTCGACGGCACCTGGTCGCGCGCCGGAACCGACCGGGATTTCGAAGAAGCCGAAGCCTTCGGCGTGGTGGGGGGCGGGGAGCTGTGGCTGCTGGAAAACCTGGCGTTCGGCGCGCGCTTCGACTGGTTCGACGGCACGTCGGGCCAGATCACCGTCCGCTATCGCTTTTAAGGAAGGCCGCCGCATGGTCGCCCGCATCCTGGACGGTAAAAGCCTCGCCGCCGACCTGCGCGCGGAAACCGCCGCGGCCGCGGCGGCGCTGAAGGCCGCGACCGGCCTCGTGCCGGGCTTGGCCGTCGTGCGGGTGGGCGACGATCCGGCCTCGCGCTCCTACGTGGCGGCCAAGGAAAAGGCTTGCGCCGCCGCGGGCATCCATTCCCGCGAAATCCACCTGCCGGCCTCCGCCCGCAAGGCGGAAATCCTCGCCGCCGTCCGCGCCCTGAACGCGGACGACGCCGTCGACGGCATCCTGGTGCAGTTGCCGCTGCCCGACGCCTCCGCCGAGCGGGAGGTCATCGAGGCCATCGATCCGGCCAAGGACGTCGACGGCTTCCATCCGACCAACGTCGGGCGCATGGTGCTCGGCCTGCCCGCGTTCGTGCCGTGCACGCCGGCCGGCGTCGTGGAACTCCTGCGCCGCGCGGGCGTGGCGCTGGCGGGCGCGGCCGTCGTCGTGATCGGCCGCAGCCAGATCGTGGGCCGGCCGCTGTCCGTTTTGCTGTCCCAGAAGGGCGTGGACGCCACGGTGACGCTGTGCCACACCCGGACGAAGGACGTCGCGCGCTTCACGCGCGCCGCGGACGTCGTCGTCGTCGCCGCCGGCCGGCCGAACGTGTTGACGGCCGACATGGTCAAGCCCGGCGCGGTCGTGATCGACGTCGGCGTGAACCGCGTGCCGGACGCGTCCAAGGCCTCGGGCTATCGCCTGGCGGGCGACGTGGATTTCGCGGCGGTGGCCGAAAAAGCCGCCGCGATCACGCCGGTGCCGGGCGGCGTGGGCCCGCTGACGATCGCCATGCTCCTGAAGAACACGCTGGAAGCCGCGCGCCGCCGGAGGGGCGCCGGCGCATGACCCGGGTGTTCAACCGCTACCTTCTGGGAGATTTCATCAAGAATTTCCTGATCACGCTCGGCGTGCTGACGTTCGTCATGTACGTCGGCGCCGTGGTGCAGGCCATCGACTACATGTCGCGCGGCATCTCGGGCCTGCTGATCCTCAAGATCTTCGCCCTGAACATCCCCTTCACGCTGTCGTTCGTCATCCCGATGAGCGTGCTGACCACCGTCCTGCTGCACTTCGGCCGGCTGTCCGCCGACGGCGAAATCACGGCGATGAAATCCTGCGGCATCAGCCTCTGGCAGACCGCCGCGCCGATCGTGTTCTGCGCCGTCCTGCTCTCCGCCGTCTGCCTCTACCTCAACGCCGAGCTGTCGCCCCGGAGCCATTTCGCCCGCCGCCAAATGCTCCGCGACCTCGGCGAGGAAGATCCCCTGGCGCTGCTGGAAGAAGGCCGCTTCGCCAACGATTTTCCCGGCGTGAAGGTCTACGTCGGCAAAAAGGCCGACCGGCAGCTGGAAGACATCATTCTCTACCAATTCGACGACAAAGGCGCGCGGGCGGAAGTCCGCGCCAAGTCCGGCACCGTCGATTTCAATCCGGAAACCCGCGTGATGGAAATCGATTTGCGGCAGGTGCGCCTGACGGAATACGATCCGGACCATCCCGACGACCAAACCAAGGCCCGCACCCTCAGCGCCGACAGCTATCCGATCACCCTCGACCTCCGCCAGATGCTCCGCAAGGGCAAGATCAACAAGAAACCGTCCGACATGACCTTCGCGGAGCTCGTGCGCTCCATCCAGAACGTGCGCCAGACCTTTCCGGACATCCAGGAGGCCAACGTCCCGCGCCTGCGCACCAAGATGGCCGTGGACGCCAACAAGCGCCTGGCCCTGGCGATGTCCTGCTTTTCGTTCACGCTGCTGGCGATTCCGCTGGGCATCCGCTCCCACCGCAAGGAATCCTCCCTCGGCATCGCCTTGGCGCTGGTGCTGATGTTCACCTTCTACCTGTTCATCATCATCGCCGACGCCTTGGTGGAGCGCCCCGAGTGGCGGCCGGACATGATCCCGTGGATTCCGGTCCTGGGCAGCCAATTGCTGGGCTGCCTGCTGCTCTTCCGGAACCGCTGAGCCGCCTTTTTTCGCTTGCCGGACCGGGCGCCGCTCCGTAGTGTCCGCAACAGTCGATTTCCGGCGTGCCTGTAGCTCAATTGGACAGAGCGTTAGCCTCCGGAGCTAAAGGTTGTGGGTTCGACCCCCGCCAGGCACACCACGTTCCGGACCGCCGCGCCCGCGGGGTCCGGTTTTCGCTTTTCGGGGTTCAGTAGTGGGCTTTGCCGGGGATGACGCCGCGGATGCCGCCCTTGGGGGCGGGATGGTCGCCGCCGCGGCGGGGGATCAGATGCAGGTGGCAGTGGAACACGGATTGGCCGGCCGTTTCGCCGTCGTTGGCGCCGAAATTGAAGCCGGCGATGGTCGGATCGGCGGCCTGGAGTTCGGCGGCGATCCGCTGCGCCAGGCGGTGGACGGCCGTCCACTCGTCCGCGGTCAGGTCGCGGAACGAGGCGACGTGGCGCCGGGGGATGATCAGCGTGTGCCCCGCGCTGACGGGAAACCCGTCGCGAAATGCCACGCAGGGGCCTTCCGAGGCAACGACGCGGTCGGCCGACAGTTCGCAGAAGGGGCAGGATGGATTCATGACGGCAGGATAAAACCGCGGCCGGAACCGGGCAAGCGTATTGACAGAGGCGGGCAAAACCCGTTATACACGCGGAACACTTTGGGTGGCGAGATAGCTCAGCTGGTAGAGCAACGGACTGAAAATCCGTGTGTCATCGGTTCGATCCCGATTCTCGCCACCACTTTTTT
>RZYG01000028.1 GCA_009930415.1 Spartobacteria bacterium | reverse complement strand
GCCGTCTTCCATACCGGCTTCGACATGGCTTATCCGTTCGACCGCGTCGCCGATCCCGTCCGCGTCCGGCGCGTCATCGACACCTTCCCCACCCTGAAATTCGTGGCCACGCATCTCGGCGGCTGGCGCGACTGGGCCGAATCCCGGAAATACCTGATCGGACAGCCGATCTTCGTCGAGACGTCGTACTGCCTGCATGAGATGCCCGCAGCCGAAGCCCGCGCGATGATCTTGGCCCACCCCGCCGACCGCATCCTGTTCGGCACCGACAGCCCCTGGAGCGACCAATCCGCCGAACTCGCCCGCTGGCGCGCGCTCGGCCTGCCCGAAGACTTCTTGGCCGCCGCGCTCGGCGGCAATGCGGCCCGCCTGCTAGGCTGACGGCTATTCCCCGGCCAGCGTTTCGTCGATCTTCTCGGAAACCTGCGCGGCCACTTCTTCGGCCCTTTGCGCCACCTGGCCCGCCACTTCCGTCGCCGTTTGGGAGATGGCCCCCGCCACCTCTTCCGCCTTCGTTGCGACCTGATCGGCCACGTCCCGGGCCATGCCCGCGGCGCGGTTCTTGAGATCGTCCAGCGCCGCCTGGCGCTCGCGGGCCTTCAGATCCGCCAGCAGACCTTCGTAGCCGCCGGAAACGAGCGCGGCGCGCAAGTCGGGATGCCCGTCGAAATCGGCGGACGACCAGGCCCGCACGTCCGCGAACGTGTCGCTGGTGGACAGGTAGCGCTTGGCCACCACAAGCATGCCCCGGTCCGTGCGCACCACGTGGTGGCCGACGCACCAGTAGGCGCCCACAACCAGCCCCGCCAGAACGATTGCCGATGCGAGCAGCCTTTTCACGGTTTCTCCTTTTTCGCCGCGTCCGCGCGCCGCGGCTCTTTCCAATCGGGATCGAACGCGCTGTTGAGCAGGCCGGCCAGCCGGACGCCGGCCTTCTGCAACTGCTCCCGCACGATGGGAATCTGGGCATCGATGTAGTTCGCACTCGTCAGATCCATGCCGGGGCCGGACCACTTGAAGGGCAGGTTCTCGCCGTTGCTCCAGCGGTAAGCCTTCTTGCGCGCAAGCCAATAGCTGTCGTTGGCCCAGCGCAGCACGTCGTCGTTCATCCAGCTGCGCACCTGGTCCGGAGTGATTTCGCGCTGGAGTTCGCGGACCACGTCTTTCGTCCGGCGGCCGGCGACGAGCTCGTATACGAGATTTTCGTCCCAGACGCTGTGCAGGCTGGGCGCATAGTCCAGTTCGTCGCCGTTGCCGAACGAATGGTTCCGCCCGGCGAAGGAATGCACCGGCAGCATGTTGCCGCCCATGTCGCCGTAGCGGAAGGCGCAATGCAGGGGCTGGTGCACGTCGCCCGCGAAATGGACGAGGAACCGCAAGGCGTCGAGGCGCCGTTCGCCCCGGAGCTGGCCGCCGCGGAGATCGTCGCGCCAGCGCAGGATCTGGCTGACAACGTCGTTGCCGTCGTCCGAAACCTTCAGTTCGAATTTCGCATCATAGCGCTGGCGGGTGTCGAAATCGATGAAGTGCCAGCGGCCGTTCTGCGGATACCGACCGTCGAACTCCTTCTGCCCGCGGATCGAATCCGCCCAGCTCGCCACGTCGTAATCGCCCAGCTTGTAGTTCCCGAGCACGTCGTCCACCGCGGCGCGCGCGGCGGGGGTCAGATAATGCAGCGCGATGCCCGCGACGATCTCGTGGCCTTCGGGGCCCCACGCGCCGACCGGGCCGGCCAGCATCAGCCCCGCGACGGCGGCGCCAAGGAGGGATTTGAACGGTGCGATCATGGAGGTTCTCCGGTTGCCGCAAAAGTGGTCGGGGCGCCGGGATTTGAACCCGGGACCTTTTGCACCCCAAGCAAACGCGCTACCAGTCTGCGCTACGCCCCGACCTGAGGCGATTGGTCCAGTGGATGTATCACGGGCAACGGGGCCGCGTCAACGGCGGTTTTCCCCGCCGCCGAGTTGACGTTCCGCGGTTCCCCCGCTATCTTTCCCCCCGACTTGAATGGCGCGGTAGCCAAGTGGTAAGGCGAGGGTCTGCAAAATCCTTATGCATCGGTTCGATCCCGATCCGCGCCTCCAATTTCCGTTCAACGTCCCCGGCGCCGCAAGGCGCTTTTTTCACGTAGGGAAAACCGCCGCATGAAGGTACCGCACGCGCAAACCGCCGCCGAAATCCTCGCCGATCTGGACTCCGCGCCCGCAGGACTTTCCACCGCGGAAGCCCACGCCCGGCGCGCCGTCCACGGGCCCAACGAATTGCGGGAAACCATCTCCCGGCCGGTCTGGCGAATGTTGCTTGCCCAGTTCGTCGAGCCCATGATCCTCATCCTTGTCGGCGCGGCGGTTTTGTCCCTGTTTCTCGGCGACGTCACCGAAGCCGTCGCCATTTTAGCCATTGTCGTCCTGTTCGGCGTGCTAGGCTTCCTCCAGGAATACCGCGCCGAAAAGGCCATGGCCGCCCTCAAGCAACTGGCCAGTCCGAGCGTCCGCGTCCGCCGCGACGGCGAACTGCAGGAACTCCCCGCGCGGGAACTGGTGCCCGGCGACGTCGTCCGGCTCGAAGCCGGCAACGTCGTGCCCGCCGACCTGCGCCTGCTCGACGCCGTCCAGCTCGGGGCGATGGAAGCCGCGCTCACGGGCGAAGCGGAAGCGGTCCGGAAACAAACCGAACCTTTGGCCGCCGCAGACCTGCCGCTGGGCGACCGCACGAATCTCGCGTTCATGGGCACGCTCGTCGCCCATGGCCGCGGCAGCGGCGTCGTGGTGGCCACCGGCATGCGCACGGAACTGGGCAAAATCGCCGGCATGATCCAAGGCGTGCCGGAAGGCCGCACGCCGCTCCAGCGCAAGCTGGCGCAGGTCGGCAAGCACCTGTCCATCGCCGGCCTGGGCGCGGCGCTGGCCCTGCTCGCGATCGGCCTGATCCGCGGCGAAGCGTTCGGCGAAGTGCTGCTGACCGCCGTCAGCCTGCTCGTCGCCGTGGTGCCCGAGGGCTTGCCGGCCGTCATCACCGCCACGCTGGCGCTGGGCGGCCGCCGGATGCTGAAACGCCGCGCGTTGATCCGCAAGCTGCCGGCCGTCGAGACCTTGGGTTCCGTCACCGTCATCTGCACCGACAAGACCGGCACGCTGACGGAAAACCGCATGACGGTCACGCGGTTGCGCACACTCCGGCGCGACCTGCCGCTGACCGGCGCCGGCCCCGCCGCCGCCTTGCCGACCGACGGCGCCGACGAGATCGTCCCGCTGCTGCTGGCCGCCACGCTGTGCAACGACGCCCATCTGGTCTTCGAGGAATCCGGCCAGCCGCCGCGCGCGATCGGCGATCCCACCGAAACGGCCTTGCTGTTCGCCGCCGAACGCTTCGGCATCGCCATCCAATCGCTCCGCGCGGAACTGCCGCGCATCGCGGAATTCCCGTTCGATTCCGACCGCAAGCGCATGGCCACGCTCCACCGCGCGACGGAAAGCGACTACCCCCTGCCCGCCGCGCTGTCCACGCCCGTTCTGGCCGCCGTGAAGGGCTCGCCCGACGGCCTGCTGAAGCTGGCCACCCACGCGCTCGACCAGGGCCGCATCGTGCCCTTGGCCGACGACGTCCGCCGGCGGTTCCTCGCCGACAACGAACGGCTGGCCGACGACGGCATGCGTGTGCTGGGCGTGGCGTTCCGCCGGTTCCATGCCGCCCCCGGCCCCCAAGCCCAAGCCCGCGACGTCGAAAGCGACCTCGTGTTTTGCGGACTGATCGGCATGGTGGACCCGCCGCGGGAGGCGGTCCGCGCCGCCATCGCCGCCAGCCATGCCGCCGGCATCCGCACCGTCATGATCACCGGCGACCATCCCGCCACCGCCACCGCCATCGCCCGCAACCTGGACTTGCCGCCGGCCGGCGAGGCACCCCACGTGATGACCGGCGCCGAACTGGCGGCGCTGACCGATGCCGAACTTGAAAAACGGATCGACCGCATCTCCGTGTTTGCCCGCGTTTCGCCGGAGGACAAGTTGCGCATCGTGGCCGCCCTGCAGCGGCGCGGCCAGATCGTCGCGATGACCGGCGACGGCGTCAACGACTCCCCCGCCCTCAAGCGCGCGGAAATCGGCGTGGCCATGGGCATCGCCGGCACCGACGTCGCCAAGGAAGCCTCCAAGATGGTGCTGCTGGACGACAATTTCGCGACGATCGTCGCGGCCATCGAGGAAGGCCGCACGATCTTCGACAACCTCGTCCGGTTCATCAAGTATTCCTTCGGCGGCAACCTCGGCAAGGTGCTGGCGATGATGCTGGCGCCGGTCGCCGGCATCGGCGTCCTGGCCTTGCGGCCGCTGCATTTGCTGTGGCTGAATCTGCTCACCGACGGTCTGATGGGCCTGGGCTTGGGCCTGGAACCGGCCGAGGCGGACGTCATGGCCCGGCCGCCGCGCCGGCCCGACGCGCCGATCTTCGACCGACCGGCGATCGTCCACGTCGGCTGGATGGGCGTTTTCATCTGCGGCGGCGCCTTGCTGCTCGCCGGCATTTGGAACCGGTTGGGTTGGGGCCACGGCGAATGGCAGACCGTTCTGTTTTCCGCCATTGGATTCGCGCAAATCGGCCAGGCCTGGGGGCTGCGCGCCATGGCTGACCGGCCGTTTCGGTTCGGCCGAAATCCCGCGCTCGTCGGGCTGACGCTCGCGACGCTTGGGCTACAACTCGCGGTGGTCTACGTGCCCGCTCTCGCCCGCGTCTTCAATCTGCAGCCGCTATCTGCCGCCGGCTTCGCGGCCACCGCCGGGCTCGGCGTGCTGACCTTCGGCGTGGTCCGCCTCGAACGGGAACGCCATCGGGCGCGCTAAGCGTCGCTACCAAAACGGCCAAAAGTGGTGCACGGGGCCGTGCCCGTGGCCGATGCGGTACGCCGCGCCGGCCTGGATGGCCGCCGCCACGTAGGCCTTCGCCCGCCGCACCGCTTCTTCCATCTCGAAATCCCGGGCCAGGAAGGCGGCGATGGCCGACGACAACGTGCAGCCCGTCCCGTGGTTGTTGCGCGTCTCGATCCGCGCTCCCGGCAACCGCACCAGGCGCTTTTCCGCGCCCAGAAACAGGCAATCGTCGCTGGCTTCGCCCTCGAGATGCCCACCCTTCACCAGCACGTTTCGGCACCCGAAGCGCATCAGGTTTTCCGCCGCGGCCGCGGCGCCGTCCAGCGTACCGATTTTCTTGCCCAGCAGGACTTCCGCCTCCGGGATGTTCGGCGTGACGATTTCCGCCAACGGGATCAGGTGGGTCTGGAGCGCCGCGACGGCATCGTCCCGCAGCAGCTTGTCGCCGCTCTGCGCCACCATCACCGGATCGAGCACGATGCGCGAAACCCGGTATTCCCGCAGCTTGCGTGCCACCGTTTCGATCAGCTCCGGCGAAAACAGCATGCCGATCTTCACCGCGTCCGCGCCGACGTCGGCCAGCACGGCGTCGAGCTGCTGCGCCACGAAGTCGACCGGTGCCGCATGGATGGCCGCCACGCCCTGCGTGTTCTGCGCGGTCAGCGCCGTGATCACGCTCATCCCGTAGCAGCCGTTGGCCGCAAACGTCTTCAGGTCGGCCTGGATGCCCGCGCCGCCGCTGCAATCCGAGCCCGCGATCGCCAACGTCCGTCGATAGGTTTTCATTTTCATCCTGCTCCTGCTCCCGGATTTCCTCAGTCTAGTAGTTGCAATTTGTAGACTCTATTAGTTGCAAATACTAGAGTCTAGTATTTGCAACTACTAGGTTAGGCATTATTTTCAATTTCCCGGCGCAATTCCGCCGCCGCCGCGCGCGGATCGTCCGCCGCCACGATGGCCGACACTACGGCCAGCCCGTCCGCCCCGGCGCGGATCGTTTCCCGCGCATTGCCCGCATGGAGGCCACCAATGGCGACCAGCGGGAGCTTCGTCGCCGCCCGGATCGCCCGCAAGCCCGCTAGCCCCAGCGGCGCCGCATGGTCGGTCTTGGTCGGCGTCCGGAACACCGGACTGACGCCGACGTAGTCGGCGCCGTCCCGCTCCGCGCGGACAGCATCTTCCACCGTCTCCGCGGAAATGCCGACGATCCAGCTCGGTGGTCCCAAGCGCCGAGCGTCGGCCAGCGGCATGTCCCCCTGCCCCAGATGCACGCCGTCCGCGCCGACCGCCAGCGCGACGTCTACCCGGTCGTTGACGATCAGCGGAACGCCCGTGCCTCGCAACGCCGCTTGCACCGCCCGCGCCTCTTCGATGAATTCGCGCGTGCCGCAATCCTTTTCGCGCACCTGCACGCAGGTCACGCCGCCGGCAACCGCCGCGCGGACGATCTCGGCCGTCGTACGCCCGCGCGCCAGCGCGCGGTCGGTCACCAGGTACAGGCTGTAGTCAACGGCGCCCATTTTCAGCCCTCGCGGATCTTGCATCCATGGAGGACTTCGTCCGCCGTCAGCCCGTGCAGCGCGTCCAAGAACCGGACCGCGAACGAGCCCGGCCCCGCCGCGCCGTCCGCCGCGTATTCCCCGGCCAGCCCGTAATAGGCCAGCGCCGTCGCGGCGGCCGCGACCGGATCGGAATCCACGCCCGCGAAGGCGCCGATGATCGCCGTGGCCCCGCAGCCCGTGCCCGTCACGCCGCCCATCCGGGGATGGCCGTTGGCCACGCGCAGGACGCGCCGGCCGTCCGTGACGTAATCCACCGCCCCGGTGATCGCCACCGGCACGCCCAATTCGCGCGCAAGCGCTCCGGCCCGTTCCGCCGCCGCATCCACGGAATCGGCCGCGTCCACGCCCTTCGGCTTGGCCGCGCCGCCGCCCAGCGCGAGGATTTCCGAGGCGTTGCCGCGCACAAGCGTCACTTTCGTCTCGGCCAAAATGCGTTTGGCCGCTTCCGTGCGCAGCTTCGTGGCACCCGCGCCCACGGGATCGAGGATGATCGGTACGCCCAGTTCGGAGGCTTTCTTGCCGGCTTTCAGCATGGATGCGATCCAAGCGTCGTCGAGCGTGCCGATGTTCAGCACCAGCGCCTTGGCAAAAGCCACCATATCCTCGACTTCGTTGGGCGCGTGTGCCATCACCGGCGACGCTCCCGCCGCCAGCAGGACGTTCGCCGTGAAGTTCATCACCACGAAGTTGGTGACGTTGTGCACCAGCGGCTTCGTGGCGCGTACCTGCGCCAGGTTTTCCGCCGCCCGCGCGGCATCGATCGCTTGCGGATTCATTTCGGCTCCCTTCTTCCAAACGAAATCGCCAGATAGACCGCGGCGGCGGCCAGCAAGGACGGAATGGACGATCCGCCCGCGAAGCCCGTCTGCGCGCACAACCGGTAGATCCCGAATCCGGCGGCCCACGCGAGCATCGCGCGGCCGTTCACTCCACCGGTGTACCAATAGCAGCCGCGGCGGAACAGATCCGCCGCCACGTAGCGCCCGCGCTTCAGGACGAAATAGTCCGCCAGCACCACGCCGAACAGCGGGCAAAAGGCCGCACCGATGAACAGCAGGAAGCCTTCGTACTTCGTCGCGTCGAAAAAGAGCGCGATCGCCGTGCCCGCCGTGCCCGCCAAGGCGATCAGCGGCCGCGTGCCGACCTTCGGGAACAGGCTCTGGGCCGACACCGCATTGGAATAGATGTCGAGGAACGTCGTCGTCAGCGTGGACAGCAGCACGATGGCCACCGCCGGCACCAACAGGCCGTGCGTGCCCATCAGCTGCATCAGCGCCGTCTCCGGCGCGCCAGAACCCGTGGCCAGCGCGACGATCAGGCCGGCCGCGAACATCCAGGAACTCACCAGGAAATAGCCCCACCACGTGCCGCGCAGACCCCGGCCGGGCACCGCGGCATAGCGGGTATAATCGGACACCAGCGGCATCCATGAAATCGGCATCGCGATCACGAGATCGAGCCCCAGCATGCCCGACATCGTCCGTGCCGGCGCCGCCGCCAGCAATTCGCGCCAGCCGTAGGTCTTCAGCGCCAGCGCCGTCATCGCCACGGACAGCAACAGCAGCAGGACCACGCCGACTTTCTGGAGCATCTTCCACGCGCGGCTGCCCGCCAGCGCCCAGACCGTCGTCAGCAACCCCAGCGCGACGATCCAGCCGCGGGCGCTGCCCGCTCCGCCCGCCAGTCCCGCCGCCGTCTGTCCGCCGATCCACAGCATGACCGCCGTCCAGCCCAAGAGTTGCACGACGTTCAAGATCGCGGGCAGGATCGAACCGCGGTTGCCCAGCGCGCCGCGCGTGCCCACGATGGCCGGCACCCCGTGGCGGCTGCCGATCAGCCCGCCCAGCGCCATCGGCGCGTTGCCGATGAGGTGTCCCAACAAGATGATCCCCAGCCCCGCCAGCAGGCCGAAGGAAACCAGCAGGCCGCCCGCCCAGATTTCGGACAGCGAAATCGCCGCCCCCGCCCACAGCAGGAAGAAATCCCATTCTTTCAGATTGCGTTCCCGGCTTTCGACCGGCCCGTTCGTCGTCATGCGCGCTCCATGTTCCGGACGCCGGGGAGCCTGCCGCGGCAAACGAAAAACCGCGGTTCCATCGGAGAAACCACGGTTCTGTGCCAAACGATCCGCTGTCCCTGCGTTGGAATGATCCAACAGGTTCCAAGGGTTATCCGGAAAACCGGAACTCTCAGCCCTCTCGATCGAGGACACCCCTAGCGACCACATTCAGTTGTCGCGGGCAACCATACCACCCGACACGCGGGCGTCAAGCGGCCAACTTGACATTCTTGGCCGCCGGCTTAGTCTTGATCGGCATGAAATGCATATCGAGCGCGATTCTGGCGATCGCCCTGGTCCTCTGCCCCGCCTGCACCACGACGCAACTGTGGGAGGATACCGACCCTGAAAATCGGATTTTGCTCGAAGCGAGCGAAACCTCCGAAACAACCCTGCAAAAATTGGGCGTGGAGTACACGGCCATCCAAATCGGCGAGTGGAAGGGCTACAGCGTCGAGAAGTCCCGGATCCGCAAAGCGCTCGACTACCAGCTCCGCATCGCAGGTGCGCCGCCCGCCCTCGCGCTGGACGCGGCCGGAACGCTACTGGCCCTGCTGGCCAGCAATCCCGAACTCTGGTGTGACGTGATCGAGTCCTTGCTTTGCTCCATCAGCGACTGAACGCCCGCTCGATCGCGGCCGCCAGTTCCGGATCGTCGGGCGCGCCGCCGCCGTCAAGCTCCCGGCCGAAAAACCCGCCAGGGCGCGCAAAACCGAATTTTAGCATTGTCTTCCCCGGCCTCTTTGTGGCATCTACTCACCCTTAATCGTTCATTTTCTACCGGATAGGAGCACCCATGAATGTCTTGCACGTGATCGCCAACCCCCGCCCTGCGGAAACGTCGTCTTCCAAGAAGCTGGCCTTCGAGTTTTTCGCGGCCCTGACCGAGAAAAACCCCGACGTCGTGGTCAACAACGTCGATCTCTACCAGAACAAGCCCCCCTTCGTGAGCGCCGAAGCCCTCAACTACTTCTGGGGCCCCGTCGCCAATCCCGCCTATATCCCCTCCAAGGCCGAGGAAACCGCCGCCAACTTCTCCAACAACAACGCGCAGGCCTTGATGGACGCCGACGTCCTCGTCCTGACCATGCCCGTCTGGCTCAACAGCATGCCCGCGATCCTCAAGGCCTGGCTCGACCAGGTCCTGGTGCCCGGCAAGATGTTCGAGTTCGGCGCCGAAGGTCTCGTGCCCACCCACCATCTCCGCACCGTCGTCTTGCTGGTCTCCTCCGACCAGGTCTACAAGGAAGGCGACGTCCTCGATGGCCTGACCCCCGCCATCCGCGCGATCTTCGGCTACGTCGGCGTCGAGGACATCCAGATCGCCTGGGCCGACGGCCAGGACGCGTCCCGCCATTTCGATTCCAACGAACGCCGCGAAATGGCCATCGAAGCCGCCCGCGAAATCGCCGAGGACATCGCCGAAACGGCGTAACCCCCCCCAGGGGCCCCCGCTCCGCCCCCCGGCGGAGCGTTTTTTTTGAAGACCGCCCCGCCGGCACCAAACGGAGGACACCCATGGAAAACGAACTCAACCTCATCGGCCCCCGCATCCGCCAATTGCGCGAGCGGCGCGAGTATTCCATCGATACGCTCGCGAAGCAGAGCGGCTGCAGCCACGAAATGATCGCCGCCCTCGAAGCCGGCGAACTCGTGCCCTCCCTCACCCCCCTCTTCCGCCTGGCCCGCGGCCTCGGCGTCCGCCTCGGCACCCTGCTCGACGACCACGCGCAGGCCGGCCCGGCCATCGCCCGCGGGGGCGACGCCGGCGCCACGGTGCATTTTTCCGGCAACGATCCCGCCCGCAAGCACAGCACGCTCGATTTCCACCCCCTCGCTCCCCGCAAGGCCGACCGCAACATGGAGCCTTTCCTCGTCGACGTCCATCCCGCCGCCGGCGACGTCCCCCTCAACGAGCACGAAGGCGAGGAATTCATCTACGTCCTCTCCGGCCGCATCGAAGTCCTCTACGGCAAGGACGCCTACCGACTCGACGCCGGCGACAGCATCTACTACGAGTCCGTCGTCCCCCACCACCTCCATGCCCTCGGCGGCGACGCCCGCATCCTCGCCGTCATCTACGCCCCCGCCTGAGCCCCGCCCGGAGACCGCCATGACCGCCCCCTCCGCCTCCGCCGCCCCCATCGCCGCGGGCCCCGACGGCTTCACCGACCTGACCCTCGGCCGGCAGCTCGAGTTCTGGGCGCGCGAAACCCCCGACCACGACTTCCTCGTCTATCCCGACCGCGGCCTGCGCTGGACCTACAAGCAGTTCGACGAGCGCGTCAACCGCCTCGCCAAGGGCCTGCTCGCCATCGGCATCCGCAAAGGCGACCATGTCGGCATCTGGGCCAAGAACGTGCCCGACTGGCTGACCTTCCAGTTCGCCTGCGCCAAGACCGGCGCCGTCCTCGTCACCGTCAACACCGCCTACAAGGGCGAAGAACTCGACTACGTCCTCCAGCAGTCCGACATGAAGATGCTCGGCCTCATCGACGGCTTCCGCGACGTCGACTACGTCGCCGTCGTCAACCAGCTCGTCCCCGAGCTCAAGGACCATCCCCGCGGCCACCTGCGCAGCAAGGCCTATCCCCATCTCAAGTTCCTCTGCTACGTCGGCCAGGAAAAGCACCGCGGCATGTACACCACCGCCGAGCTGATGCTGCTGGGCGACCACCAGCCCGACGCGATCCTCGCCGACGCCCAGGCCGCCCTCGGCTGCCACGACGTCGTCAACATGCAGTACACCTCCGGCACCACCGGCTTCCCCAAGGGCGTGATGCTCACGCACCACAACCTCCTCAACAACGGCTGGAGCATCGGCCACCGCCAGCGCTTCGCCGCCGCCGACAAGCTCTGCCTCCAGGTGCCCCTGTTCCACTGCTTCGGCGTCACCCTCGGCGTCATGGCCATCCTCTCCCACGGCGCCACCCTCGTCGCCGTCGAAGTCTTCGATCCCCTCCTCGGCCTCGCCGCCATCCACCGCGAAAAATGCACCGTCCTCTACGGCGTGCCCACCATGTTCATCGCGATGTACACCCATCCGATGTTCGCGATGTTCGACATGACCAGCCTGCGCACCGGCATCATGGCCGGCACCGTCTGCCCCATCGAAGTCATGAAGCGCGTCGTCGCCGACATGCACGTGACCGAAATCACCTCCGTCTACGGCCTCACCGAAGCCTCCCCCGGCATGACCCAGACCTACGGCACCGACCCCGTCGAGCTGCGCGTCGCCACCGTCGGCCCCGCCTTCCCCGGCGTCGAAGTCGCCGTCCTCGACCCCGCCACCAACCGGCCCCTCCCGCCCAACGCCGAGGGCGAAGTCTGCTGCCGCGGCTACAACGTCATGAAGGGCTACTACAAGATGCCCGAACAGACCGCCGCCGTCATCGACAAGGACGGCTGGCTCCACTCCGGCGACCTCGGCACCTGCGATGAACAGGGCTACTACCGCATCACCGGCCGCATCAAGGACATCATCATCCGCGGCGGCGAAAACATCTCTCCCAAGGAGATCGAAGACCTGCTCCTGACCCTGCCCGAGATCATGAACGTCCAGGTCGTCGGCGCCCCCGACGAAAAATACGGCGAGCTCCCCGTCGCCTTCGTCATCCTCAACCGCGGCCAGACCCTGACCGAAGAAGACGTCCGCGACCACGTCAAAAAGCACCTCGCCGCCTACAAGGTGCCCAAGTACGTCTTCTTCGTCGCCGAATACCCCCTCACCGCCAGCGGCAAGATCCAGAAATACAAGTTGCGCGAGCAGTCCCGCGACCTCGTCGCCGCCCGCCGCGCCGAAGAATCCTGACCCCCGCGAACCGCAGCCCGCCGATCCGCGCCCGGTCGGCTTGACGTCGCCGGTCGGATCGGCAAAGATTGCCTATATGCGTGGGCACCGGATCCCGACAACGCCATGAACGCCGTGGGACAGCGTGCGGTGGAATTCCTGGGCGCCGCAGCCATCTGCGCCGGCCTGGCCTACTGCCTGCTGTTCATCGTCCGCCGACGCCAGATCTCCGGCCCGGTGGCCCTCCAGCTGACGGGTGCCCTCTTGAGCGCGACGGTGGGCGTGCAGCTCGCGAACGTTTGGCTGGGCGTCCATTTCCGCTGGGATCTCGATTGGTTCGCGTTCGAACGATGGCGCGCCGCCGCGTTTGCGCCGCGGCCGTTCGGCGTCATCCTCTACCTGTTCGGCGCCCTGACCGCGCATCACCTGATCTATGCGACGGGCCAGTTGGCCGGAGAGTTGCGTGCCGGCCGCGCAACGCGCGCCACCCGTTGCGCCATGGGCTTGGGCCTCGCCGCCATCGCGGCCACCCTCCTGATGGCCGGGGCGCTTTGGAGCGGTGCCTTTTTCGCCCTGCGGCGGCAAGCGGAACAGCACCGGACGACGAGCCGGGAGTTGACGGAGCGCTACCTGGCAAACTGGCTGGAGGCGGAACCCGATAGTCCGCACGCCCAACGCCTCTACCGCGAATTCCAAACAGGCCCCGACTTCTGAGCGCCGCCCGCCGCGCCGAAGAATCCCGACCCCGCACGGTTTTACGCAGTACGTAAAACCCGCTCATAGTTTTTACGTTCTACGTAATTTTTCGTGAAAGTTTTTACGTTCCACGTAAAACTCACCGCGGGGCCGGCTTTTCGAGGCCCTTGAGCAGGAACGGCCAGACCACGAAGATCCAGATCGGGTTCGCCGCTGCCAGCACGTACGACGCGATCTCCAGCCCCAGGAACGGCGCCAGCAGCCGCGGCAGATTGCCGATCATCAGCGAGAGCACCAGCACGCCGATGACGACCGCCAGAATCCGGTAGCCGCCCAGCTTGGCCGGTTCGTAGCGCACGTGCTTGCGCTCGAAACTCCACGCCCAGAAAAAGCCCAGCACGCCCCAGACCGACCGGAACGCGTCCTTGGAGAAATTCGGATCGCTGCCTTCGGGCATGGGCTTGAAGCGCACGAACGCCCACGCCGCCAGCGCCGCCAGCACCGCGCCCGCCAGCACGAGCCAGCGCTTCGACGGATTCCGCTCCGTCCAGTCGTAGAGCGCCCCCATGAGCCACACCGCCGGGATCGCCAGCAGCAGCGAACCGGCCACGTCCAGGGGCGTATGCACGCCCAGCACCAGCCGCGAAAACGCCATCAGGCCGATCCACGCCAGCGCCGGCACCCACAGCCACCAACGGCGGACCGCCGCCGCCAGCCCGCCCCACAGCAGCGCCGTGTTCGCCGTGTGGCCGCTCGGGAATGAATAGCCGAAGGCACCGTATTGCGCTTCCGGCACCGGCAAGATCGCCGGATCGCGCAGCCACGGCCGCGGCACGCAGAGCGTGCTTTTCAGCGCGCCCGTCAGCAGGTCGCCCGTCGCCAGCGCGAAGCCCATCCGGTACGCCAGACGCGCCCCGAAAAGCCAGAAGATCGATCCGGCGATGGCCAGGATCCAAAAGCCCTCTCCGCCCCGCGTCACCCCGAGAAAAAACTCTTCGATCGACGGCGTACGCCACTCCTGCAGCCGTTTCAGGAATTCCAGTCCCAGCGTATTCATAAACCCACCTTCCTCATTCAGGAGCATGCTAGCAGGCCCACGTCTTCATGTCCACCCGGACACGGACGATGAACAGTTGTTTATAAACATCTGTACAGTCGCGGATGGGCATGGCATCCTTCATCCGCATGAAAACCGTCCCGGCCATCGGCTTGAACCCCACCTTGTGGCGCACCTGCAAAATGCTGGCGGGACGCACGCGGATCCAATTGTTGCGCGCACTTTGCGAACGGCCCGGCCAATGCGTCAAAGATCTGGGCGAGGCGGTCGGGGTGAAGCGGTCCGATGCCAGCCAGGAATTGCGCCGCATTCAATCCCGCGGCCTTCTGAAGGCGCAACGGCAGGGACTCCCGCTGATCTATCGCCTGGAACCGGACCCGCAAGTGTCATCCGCCGCGCCGCTGCTCAAAAGCCTCCAAGCCACCATGCGGGCCTATCCCCCCAGCCGCGATGCCGACATCGTCCAAATGGCCATGGGGCTTGCGAACGAACGAAGACTGGCCATCGTTAAAGCCTTGAGCGCACACCCGAGCACTATCGGGGAACTGCAGCGCCGCCTGGGTTACTCGCGCTCGGCACTCTTCCAACATTTGCAGGTCCTGGTCCAAAGCGGATTCATCGCCAAGCACCGTGGCCTTTACCGTTTCCGGCCCCCGACACATCCGATTGGCCGCGTCCTCATTCGGTTGCTGCGGCAAGCCTGATAGCCATCCGTCGCCTTTGGTCACTCCGACAGTTGTTTATAAACATCTGTACACGACGAATTCGGCGGATGGTGACGCACAGACAGACATCCGTTGGATCTTCACAAGCAAAAAGGCGGGATGGCTTGGAACCATCCCGCCGTTGCCTTCCGCGTGTTCCGGTTATTCCGCCACGACGGGCAGCTGCTCCGGCGCGATGCCGCGCAGCAGCGTGGCCAGAATCGCCGCCGGCACCAGGCCCAGCGTCGCGCCATCCGCCGCGAAAACTTCGGGCTCGCCCTGAGGCTTGAGGGTGGCGTCCAGCGCCACCGTCAGCCCCGGCGCGCGGTAGACGTAGCCCGCGCCCTGCGGCGCCAGCTCGTGCGTCGCGCCGCCGAAGCGACCCGCGATCTTCCGCGCCGCGCCGGCGCCCGTGATCCGGAACGCATTGTCGGCCTGCGCCTCGAATTCGCTCTTCGCGACGTAAATCCGCGGCTTGTCGACGTAGGGCCGACCCGCCGTCGGACAGAACGTCGCGCAGTTGCCGCATTCGTTGCAGAAGTCCGTCAGCACCGCCGTCTGCGAGGCCTGCACCACGGCGAAGCGCTGCGGCTTGTCGGCCACGCCGCGGCCGCCCCGCACCGTCCAGGTCGCCAGATCCGCCGCGAACGGTTTGCTCTCGTAGGTCAGGAAGGCCTGGTTCGGGCACACGCTCGTGCACAGCGAGCAGAACTGGTCGCAGCGCAGGCAGCGCGCGGCCTCGGCCTGCGCGACCGCCGGCGTCATCGTCTGGATCACTTCGTCGAACCCGTTGCGCTTCGCCAGCGGCAGCTCGGGCACGTCCACGCGCGGGACGCGCGTGGCCTGCTGGCGCAGCCGCTCGGGCAGATCCAGCCCGCCCGTGCAGCGCATCGGTTCCGGCGCCGGCTCCACGCCCGCGACGCGGCGCAGGATTTCGGCCGCGATCTTCTTGCCGTCGCCTTCCGCCTTCACCAGCGAAAGCGGCCCGTCGTTGACCGCGTCGCCGCCCGCGAAGACGTCCGCCACGTTCGTCGTGCAGGTCGCCTCGTCGGCCACGACGTAGCCTTTGCGGTTCGTCGCGATGCCGCTGTCCTTCAGGAAATCCAGAAACGGCTGCTGGCCGATGGCCGCGATGACCACGTCCAGCCCAATCGTGAAGTCGGCGCCGGGCACTTCGACGGGCCGCCGCCGGCCGGACGCGTCCGGTTCGCCCAGCTGCATCGTCGCGCACTTCAGGCCCGTGACCTGGCCGTTTTCGACCACGATCGTCTTCGGCGCGGACAGCTCCTGGATCGGAATCCGCTCGTGCAGCAGGCTCATCAGCTCTTCGTGGTGCGCCGGCATTTCCTCGCGCGTGCGGCGGTAGATCACCGTCACGTCACCGCCCAGCCGCTTCGCCACCCGCGCGCAATCCATCGCGACGTCGCCGCCGCCGATCACGCCCACGCGGCCCTTGAGCGCCGTCATCTGGCCGTCCCAGACTTCGCGCAGCATCGTGATGCCGTCCAGCACGCCCGGCGTGTTCTCGCCTTCGATGCCCAGCGCGACGCCCTTCATCGCGCCCGCCGCCACGACGACGTAGTCGTAGCCCTGCCGCTTCAGGTCCGCCAGGGAGAAATCGCGGCCGGCGGTCTGGCCAAACTTGAATTCCACGCCGGCGGCTTCGAGCCGCTTCACGTCCTTCTGCACCACGGGGGGCATCAGGCGGTAGGTCGGCAGCGTCATGGTCGCCATGCCGCCGGCCTGCTTGCGGGAGTCGAAGATCGTCACCGCCACGCCGCCCTGGCGCAGGAAGCCGGCCGCCGAGAGGCCGCAGGGGCCCGCGCCGATCACCGCCACCTTCGTCGCGCGCGCCGGACCGACCTGGATGGCCGGATCCTGGCCGGTCTCCATGATGAACCGCTTCATTTCGCGGATGGCCAGCGGCAGATCGTAGTGCACGCGGGTGCAGGGCAGTTCGCAGGCGTGGTCGCACGCGCGGCCCAGCGAAGCGCCCATCACGTTGTCGCGCCGCACGATCGCCGTCGCTTCGTCGAACTTCCCGTCCTTGACCGCCTGCATGTAGGCCGGCACGTCCTGGTGGATCGGACAGATGTCCACGCACGGCGCCTGCACGCAATCGAACAGCCCCAGCGGGCGCGTCGTCTTGGTGTCCTGCCGCACGTAGGTGTCGCGCTGGTAGAGCGCGCTCTTCTTCACGTCCGCCGCGTACTTCACGAGGTTCGCCAGCGCCGCCGCCTTCACGTCGCCGCCCTTCGCCCCGGCCTTGGCCAGGATGAACGCCGGCAGGTCCTTCGCGCCGGCCTTGGCCATCGCCGCCGCCGTTTCGCTGATATATTGCAACGTGCGCGCGTAGCCGCCCGGCCGCAGCAGATCGGAGCTGGTCGTGATCGTCGTCATGCCGCAGGCGAGCAGATCCGCCACGTTCCAGCAGTCCGCGCCGCCCGCGTAGGACATCATCAGGTCGCCCTTGAATTCCTGCGCCAGCTTCGCGGCCAGGTTCACGGTGATCGCCTGCAAGGGGCGGCCCGACAGGTACATCATCTTCTCCTTCTTGGAGAATTCGTTCCGGTGGTTGATGACTTCCAGCGTGTTGGAGAGCTTCACGCCGAACTTCACGCCTTTTTTCGCCGCGCGCGCCCGCAGGTCGTTCAGGATTTTCAGCGCGTCCGGATACTTCAAATCGTGCCCGAACGCCTCGTCCGGCACCGTCACCTGGCGGAAGCCGAGATCGCCGTTCAGGATGCCGCGCAGGCCGTCCGGCCCCAGCAGCGTCGGGTTCAGCTTCACGTTCGTATGCAGCCCGCGCTCTTCGATCAGGTACGCCGCGATGCGCCCGATCTCGTCCGGCGGACAGCCGTGCATCGTCGAGAGCGTCACGTTGTCCGACAGCCGCGCCGGAATCCGCACGTCCTTGATCGCGGGATAGACCTTCGCCACTTCGGCGACCGTCGCCGCCAGCGCGTTGCCGGCGTCGTCCATGCGCTTCAGGAAGCTCTGCACGTTGGGCTTGAGGATGCCCTCCAGGTTGTAGCCCACGCTCATGTTGAAGATCAGGCCCGGCGCGCCGGCGAACCCGAACTTGTGCTGCAGCGCGTGGATCAGCACCCAGCCCATCAGGTACTCGTTGAACGACTGGTCGATCTTCAGCTCCTGCGACCATTCGACATTGTAGCCTTCGTCCTGGATGTCGATGCAGGGCTTGGACACCTCCAGCTCGTCGAGGGTCTGGATCGTCTTCAGCTCGATGAACCGCGAGCCCGTCAGCCACGCCGCCACGATGTTCTGGGCCATCTGCGAATGCGGCCCCGCCGCCACGCCGAAGGGCGTCTCCAGCGGCTGCCCGTACATCGCCGTCTGGAACGCGTCGCCCGCCGCCGGCCGGAAGAACAGCTCCTGCGGAATCCCGAAGATGCTCCCGCGCTTCTCCAGCTCCGCGAAAACCCACGGGGCGACCTGGCTGATGCTCAACGGCTGAAAACGATCGGACATGGCGAATCTCCTCTGCTCTGACAAGGTTGCCGCGCCGGGCTCTTCCCGGACGCGCGAGGGTGCATATTCGCACGTCCGCCCCGCCCCCCGCAAGCGCCCATGCCCCGCCGCCCCCCGAATCCGTCGAACCGCTTGACCAGCCGGCGGCACGAACAAAACCAAGAGCTTTCACCACAGAGAGCACAGAGTTTCACAGAGAGGAATCTTCTGGGTTTTCAACTCCATCATCATTTTCCGCCCAGCCTCTGCGTTCTCTGTGCTCTCTGTGGTTGAATTCCCCGGTCTTGCCCTTCCGAAGACCGCCCGCTAGACTGCTCCGCGTGGAACCCGATCCCCGATGAAAGGAGCCTGGACATGGCGCGACCTTTGATGCATGCGGCGATCTTGGCCGTTTTCCTGATTTCGACGTCTTTCGCCCTGGCCGACGATCCCGGCTATTTCCTGTCGTGGCAGCAGAAGAAGCAACTGACGTGCCTCGGGCGCATCCAGGATGCCTCCGGCACGTGGTACGACGTGTGGATCTGCCCGGGCTACGCCCCGCCCGGACGCTACGCGAAGGACCACTTCTTCGCGGCCGGTCGGAATTTCCGCGAATATTTCGAGGCCAACAAGTACCACATGCTTAAAAAAGGCAGCTCCGCCTGCTTCGATTGGGCCCTAAAGGAATGCGGACTGGGCTTCACCGTCAAAGGCATCCCGCGCGCGTGGGGCCGGCACTTCTCGGTCGCCCAGGAGCGCACCGAGCGCCGGGTATTTGGCTGGTGGCTGGCCTATCCGTGGGCGCTCATGGAAGCCAGCGTGGAAACCGCCTTCCGCGGCGCGCTGGGTGCGGCCGGCACCGCCGGCGGCATCGGCAGCGGCCTCGCCGTCGTCCCGGCCTGGCACGCGCTCGATTCCGCCGTCGCCGGCACGTGGAACCTCGGCGTGAACACGATCGCCTTGCCCGCCGTCGGCCTCGCCTGGAACACCGCCGTCGCCCCGCCCCTCGCCCTCGTCGGCCAGAAACCCGCGGAATCCCGCGTCGATGGCTTCTGGGTCGCCGTCGTGGAGTCCGGCCGGACGCCGAGCGACCGACCGCCCACCGCGGCCGAACTGGATCTGCTGGCCCAATGGGGCGCGCTGCTGCTGCGCGAGACCCAGTCGTTCGCGCAGGAACGAAAGGATATCGATCGCCAGGAACGAGCGCAGCGCGAGGAACATCGCCGCGCCATGGACGCCGCGAGCAAGGAGGCGCAACGGCGCCGCAACCGGCTGCACGACCGGGAAGGCGAAAAGATCCGGGAAATCGCCGCCACCAACGATTGGGCCCGCACCGTCGTGCAGGAACATCCCGGCCTGCGCTACGACCGGCGCTGGCATCAGGAACTGACCCAACGGCTCCGCCGGCAGGGTCTGTCGAACGAAGAAATCGAGCGGACGCTCGAGATCCTCCGCACCCACGAAGATTCCGCCTCCCCCGCCGCCGTCCCCATCCGCCCCAAGACCGACCCCGTCCGCCGCGGCGCCGAAGTCCTCGGCGAATCCGCCGAAGACGTGATGGAGGAGACGTTCAAGTGAGCCGCCCAAAAACCACGCCACATATCGCCCCAAACGGATTTGAACGCATGACGCCATAAAGATTGAAATCGGCAGCGAGCCGCAACGGGTGCGGAATGGCCAAAAATCCGATTTTTCGCCCTCCAAACCCCTCCCAACCCGAAAAATGGCCATTTTGAGGGCGTTTTGGGCGTTTTTAGGCTCATTTTTCGCGATTTGTCGTCATTTTATGCTTTCCGGCGCAATCGGATGCGATTTTTTGCCATTTTGAGGCGATTGCGGGCTTATTCGCCGCATGTTTTGCG
>RZYG01000204.1 GCA_009930415.1 Spartobacteria bacterium | reverse complement strand
CCGTCGCCGTTGTAGTCCGCCGGCACCGGCATGAACGACGCCCCGCCCCACGCGAAGCGCCAGTGCGCACCCGTGGTCAGCGCCAGCAGCCAGGTGCCCGTGGCCGGGTTGTAGATGGCGATCTCGGCCGCGCCGTCGCCGTCGACGTCGCCGTCGGCCGCCAGCCCCGCGAACGGCGAGGCCGGCCACTGGCAGGCCGTGAAGGTGCCCGTCGCGCCGCCCCCGGACACCGCGATCGTCGCCGTGCGCGCCGCCCCCGCGTTCGGCGCCACCGCGAACGTCACGGTGCCCGCGCCCGTGCCGGCCGCGCCGCCGGAGATCGCCAGCCACGGCGCGCCGGACGTCGCCGTCCACGGCCCGGTCGCCGCCACCGCCAGCCGCTGCCCCGCCGCGCCGGCCGCGGCGTACACGCGGCTGGCCGGCGTCACCGTCGGCGCGGACGGCTGGATCCGCTCGGCGAGGCGGCACCAGAGGTGCCAGGCGGCATAGGCCTTCCGGTTGGCGTTCAGCGGCTCGCTGTGCGCGGAATCGCAGACGTACCAATCGACGCCTTCGACGTGGCTGTCCTGCCATTCGGTCGCCCAGTTGCCGATTTGCGCGCCGCTGGCGGAATCGTAGACGCCGCAGTCGTCGTTCACGTACGGATAATAGGTCCCGTCGGGGTCGTAATGCTCGATGTCGTTGAAATCGTAGAGCACCCGATCGCCGGTGGCGCACCAGTTCCGGATGGCCTGGCAGGCCGCCTTGTTGTCCGCGTCGTCCCAGATGTCCACGTGGCCGGTCATGTAGACGAAAACCACGTGCGGATAGCTTTGCTCCAAAACCGCCATCGGCTGCAGATACTCGGAATTCAGCGTCCCCGCCGCGTACTTGTCGCCCATCTGGCCGCACCACGACCACACGACGACGTTGACGTCGGCATGGGCCGGATCGTCCAGATAGGCCCGGGTGTGGTTCACCCAATCGGGGTAATAGCCGACGTCGCCGTCCATGGCGTAGTCGTGCAGATCCAGCGCGCCGCCGGCGCCGCCGTCGTTCCACGCGAAGATGTCGGCCGGCAGCGCCAGCCCGCCGCCGCCGCCGTTGGCGAACCCGACCAGGCCCGTCATGCCGTCGGTCAGTTGGCTCCCGTGCGAGGTGTGCGCATAGGCGACGTGCAGCGTCGCCTTGGCCCGCTCGATCTGCGCCGCGGTCAGCGCCGCGATGTCGGTGTGGCGATGGTCGATGCCCAAGGGCGCGCCGCCGGCGGTTCCGGCCAGGAAGACCGCCGCCGCCAGCCCAACGAACGATCTGCGGATCCGGTTCATGCCATCCTCCTGCGCCCGTTTCGGCGCGGCTTCCACGGCGGCCCGCACGGCGCCTCCGATCGGCATTCCGCCCCCCGCGGGGGCGCGGGCTCAGGGCAGCCCGAACCAGGAATGGATCTGGGGCACCAGTTGCGCAGGCACGTCGCCCGGCTCGCCCCACGGGCGCTTGACCAAACCGCCGGTCGACGATTCGACGATGTACCAAATGCGGGAATCCCGGTTGTACACGGCGAAATCCGTTTGGCCGTCGCCGTCGTAGTCCGCCGGCACCGGGACCGTCGACGACCAGCCCAGAATTTTCGTCCGGCTGCCGCCGCCGGTCAAGGCCGCAAACCACTGGCCGGAATTGCGATTGAACGCGGCGATATCCGCCCGGCCATCGCTGTTGTAGTCGCCCGGCACCGGCACCAGCGTGGGCGCGCCCCAGGTCTTCCGCAGCAATTGCCCGTTTCCCGACTGGAAGATGGACCAGTTGCCGGAGGCGGGCGTGTAGATGCCCAGATCGACCGCGCCGTCGCCGTCGTAGTCCGCCGGTACCGGCACCACGCCGGGCCAGCCCCATTGTGCACTGTAACCGCCCACCCAACTGGCCAGAATGTACCAATAACCGCTGGCAGGATTGAAGATGGCGAGATCCGTCTTGCCGTCGCCGTCGTAGTCCGCCGGCACCGGCACCGTGGACCCCCAGCCGAACTGGACCACGCGGGAACGCCCGCCGCTCTCGAGCACGTACCACGTGCCGGAACTCGGCCGATACAGCCCGAAATCGAACAGGCCGTCGCCATTGTAGTCGCCCGGTACCGGAACCATCCCCGCCGACCCCCATTGGAACGTCCACTGCGCGCCGGTTCCGAACCACACGCGCCACGTCGCCGACGTGGGATTGAACAGGACCAGTTCGGCCCAGCCGTCGCCGTCGAAATCGCTCTCCGCCGAAACGCCCGGCAGGGTCGCGGCCGGCCACTGGTTCACCGTATAGGTGCGGGAAATGCCGCCGACGGAGACGGTGATCGTGCCGGACCGCGCGCCGCCGGCGTTCGCCAGGACGTTGTAGGTGACCGTGCCGTTGCCCACGCCGTTGGCGCCGCCAACGACCGTGATCCACGGTTGGTTCGCCCACGCCGTCCAGGCTTGCAGGGCCTTGACCGCGAAGGTCCGGCCCGCCGCGGCCCGGCTGGGCAGCGCAACGCTGTTGGGCGTCAGCGTCAGCGTCGCCGCCGCCTGTCGCACGGTAAAGGTGGCGGTCCGGCCCGCGCTGGCGACGGTGATGGTACCGCTGCGGGCCGCATCCTGATTGGCCGCCACGTCGTAGACGATCGTGCCGTCGCCCACGCCGGAAACGCCGCTGGCCAGGGTTATCCATGGCATATCGGCGGAGGCCGTCCAGGCCTGGCTGGCTGCCACCGCAATGCTCTGGCCCCAGGCCCCCGTTTCCGACACCTGCCGGGAAAGCGGACTCAATTCGATAAATTGTACTTTTTCGGCGAAGGTGCGGGCAATGACTTCCGCGCCCGCGTCGTTGGGATGGAATCCATCGGACTGGAACAGGCCGGAACCCGAACCGAAAGCCGCCTGGATGTCGGCCAGCAAGATGCCCTCGCTGGCTGCCCGGGAGCGCAGCCGGTTGTTGAAAGACTCCACGCGCGGCATCTGATAGGCCCGCGACCCGATCTTGGGCGGAATCGTCCCGACGACGGGAATGGCGCCGTAAGCCCGGACTTTCAACGCCGTCTTGATGACCGTGTCCGCGGCGGCCCGGTAATCCTGGTAGGGATCGTTGGTGTCGTTGGTGCCGAACATGATCAGGACGTGGGTGGGATTGTACTCCCGCAGCCAATCGTCGATGTGCTTGTACCCGTAGGATGCCCACATGCCGCCCCGGCCGACGTTGATGACCTCCAGCCCCGTGTTGTTGTGCAGCCGCGTCGGATACGGGACGGAAACGCCGTAGCCGTAGGTGATGCTGTCGCCGGCGCACAGAATCCGGGTCTGGGCCGAAACCGACGACCCGCCCACCAGCAGCGCCAACCATCCCGCCAAGACGATCTTGGTCCAATGCGCGTTCATCCCAACTCCTCATCCGTTCCGAGCGATCGACACGCTTCAAAACACAATGCATTACTTTATGTCCGATCCGGCTCGAAATCCAAATAAAAACGAACCTCCGGGACGCGATCGATTTGACAGGAGCGAAAAAACGAGCAGTCTATCCCCACGATGAAACCCGATAATCGAACTTGTTCCTGGAGGCGCATCGGCAGTGTCGCCATCGGTTTGGGCTTGCTTGCCGCCTGGTTCGCCTATTCGCGCCAGCGCGCCCCGGATTCACTGAATCCAGTTGAATTTCATTCGCATGCATCCTCAAATACCGGGCCGGCTACGCCGTCCGATGAACTCCGGGGAAGCGCCTTGGCAGACTATGAAAACCGAATGTTGTTGATTGTGGAATCCATTCTTGCCGTTGATGATGTAAATCCAGAACGTCCGAGAGGTGTTCCGGAAACCGAACCGCCGGCCGAGTCGTTGGATGGGATTATCGATCTGGCCGACATGGCCAACCGGAACCGGCTGGATCCCGAATACGATTTATCAATGCAGCCCCCCGAAGTCGTCTTGGCGGCCATCGATCTGTGCGCGGCGCAGTACGGCGAAGGCGCGGCGCGGAATCTCCGGGAACGGTGGGAAGCCGCCCTGGGCGGCCCCCAGGCCGCCGGCGAAACGGCCCACAACCTCCTGCTGGAAGCGCGTTTGCCGTATGGCGGCGGGTCCGCGGCCTTGGACGGCATGATCGGCGTGAACGAGCCTTCGGCCATCGTCGTCGGCCTGCATGAATTCGCCGTGGATTCGCGCCTGCCCGGTTCCGTCCGGAGCGAAGCGCTGATCCGGTTGCGCGACTACGTCGAGCCCGCCGACTACCGCGCGCATCTCGAAGAAGTCGTCGAGCTGGCGCACGAATTCGGCGGCGGCTGGGTTCCGCGGGCGGAACGCCTCCAGACCTGGACCGAAGCCGCGCTCGACCGCGCCTTTTTCGAAAACGCGCTGGCCGCCCCCGCGCCGGGCGCGCTGGAAGATCTCGCCCTGCTTGTGCGATACGGAAAAACGGGTGCCTTGGATGCCGAAACGGCCGCCTTCCTGCGTGCGGCCCTCGCGACGCTCGACGAAACCGCCTGGTCGGGCCCGGACCGGCTCGCCCGGCGCCGCCTGCTCCGCGAACTCGCG
>RZYG01000203.1 GCA_009930415.1 Spartobacteria bacterium | reverse complement strand
CCTGTTCTTCATCGACCTGCGCCTCGCGGCCATCAGCCTGGCGGTCTTCCCGATCTGCCTGCTGCCCATCGCCATCTTCGGCAAGCGCGTCCGCCGCCACTCCAAGGCCGGCCAGGAGCGCATCGCCGACCTCGCCAGCATCCAGCAGGAAGCCATCGGCGGCGCCGCCATCGTCAAGGCCTTCGGCACCGAGGACCGCGAACAGGCCCGTTTCGAGAAGCACAGCTTCGATTTCTTCCGCCGCCAGATCAAAATCACCGCCTCCAAGGCCGCGGTCAATCCGCTCATGGAGTTCTTCTCGGTGCTGGCCGCCTGCGCGGTCCTGCTCTATTCCCGGCACGCGGGGCTGGAGCTCTCCGACATCATTCTGTTCCTCGGCTCGATGGTGCTGATGTACGATCCCGTCAAGAAGCTCTCCCGCGTGCATCTCGTCGTCCAGCAGTCCAGCGCGGCGGCGGAACGGATCTTCGCCATCCTCGACGTGGTCGACAACGTCGCCGACTTCCCCGGCGCCGCCCCCCTGGCCGGCCCCATTTCCGAAATCCGCTACGAGGGCGTGTCGTTCACCTACGGCGCCGGAAAGCCGCAAGTGCTCGACGGCATCGACTTCGCCGCGCGCTCGGGCGAGCTCGTCGCGCTCGTCGGCGGCTCCGGCTCCGGCAAGACCACGCTGGTCAATCTGCTGCCGCGCTTCTTCGATCCCGTCGCGGGCCACGTGCGTCTCGACGGCCGCGACCTGCGCGAATTCACCCTCGAAAGCCTGCGCCGCCATATCGGGCTCGTCACGCAGGAAACCATTCTGTTCAACGACACGGTGTTCCACAATATCGCCTATGGCGAGCCCGGCGCCACTCGCGAGCAGGTCGTCGCCGCCGCGAAGAAAGCCCACGCCCACGACTTCATCCAGGCCATGCCGCAGGGCTACGACACGGTCATCGCCGAGCGCGGCCTGCTGCTCTCCGGCGGCCAGCGCCAGCGCCTCGCCATCGCCCGCGCCCTCCTGCGCAATCCGCCCATCCTGATCCTCGACGAAGCCACCAGCGCCCTCGACACCGAATCCGAGCGCGCCGTCCAGCTTGCCCTCAACGAGGCCATGCAGGGGCGCACCGTCTTCGCCATCGCCCACCGCCTCTCCACCATCCAGCGCGCCGACCAGATCCTCGTGCTCGACCGCGGCCGCATCGCCGAACGCGGCCGCCACGCGGATCTCCTCGCCCGCGGCGGCATCTACGAACGGCTCTACCGCATGCAATTCGAAAACCAGGCGCCCGACGCCGGCCTCGCCACGCCATGAAAACCGAAGAAAACCAGCTCCTCCAGGCTCTCTGCACCATTCAGGACCCCGCCGAAATGCGCCGGGTTTTGGCCGACATCCTGACCCGCTCCGAGTACGCCGCGCTGCTCAAGCGCTGGACCATCCTGCGCCTGCTGCGCGCCGGATTGCCCCAGCGCGAAATCGCTCGGCGCATCGGCGGCTCCCTGTGCAACGTCACCCGCGGCGCGCGCCTCATGCGCCGCAAGGACTGCGCCTCCGCCGCCCTCATGGACCGCCTCGAACGCGGCCTCGAAGCCAACAACGGGTAAAGACGAAAAGCCCAGTATCCAATATTCAATGATCCATCTTCAGCCGATCATTGAAAATTGAACGTTGGACGTTGAACATTGAATATTGAATCCCCGCTCCTCCGGCCCTAAGCTTTCCCGCATGAAAGCCATATTTCTGCTGCTGGCCACGCTGGTCTTCGCCACCCCGCCCCTGCGCGCGGAATCGCCGCCGGTGGCGCCGGACGCGCCGGTCTACGTCGTGCCCGTCCGCGGCCAGATCGAAGGCGCCCTGCTCTACGTCCTGCGCCGCGGCATCGCCGAGGCCGAGCGGCAGAACGCCGCCGCCATTGTGCTGGTCATGGACACCCCCGGCGGCACGCTGGACGCCGCCGGCGACATCGTCCGCTCCATCCAGAACGCCAAGCCCCCCGTCTATACCTTCGTCGAAAAAGACGCCTTCTCCGCCGGCGCCATCATCGCGCTGGCCACCAAAGGCATCTTCATGGCCCCCGGATCGGTCATCGGCGATGCGCTCCCGATCATGATGACGCCCTTCGGCGGCGTGCAGGAAATGTCCGAAGGCCTTGAGGAAAAGGCCGTCTCCGCCGTCGCCGCGCTCGTCCGTTCCGCCGCGCAGAACGCCGGCCACGATCCCGAACTGGCCGAAAAAATGGTGCGCCGCGAACTGGAATTCAAGATCGGCGACGAAATCATCAGTCCCGCCGGCCGCCTGCTGACGCTGACCGCGGACGAGGCCGCCCGCCCCGGCAAGGAAGGCCAGCCCCTGCTTTCCGCCGGCACCGCCGCCGACGTGCCGGCCGTGCTGGAGCTGCTGGGATTGGCCGGCCGACCCCTCGTCGAAATGGAAATCACCTCCACGGAAAAAATCGCGCGCCTGATCGCCGGCGCCGCGCCCATTCTCATGATCATCGGCTTCCTGGGCATCTACATCGAATTCAAGACGCCCGGCTTCGGCCTGCCCGGCATCCTCGGCGCGGCGTGCCTGGCCCTGTTTTTCTGGGGCCACCACATCGCCGGCCTGGCGGGGATGGAAGACCTTCTGATCTTCGTCGTCGGCCTCGCCCTGATCCTCGTGGAAATCTTCCTGATTCCCGGTTTCGGCTTCGCGGGCATCTTCGGCATCGCGCTGGTGTTCGTTTCGCTGGTCGGCGCCATGGTGCGGTTTGCGCCCGGCAGCGAAAGCTGGGTACCGGTCTGGACCGACCTCCAACTCCCCATTTTCAAGACCGGGGTGGCCCTCGTCGGCACCGGCGCGGGCGCCCTGTTGCTGGGCCGGTTCCTGCCGCGCAGCCGTCTGTTCGGCCGGCTGACCTTGTCGTCGGCCACTTCCGCCGCCGCGGGCTATACGGCCGCGCCCGATGCTTCCGCCCTGGTCGGCAAAACCGGCACGGCCCTGACCGCCTTGCGCCCCGCCGGCAGCGCCCGCTTCGGCGGCGAGCGGATCGACGTCGTCACTTCCGGCGAATTCCTCGACGCCGGCACCCCCGTCCAGATCGTCGAAGCCCACGGCAACCGCCTCGTCGTCGCCAAAATCCCAACCGCCTGACCCCCGCCCCGAAAGCCCGCCCATGAACGCCACCGCCCCCCTCCCCACCGACGTCTCCATCATCACCACCTACCGGTGCTGCATGAAGTGCAAGATGTGCAACATCTGGCGCTACCCCACCGAAATCAAACGCGAGATCCAGGCCAAGGAACTCGAGATCCTGCCGCAACTGAAGTTCGTCAATATCACCGGGGGCGAGCCGTTCGTCCGCCGCGATCTCGCCGAAATCGTCGAAGTCAGCTTCCGCAAGGCGCCGCGGGTGGTCATTTCCACCTCCGGCTACCAGGTGGACGAAATCCTCGCGCTGGCCGAAAAGTTCCCCCAGATCGGCATCCGCGTCAGCATCGAGGGCCTGTCCACGATCAACGACTATCTCCGCGGGCGCGACAGCGGCTTCGACCGCGGCCTCAAGACGCTCCTCGGCCTCCGCCGCATGGGCGTCCAGGATATCGGCTTCGGCATCACCGTCTCCAACAACAACAGCGCCGACATGCTCGAGCTCTACGAGCTGTCCCGCAACCTGAAGATGGAATTCGCGACGGCCGCGTACCACAATTCCTACTATTTCCACAAGGACGACAACGTCATTACCAACCAGGACGAGGTCATCGGCAACTTCTACGAGCTGATCGACCGCCTGCTGGCCGAAAAGAGCCCCAAGAGCTGGTTCCGGGCGTTCTTCAACCTCGGCTTGATCAACTACGTCAAGGGCAACCGCCGCCTGCTGCCGTGCGAAGCCGGCACCGTCAATTTCTTCATCGACCCCTACGGCGAAGTCTATCCCTGCAACGGCCTCGAAGAACGCTACTGGAAGGAAAGCTTCGGCAATATCCGCCAGGCGCAGAAGTTCGAGGACCTCTGGTACGGCCCGCAGGCCGACAAGGTCCGCGCCCTCGTCCGCACCTGCCCCAAGAACTGCTGGATGGTCGGCACCGCCGCGCCCGTCATGAAGAAGTATTTCCGCCATCCCGCCACCTGGGTCCTGAAAAACAAGCTCCGCAGCCTCGCCGGGAAAAAATTCGAGCGCGGGTGCCTCCCGCCTCCCTTCGACGTCGGCCAGGACCCCCGCCAGGGCGATCTGCGCGAGACCGGTCCCGCCGCCGGCGCCGAGACCTTCGACAACTACAGCGAGAGCAGCGACACGGACCGCCGCCTCGTCGTCGAGATCCTCGCCGTCGAGCCCCTCGCCGGCGACGCCTTCCTGCTGCGCACCACCCGCAACGGCTACGCCTTCGTGCCCGGCCAGAACGTGAGCATCGGCCTCCATCTCGATTACGCCCAGAGCAAGGATTTCTCGATCTGTTCCGGCCTCCGCGACGATTTTCTCGAGTTCATGATCAAGGAAAACCGCGCCGGCACCATTTCCCCCTCCCTGCGGAACCTGAAGCCCGGCGCCAAGCTCGACCTGACCGGCCCCTACGGCGA
>RZYG01000202.1 GCA_009930415.1 Spartobacteria bacterium | reverse complement strand
CAACGCCGATCTCACCCCCATTTCGCCACCACTCGCGACTCATGCCCCCGAAAACCACGGACCGCTCGGAGAGCGTTCCCTACCACAGCCAAAATCCATTATCGAAAGGTAGGGACGCCTCTCCGAGGCGTCCGAAGCCCATTTGCGTTCATTCGCGTCCATTTGCGGTAAATCTCCGACTTTTCGGGCTGTTTTGACCCATTTTTCGCATCCCGCGCCTCCATCGCGGTCATTTTTCGCCCCTCCGGACCCCAAATTCGCCATTTTCGGCATTTTGATCCCCTGACGCGGGCCTCGGAGCACCAAAACAGGATTTTCTCGGCCGTTTGATGCCACACACCCCGTTTTCCAGACCCCCGCGACCTCGCCGGGTGAATCAGGTCCATTTCCGACACGAGCAACGGCAACACCGCCGGCCCTCCAACACAAACGACGGTTTGACCAGCCCTTCATCCAAGTCATATAATGGCAACCGACTGGACGCGAATTAGCCAGTGCAGAGACAACTCGAATCGCGTTGAATATATACTGTTTGGCAGGAGTGCGACAATGAACCAAATGCAACGGATAGTGATTATTGCCGGAACCGCGCTTGTCGCATTGTGTGGAATCTTTCCTCCATACAACGGTGAATGGGTGCGCGAGGGCAACAATTTTAAGACTAGCGTTGGATATCACCTCGTATTCACACCTCCTTCGCCTCGTGAAGTCGCTGATGCATTCGGAAATGGCACGGTTGAAGATATGTGGCTTCCATGCTATCACGCACGAATCGCAACAGACCGAACAATGCTCCAAATCGGCACGGTAATACTAATTACTATTGGAGCAGTTTTCCTTTTCGCCGAAAGGAGACATATACCGCGTGAATGAATCCACACAGACGACATTCACAATAGATGAAGTACTTAATGCTCTAGACTCCTTAGAGACCGCATGCTTATTTTTAGACCGAGCTGATAAATTTAAATGGAAATGGATTGCTATTGCGCTAGATCATGCACTCTACGGCTTTTGTATATCTGCAATTGCCATGCATGATCCTTTTAACGTATGGAGCGGGACGAACGACAACATGTATATGTTTGAACAGGCGGGTCACGGGTGGATGAAGAGCCATAAAGTCATGTTTGATGAAGGCCCTGCTTATCGTATTGAGTGGAAACCGTGCATTCCTCCGCCTGAGATTCCATGTGACTCTGATCCAATAGAGCAACGCTTCCAGCGCCTGCTAGATGGTGATATCATTGGTTTTTGGAGCGCTTTGGCTCGCGTTCAAGATTCTGTCCTGTGGATGGCCCGCATGTCGCACACACAAGCTCTTCATCTGACAGACGAACAAATGAGACGCATAATCTTCCTGCATAATTATGTTCGAAACAAAATTGCGCACTTCATGCCCAAGACCTACACTTTCAGTGTTCCCAAAATACAGGCCGCATCCAAGGACATTATAAACGCCATAGGCGAGTTAGTGTTTAAGTCGTTTGCAATATATTCCTCTAGAGTTGATGACATCCGCAGCAGAACCAAAACCGCGATCATAAGGTTTGCAGATTACTACGAGGCCCAGCAACACCTTTCCCCCGAGAGTCATCCGCAGGAATGAGCCTCGCAATATTTCGGAATTCAATTTAATAAAGTGTATAACAATCCCAACAATTGGGCCCGCTGACCCGTGTTGTTAAGGAAGGTGTAAATGATCGGCGTACTTAAGGCGGTTATTGCATGGATAACACTGATGTTGGTTGGCACAAACCTCATTGGTTTTGTTGTCCGCGGACTGTTATGGATCCCACCACACATCGACGCAGATGCCCCCAAATCAGTCCGCCATATTTTGGCTAACGAAGTCAGGCGCTACTCTGTAGCCAACATTGCAATAACCATATTCTGGACACTACTTTCTCTGGCATACATTGGTGCGCTATATCACTTCTGGAATATTCTCCTCGCGAGCGCGGGCATCCTTGAGATGTGTTCACGGCTTCCCGACCTTCTCTGGGAAATTCGACATGGCAAGAGGCTAACCAAAGGCGACGCTCCAAGTGGTGCCATATACAAGTTTGCAACAACCCTCTCGTTCATTTGTCTACCCTTGACATGGTTCGCATTGAACAGATGGAATTAACAAGAAGCCGAACCATGCGTTCCACCACTGCGCGCCGAAAGCGGCGCGTGGGTGAACGCCTACGTTCTTCTCCTTTTTGCGCCATGCGCGCGCTTCGCCGGGGCCGTCTTCACCCCTCTCCTCCATGCAACGCCCCATGGATGAGAGCCGCCATCTTGGGGCCGACGTCGGGGGCGGCGGCGAGGGCTTCGGGAGTGGCGCGGCGCAGGCGTTCCACCGAGCCGAAATGGGCCAGGAGCTTTTCCTTGCGCTTGGCGCCGATGCCTTCGACGTCGTCGAGGATGGATTCGCGGATGCGCTGCGAACGCAGCTTGCGGTGGTAGGTCAGGGCGAAGCGGTGGGCTTCGTCGCGGATCTGCTGGATCACGCGCAGCGCCGGCGAATCGGGCTTGAACCGCAGCGGCGCGGACTCGTTTTCCGGATCGTGGTAGAGCTCTTCGAACTGCTTGGCGATGCCCGCCACGCGCTGGCTTTTCAAGCCCAGCGCATCCAGCTCCGCGCGCGCGGCGCGCAACTGGGTGATGCCGCCATCCACCAGCACCAGATCCGGCAGCTTTTCCTTCTCCTCCAGCGCGCGCGCGAACCGCCGGCGGATCACTTCGGCCATCGACGCCGGATCGTCGGCGCCCGCGACGGTCTTGATCCGATAGGTCCGGTAGCGCGCGGGCGTCGGAATGCCGTCCACCGACACCACGCGGCTGGCGACGGAATTCGTGCCGGAGATGTTGGAGATGTCGTAGCACTCGATGACCTCGGGCGGCCGCGCCAGGCCGAGGCGTTCCTGCAGCTCCGCGAGGCCTTTCTGGGCCTCTTCCCGCTTCAAATGGAGACTCTTGCGGCCGCGGGCTTTTTCGCGAATGCCCTTGATCAGCAGCAGGTACATGTCGCGCAAGGCGGCGGCTTTCTCGAACTTCAGTTCCTTGGCGGCGGCGGTCATCTGCTGGCGCAGGCCGTCGAGGAACTCGCGGCGCTCGCCGTCGAGGAACGCGCAGGCGGTCAGCACGCGCTCGCGGTACTGCTCCGGCGTGACCTTCCCGATGCAGGGGGCCGAGCAGAAGCGGACGATCTCGTTCAGGCAGTGCTTGTGGTCGTCCTTCCCCGGCTCGCGCGGCGAGCAGCGGCGCAGGCCAAACTGCTTGTCCATGAACTCCAGCGACGCCCAGGCGGAGGCCGAGGTGGCGTAGGGCCCCCAGTAGCGCCCGCCGTCGTCCTTGCGGATGCGCACGGCGTCGAAGCGCGGAAACGGCTCGTTCAGGTTCACCCGCAGCAGCAGGAAGCGCTTGTCGTCCTTGAGCGACACGTTGTAGCGCGGCCGGTAATCCTTGATCAGGCGGCTCTCGGTCAGCAGGGCTTCGGCCTCGGTCTTGAGCGGCACGAAATCCAGGTCGTCGATGCTGCGGATCAGTCCGCGCAGCTTGGGATCGGCCTTGGAGAACGTGCTGCGGCGGAAATAGGACGACACGCGGCTGCGGAGGCTGGCGGCCTTCCCGACGTAGATGATCTTGCCCTGCCGGTTCCGCATCAGGTAGACGCCGGGCTGGTCCGGCAGCGCCGCCAGCTTGGCCTTCACCTTGTCGGAAAATTGGAGCATGCGGACAAGATACCAGTTCCGGCCGGGTTTGCCATACCATGGAAAACAAGAACCGTCTTCACCACAGAGGACACAGAGGGTCACCGAGGGAATCCTCTCCGTGGACCTCTGTGCCCTCTGTGGTGAAAATGGCTTTAGAACTCTCCGCGGATTTCGACGCGGTCCACGTAGGGGCCCAGGAGGTCGGCGTAGGCGTGGAGAAGGTCGGCGGGGGTCTCGGGCATGGCGCGGCAAGCGGGATCGGGCAGTTCGGGGCGCGGGACGAAGGCCTGCAAGACGTGCCGCTTGGCCCCCCGCACCCATTCGCCGATGGCGCGCATCGCGTCCGCATCGTGCCAGGCCGCGATCACCGTGGTGCGGAATTCGTAGGCCTTGGCCTGTTCGCGGATCAGGCGGATGGAGTCGGTCAGCGCGGCGACGTCGGCGAAGCCAGCGCGCGCGGGATAGTCGGCCGGGGCGAACTTGACGTCCATGGCGACGTAGTCCACCAGCGGCAGCAGTTTTTCCAGCACCCGCGGGCGCGAGCCGTTGGTGTCGAGCTTGATGGCGAAGCCCCACTCGCGCAGTTTTTCCACGACGTGGAAAATGCCGGGGCTCAGCGTGGGCTCGCCGCCGGTGACCACGGCGCCGTCCACCCAGTTGTCGCGGAACTTGCGGCAGATCTGCTCGACCTCGGTCCACGGCAGGCCGGCGGCATTCGTCCGGCCCATCAGCGCGGCGTTGTGGCAGAAGCCGCAGGTGAAGTTGCAACCCGTCAGGAAAAACACCGCGGCGAGCTTGCCGGGAAAATCCACCATCGAGGCGTTCTGGAGCACGCCGTAGACGGGAGACAGGGGCGCGGAAGTCATTTCAAACCCGGGACGA
>RZYG01000027.1 GCA_009930415.1 Spartobacteria bacterium | reverse complement strand
TGCGCGCGGTTGAGTGCCGCCAACCCGCGCGCGAATTCCTCCATCTCCGCCGGCGCGAATTCCCGCGCCGCGATGCCCGCGCGCTCCAGATTCCGCCGCACCGCCGGATAGGCCGCGAGATCCGCGAAACTGAACACCACCTTGCGGGTGTGGCGCGCCAGGTGCGCCAGGATCCGCGCCGCCCGATCCAGCAACTCCGGCACGCCCAGGCGGTCCGTCAACAGCAACGGGTCCAGCCGCCAGACCACGCGCTCCGGCCCGAGCCGGTCCGCCAGCCGGCGGAACGAATCGAGGCGTGCGGCCAAGGGCGGCAGGCCCGGTTCGAGGCCTTCGGCTTCGTAGTCGTTCAGCGTGTACTGGAAATAATAGTGGATGCCCGTCCGATCCAGTTCGTCCAGATGCGGTCCGATGCCCACGGGGTCTTTCGTCCAGAAAACGATCGCCCGCGTTTTCGCGACGGACACCGTCTGGACCTGCGCGGCATTGAACGGATTCGTCCAGCGGAAGAACCCCGCGCGCAGGCGGCGCATGAACCAGTCCGCATAAAACGCCGGAATATCCGTCGCGCGGCTGGCGGAGAGAACGACGGGCCAGATTGTCCCGTCGGCAGCCATTTCAACGGTACACTTCCCGGCGATGGCCGACCGTGACGACCGTGACGATGAGCACGTCGTCTTGGATGACGTAGAGAATCCGATAGGCCCCTTGCCGCAGGCGATACTGCTCGCGCCCCGACAGTTTTTGCGACTGCGGAGGGCGCGGATCAACGGCCAAGGCGCGGATGGCCTCCATGATCCGCTGAACGTCCTTCTTGGGCAGAACCGCCAAGTCCTTCAGGACGCTCCGGCGAAACAGAATGCTATATTTTCCCATTCCGCTTCAGTTCCGCCAAAGCCGCTTCATACGAAAGCACGGGCTCGTTCTCCCGCATCTTGAATGCCTCCAGGTCGGCGAGATCTTCCGCCAACGCGCCGGAAACGGCTTCGCTCACGAGAGCGGAAATGCTCTGGGAGGTTTCCGCCGCCTTGAGCCGCAAAACGCGGTGCACGGCCGGAGGAAAATAGATCGTCGTTCGTTTATGCGAGGTGTTCACGGCTTTGCCCATCTTGAGGACACCATAACGTCATGACGTCATGACGTCAACTCCCCCGGCCGCCCCCTATTTGACCAGATAGACCAGCTTCTGGGGTTGGCCGTCGCGCTCGACGTCGATGACGACCGCGCCGAGGCGGTCCTGGACGAATTCGCCGATGAAATACTCGGCGCGACGCTGGCTGGTCATGCGCATGGAGTTGACCTTGCGAACGACGTCGCCGTCGCGCAGGCCCACCTGGGTATAGAAATCTTTTTCGCCCCGCGCGACGTTCAGGCGGTAGCCGGCCACTTTGCCTTCGGTATCGCGGTCGGGTTCCATGGCGTTGAAGAGCCCCGCCAAGCGTTCGGGATTGTCCATCATCTCCCGGTAGTACTCCAGGACCGCCGCCTTGTTGATCTCCCAGCGGGTTTCGCCCACGCGGTTGCCGAAGCGGGTGGTTTCGAGGATCTTGGGTGCCTCCGCGGCAGGGGCGCCCGGGGCGGAACCGCCGCGGCCCGGCAGCGTGCCCGCCGCCAGCACGAGCGTTTCTTCGCGGCCGTCGGCGGACAACACCACGTGGTCGGCGGCCACGCGCACGACGCGGGCCGGGCCGACGTCTTCGCCCTCGCCCGCGAGGATCTGCCGCTGGTCCTGCACGTCGTCGAGGATGGCGCAGCGGTTTTCCGCGGCGGCCGCGTCCGGATCGCCGAGGATCAAAAAGACGCCCGCGAGGCGGTAGCGCGCGGCCAGTTGGCCGGCCGGCGCCGCCGGCGCGGGGGCCGCGCCCGAACGAAACACGTTCCAGGCGCCGGCCGCCAAGTCGGGCCAGCGGAACGGTTCCGCGACGACGGCGCGCGCCGAAAACGGGGTTCCCGCGGCCGACGCGCCGCGCCAGGCCAGGGCCAGGCGCAACGCCAGCAAGGCGGCCAGCGCCAGCAACGCCAGCGCCGTCCATTTCCAACCTTTCCACGTCGTTTCCATTCGCGTTCCGTCCATGGGATTGACAGTCGGGACCCCGGGCGAATAAGCCGGATTCTGTCGCCCGCTTGCGCGGGCCCGGTCATTTGTCTGAGCGATCAACCCGGAATCGCCGCGCGTCGCCGCGCATCGGGACGGGCCGCCCCTGCGATTCCCTATTTGATCTTGCTCCGGGCGGGGTTTGCCTTGCGCGGCGCCTCTCGGCCTCCGCACGGTGGTCTCTTACACCGCCGTTTCACCCTTACCCGGACGAGCCGAAGCCGTCCGGGCGGTTTGGTTTCTGTGGCACTTTCCTTTCCCTCCGTTTGCCAGAGGGATTCCGCACCTCCCGGCGCGGACGCCCTGCCCTGCGGAGTCCGGACTTTCCTCCGGCGGACGCGCTTGCGCGCCCCGCCGGCGACCGGCGCCCGGAGCCCCGACTGTCAAAGAACTTGAAATTCGGGCGGTCGCCCGCCTACGGAGCAAAATACAGCATCCGGCCGCAGAAGTCGCACAGCGTCAGCGTATCCGGCTTGCGCGCCTCGACCACCTGCGACGGCGAGAGCTTCATGTGGCAGCTGCCGCAGGTGCCGTGTTCCACGAGAGCGATCGCCGCGTCGCGCTGCTTGGCGAAGAGCCGCTCGTAGCGGGCCAGCCAGGTCGGATCGATTTCCGCCGCCAGTTGGCGCCGCTCGTCTTCCTTGCGCTTCAATTCCTCGCCGAGACCGGCGTTGCGTTCCGCGAACGTCTTGAGTTCCTCGTCCACGCGCACCTGTTCGCTCGCCAGCGACGACTGCCGGCCCGCCACCGCCTCCTTGGCGGTTTCGACGGTTTCCATCGCGGCCAGTTCCTGATCCTCCAGGCCGCGGATGGCCCCCTGCGCCGTCGCGATTTCCTTCTCCAGCGCCTTGTAGCCGTCGTTGCTCTTGATCTGGAGCTGCTGATCGCGGAACTTCTGGATCTGCTGCCGCGCCGCGTCGATTTCCCCCTCCAAGCGCTTGATCTGGGCTTTCGCCTCCAGCAGCGCGTGTTCCGCCTGGGCCTGGCCGTCCTTGTGGGCGGCCAAGCGCGACTCGATCTGCTGCTTGCGCAGCGGAATATCGTCCGTTTCCTTGCGCAAACGCCGGATTTCCTGGTCGCAGGCCTGCAACACCAACAATTGCTCGATCGCTTTCGCCACTCGTATCCCTCGCCTTTCTTCCTGCCGAAAAAGAACTATCGCGGCTTTATACACCCCGACGCGCGCCGGTGGCAAGCCGTTCCGGCCCATTTTCGCCATTGACTCCCCCGCCGCCGGCCCCTATCATGCGCCGCTTTGATTGGTTCCCGATGGTTTTTTGGAGGTTCCCCATGAACGCGACGTATCTCGAAAAGGCGAAAGAACGGATGCCCAACATCCCGTTGCTGGTCAACGTCGTCTCGAAGCGCGTCCGCCAGCTCAACGCCGGCCAGCGGCCGCTCATCAAGCCCGACACGCTGGACATGGACCACCTCGATCTGGCCCTCAAGGAAATCGCCGAGGGCAAGCTCTCCGCCGAACTCGGCGCCTTCACGGCCCCGCGCAGCGACCGCGGCGGCAGTTCCCTGCTCGCCTTGTAAGGCGCGCTCCGCGCCATGACCGCTCGGCACGAGGCCGGCTCCGGCGCGCTGGCCACCAACCGCAAGGCCCGCCACGAGTTCCACGTCCTGGACTCCTGGGAAGCGGGCCTGTCCCTGACCGGCGGCGAAGTCAAAAGCTGCCGCGCCGGCCAAGCCAGCCTCGCCGAAGCCTACGCCGCGTTCGACCGGGGCGAGCTCTTCGTCTACGGCCTGCGCATCCAGCCCTATCTCGCCGCCAAGTCCGGCTTCAACACCCACGAGCCCGACCGCCCCAAGAAAGTCCTCATGCACCGGCGCGAGCTCGACCGCCTCTCCGGCCTCCTCCAGCTCAAGGGCCACACCCTCGTCCCCCTCAAGCTCTACCTCGCCCGCGGCAAGATCAAGCTCGAGCTCGGCCTCGGCAAGGGCAAGCTCCTCTTCGACAAGCGCGAAACCCTCCGCCGCAAGACCGACGAGCGCGAAGCCGCGCGCGAGATGAGGCGGTAGGAACCCGAGGTCCGAAGCCCGAGGCCCGAGGTCCCCCATCCAGGCTGTTCACTTGAACATTGGATATTGATCATTGGATATTGAATATTGAATTTATCATGAAAAAATCTCCCCAGGAAATCGTCGTCCGCACCGAAAAAATGGTCTACGGCGGCCAGGCCCTCGCCCGCGCCGACCGCTTCGTCGTGTTCGTGGACGACGCGCTGCCCAACGAAACCGTCCGCGCCCGGCTCTACAAAAAGAAAAAGCAGTTCGCCTTCGGCCGCGCGGTCGAGATCCTCGAGCCCGCGTCCGAGCGCATCCCGTCCGACTGCCCCTGGACCGGCGACTGCGGCGGCTGCACGTTCCGCCACTGCGCCTATCCCGCCCAGCTCCGCTTCAAGAAAGAAGTCCTCGTCGAATCCCTCCACGGCGTGCCCGGCGCCCAGGAACTCGTCCGCGACGTCGTCCCCGCCGAGCAGACCCAGGACTACCGCAACAAGATGGTCTTCAGCTTCGGCGCCACGATGGAAGGGGAGCTGCGCCTCGGCCTGCACCGCCGCGGCAGCTTCATGCACATCCTGCCGGCCGACGGCTGCTGGCTGCAGTCCGCCGGCTCGCGCGAAATCGTCCGCCGCGTCCTCGCGCTCGCCAAGCAGCTGAACGTCCCCGCGTTCCACGAAATCAAGAAAACCCCCGGCCTGCGCACGCTGACCATCCGCGAAGCCCGCGGCACCAACCAGCGCATGGTCGAACTCGTCGCCACCACCGCCTATCCCGGCCTCGCCGAGCATCTCCTCGCCATCCTCGAAGACCTCGCCGACGTCGTTTATTTCTCGATCGACGCGAACGTCTACGGCTCCGCCCGCCCCGAGCAGCGCACCGTATTGAAGGGCAGCGGCCACCTCGAGGAACTCCTCAACGGCCTGCGGTTCCGCATCGGCCCCGACACCTTCTTCCAGAGCAACACCGCCCAGGCCGAGAAACTGTTCGCGCGCCTGCGCGAACTCGCCACGCTGCATGGCCGGCCCGGCGTCGCCCTCGATCTGTTCGCCGGCACCGGGCCCATCGCTTTGCATCTGGCTTCCATCGCCGACCGCGTCGTCGCCGTCGAAAGCTGGGAACCCTCCGTCCTGGCCGCGCGCGAAAACCTCGCCCTCAACGACGTCCAGAACGTCGACGTCCTGGCCGCCGACGTCAACGCCGCCCTGCCGGAGGGGCTGCCGGACAAGATCGATCTGGTCGTCGTCGATCCGCCGCGCCCGGGCCTTTCGCCCGAAGCCATCGCGTGGATCGCCGCGCGCGAACCCGGCGCGATCCTCTACGTGTCCTGCAACCCCTCCACCCTCGCGCGCGATCTCAAGCTGTTCCTGCAAGCCCCCTATCGGATCGAAGCCGTCGAGCCCTTCGACCTCTTCCCCCACACCTTCCACCTCGAAACCCTCGCCCTCCTCCGCCGCATCGCCTGAGCGGCCCCGCCTCGACATTCCCTCCGGCGTCCGCTACACTTCCTCCAACCATCGGAGGTTGCCCCATGCCGCCCCGCCTGCTGATCCTGTTCGCCTGCGTCTTCGCTCTTGCCGCCCGCCCCCTCCATGCCGAGGACACCAACCTCGTCCTGCGCCTGTTTCCGGTTTCCATCGGACATATTCACGGCGATCGACCGCCCACGAATTTTTTCACCGAGCCCTATCTGACCGGTGCGTCAAAAGAAGTCTCCCAAGGCATGCAGGAATTCTATCGGAAATGTGGCGTCGGCTTCCCGTCGGGGGCTTATATCGCCTACGACCCCCGCGCAAGCCTGTTGCACCACTACAACACGGAGGAAAACCAAAAACGGTTCGGCCAAATCGTCCGCCAGATCGAACCCATCGTCTGCCAAGTCCAGTTCGACGCCACCTTCGTGGATTTTCCGCGCAAGCAGGTCGAAGCGCTCGCCCGCTCCAATGATCGTGCGGCTCCGGACACGGCCGCGCTCCTCGAACTGTGGAAATCCGGCCAGGGCACGCTTCTCCACGCCCTCAAGCTCACCACCCGGTCGGGCGTGAATGCCCAGGTGCAATCCGTCTCCGAAGTCATCTATCCCACCGAATTCCGGACGCCCGACGCCACCAACGCTACGGATTCCGCGGTCTCCCGGCTGCCGGTGCCCGACGTCTTCGATACTCGCGAAGTCGGCGCCATCCTGAACGTCACCCCCACCGTCGGCCCCGACAACCGGACCATCGACGTCGTGATGGCGCCGGAAATCACCGCGCCGCCCGAATGGCAGACGCTCGCCGTCGCCGGCACCGACGCGGATGGCCGCAAGCTCCGGCTTGAAGTGCCGCAGCCCGTCTTCCACTCCCGCAACATCACCACCAGCATCGTGCTCCAGGATGGCGAAACCGCGGTTCTCGGCGGCCTGAACGGCCCGCAAGGCGACGTCGTCACCTATCTGTTCCTGACGGCCATGCTGACGGATTCCAAAGGCCGGCGGCTCGCCGAATATGCCGGCGATCCGTCGCCCTGAGTGGTCCTCCTGCGCCGGCAGGCGTGAGCTTGCGCGCGATATTTTACGTACGACGTAAAACGAACCCCGGATTTTTACGTAGAACGTAAAAACTTTGCGCCAGTTTTACGTGGAACGTAAAAACTTTGCGCGGCGGCCGTTTTGCCGCAGGGCGCCTCAGACCACCCGGCGATAGACGTCCCAAGTACGGCGGGCGGTTTCTTCCCAGGTGAATTTCTTGGCCTGGGCGAAGCCGGCGGCGCGCAAGCGTGCGGCGCGGGCGGTGTCGTTCAGCACGCCGCGGACGGCCGCGGCCCAGGCTTCGGCGTCGTAGCCGTCCACCCATTCGGCGGCATCGCCGAGCACTTCGGGGAGCGAGCTGTTGCGCGCGGAGACCACCGGCGCGCCCCGGCCCATCGCCTCGAGCGGGGGAAAACCGAAGCCTTCGTAGCGCGTGGGAAACACGAACGCCGCGGCCCCGGCGTAGAGCGCCGAGAGCCGCGCATCGTCCAGATGCTTCAACAGCTTGATGCCGGCCTGGCGCGGCGAATCGGCGATCGCCCGCAGCGTCGGCCCGGTCTTCCAGCCGAGCCCGCCCGCCAGCACCAGGTCGCCGTCGAAATCCCGCAGCGCTTCGTAGATCTCCACCAAGAACGGGATGTTCTTGCGCGGTTCGATCGTGCCGACCATCAGCAGGTACGGTTTTTCCAGCCCGAGCGCCCGGCGCGCGGCCGCGACGGCATCCGGCGCGGGCGGCGGACCGAATCGCGGCAGGCCCAGCCATACGGGAAACACCTTGTCTTCCGGCACGCGCAGCAGTTCGACGATTTCGCGCGCGGAAAAACGGCTGTCCGTCAGGATCGCGTCGGCGCGTTCGGCGGTGGCGTGGATCTCGGCGGAGAGCCAGGCGAGGTTCTTGGCTTCCGTCGTCTCGGGCATGCGCAGGAAGGAGACGTCGTGGATCGTGACGACGGATTTCCGGCCGCGGCCGAGCGGCGGGCGGATGAAGTTGGGGAAGTGGTAGAGGTCGGCCCCGCCCGCGAACCACTCGTAGGGCGGAAAGCCGAGGCGCTTCCACGCGGCCTGCGCGACGCGCCCCGGCATCCACCGGCACGAGCGCATCTCCACGCCCGGCGGAACGGCGTCGAGCCCGGTGCGCTTGAAGTCGAAATAGAACGCGGCCAGCTCGTCCGCGCCCTTCTCGGCCCCCAAATGAAAGAGCAATTCGCGCACGTAGCGCCCTACGCCCGCGCGCTGGCCCAGCGCCGCCTGGATGTCCATGCAGACCTTCATCGTTTTCCCTTATACCCTGCCGTTCCCGAAAAATGAAGCTTTGGCTGCCAAGAACGCGGCCAAGAACGCGGCGGGTTCGGCGAACCCGCCCTGCCCACGATCCCCCGAGGCAAGGCGCGCTGGCCCAGCGCGCCGAGCGCATCTGCGATGGGGTGTCGTCCGCATTGGCTTTTGTAGCGTGGGGCTCCCGCCCCGCGCGGATTCTTCCAGACGCACGCGGCAGGAGCCGCGTGCCACGAAGGCAAGCATTTAGTTCCCGATGACGCCAAGAATGCACCGAATCGCAGATGCGCCCCAGCGCGCCGCCCCCCGCTTTCCGCGATTGAGTTTTTCCGGCTGATTTTGCATCCTGCCTCCATGGACGAAGCCCCGCAGCAACCGCCGCCGACCGGACGCAAAAAGATCCGCCTGACGAAATCCGAAGCCTACGCCATGCAGCTTGCGTCGCCTCGGAAGACGCGCCTCGCGTTCGGCGCGGTCGGCCTGCTGGTCGCCGCCGTCCTTGGCGCCGCCCTGTGGCATTTCCAGGATCTTTGGCTGCCCTACTGGCTGCCGGACCAGGCCCCCGCCGTTTCCGCGGCCGCGCCGGAACCCGCGCCGGCTGCAGAGGCCGTGCCGACTGTTCCGGTCGTGCCGGCCGCAACGGCTCCGGTCGCGCCGGCCGAAGCCCCGGCCACGCTGGAATTCCTGACGGCCACCGCGTGGGACCATCCGGAATTCCTGCGCGGCGTGCGCCTGTTCAACCAAGCGCTCGACCGCCTCCGCACGTTCCGGCGCGATGGCCGCCCGCGCGACTTGTTGCAGCAGATCGAAGACGGCGCGCGGCAGGCCGCCGCAACCTTCGACCAACTCCGCGCGCAGGCGCCCGCGGACGTGCCGCTGGCCGAGTACGTCCTCCGCAGCCACAAGCTGGCCCAGGCCGCCCGCGACTTGGCCCGCCCCGCCGCGGTTGCCGCGCCGACTCCGTCCGCCGCGGCCCCGCCGCCGCGCCCGACGCCGACCGCGCCGCCGCCGAAACCGGGCGAAACCTGGCAGGATCCCGACTATCTGGAAGGCGCCCGCCTGTTCAATCGGGCGCTGGAACAATATCGGCTGTTTCTGGCCGACAAGTCGCGCCAAGAACTCTTGAAAACCATCGAAGAAACCGCATTCCAGGCCGCGAAGAAATTCGAGTCCCTGCAAAGCGCGGCCCCCACCAACGTGCCGCTGGGCGACCATATTTCCCAATGCTACCGCTTGGTCAGCGATTGCCGCCGCCTGAATCTGGAAAGCGGCTCCATCGCCGGCGGAGCGGACGACGCAACCGGCGCGCGCGGCAAAGTCGTAGGCCCCAACCGCCGCCCGGCGCTGCCCGCCTACCAGCCGCCGGCGCCGTAGGACGCTTCAAGATTGCCCATCCCCCGACGGGGTCGTCGGGGGCTCCAACGACGCGAACAGCCGGCTGTTTGGATCGGGCGCATCTGCGATTGGGTGTCGTCCGCATTGGCCCTTGGAGCGTGGGGCTCCCGCCCCGCGCGGATTTTTCCAATCGCACGCGGCAGGAGCCGCATGCCACGAAGGCCAGCCTTTCCATCCCGATGACGCCAAGCATGCACCGAATCGCAGATGCGCCTGTTTGGATCCGGCACGACCACGTGCCGGTCACATTCAGCGGCGGCGGAAAAGGCGGAAACGCCTCAAATGCGCGTGCCGGGCGGAATGACGGCGTTTTTCGGGACAACGATCACGCCGTCCTGCACGGTATAGAGATCGGTGACGACGTCGTCCTTGCCGTCGGGCGTGATGTAGCAGCCGTCGCCGATGCGCGCGTTCTTATCGAGGATGGCGTTGCGGATGAAGCAATCGCGGCCGACGCCCATCGGGATTTCGCCGGGCGCGGGCTCTTTCCGGTCGTAGTAGTCCGCCCCCATCATCACGGTGTGCTCGATCACGCTGCCTTCGCCCACCTTGGCGCGGACGCCGATGATGGAGCGCAGGATGCGGTGCCCGGAAATGATGCAGCCTTCGCTCAGGAGCGCGCGGTTCAGGTCGCAGCCGTTGATCTTCGACGGCGGCAGGTAGCGCATGTGGGTGTAGATCGGCGCGTTGACGTCGTAGAGGTTGAACTGCGGCAGCGGCTCGGCCAGCTCCATGTTCGCTTCCCAGAAGGCGCGGATCGTTCCGATGTCGCGCCAGTAGCCGTCGAACAGATAGCGGTACACGGCGCGATTCTGGATGGCCGCGGGAATGATGTTCTTGCCGAAATCCTTGGCGTCGTTGGCCAGCAGTTCCAGCAGCACCTTCGTATTGAAGACGTAGATCCCCATGCTGGCGAGATAGCGCTCGGGGCCGGGGCCGGGTTCGCGCAACTCGTCGAGCTGCGGCGTGTCGCCCGGTTTTTCGACGAACCGCACGATGCGGTCCTGGGCGTCGGCCTGCATGATGCCCAGCGCGCCGGCTTCGGCGCGCGACACCGGCTTGGTGCAGATCGTCACTTCGGCCTGGTTGCGGACGTGTTCCTCCAGCACCGGGCGGAAATCCATCTGGTAGAGCTGGTCGCCGGAAAGGATGACGACGTGGTCGGGCTGGCGGTCGAGGATGTAGCGCAGGCCTTGCCGCACGGCGTCGGCCGTGCCTTGGAACCAGGTTTCGCTGCCCGGCGTCTGCTGCGCCGCGAGGATCCGCACGTATCCGCTGTGGAACTGGTCGAACACGTAGGTGCCCTGCACGTGCTGGTGCAGCGACACGCTGTTGAACTGCGTCAGCACGTAGATGCGCCGGATGCCGCTGTTGATGCAGTTGCTGACGGGAATGTCCACCAGGCGGTACTTGCCCGCCAGCGGCACCGCCGGTTTGCACCGGTCGCGCGTCAACGGCTGCAGCCGCTTGCCTTCGCCTCCGCCCAACACCACGCCGACCACGTTCATCGTCCACCTCTTGCGGACCGGCGGGATGCGTTCCCGCCAGCCATCGCCCACAGTATCGGTTTCGATGCCGGTCAAATCAACCGTAAAACGGCGGCGATTTTACCTCGTTTTACCGGCCGCCGCCGCCCAGCAGCCGCCAGAAGCGCCGCAGGATGCCGTCGCGCGACAGCACCTGTTCCGCCGGCGCCGCGCCGGCCGCCAAGGCGTCTTCGAGCTGCCGCCGGTTCTGCTGCACGCGCTCCGCCACGAGCTGGCTCACCTGCTCGACCAGCCCCGCGTGCTTGCCCAGCAATTCCGCGAATTCCGGCGCGGGAATCCGCAGCAGGTCCGCGGATTCCTTCACCGCCACGTCGGCCATGCGCGGCAGGCCCGTCATCAGGCTCATTTCGCCGACCACGGCGCCGGGGCCGACGGCGAACGTCGTCGTCGCGCCCGTTTCCCGATGAGCGATGCGCCCTTCCAGTTGGCCCGCCAGGACCACGTAGCAACAGTCGCCCGCCTCGCCTTGCCGGAACACCGTTTCGCCTTGGCCGTAGAGCTGGCTCGGGAGCCGGCCCGCCCAGGCCGCCAGATCCGCGGCGGGAACCAGCGGCTGGCCGTCCGCGCCGGCCAACACTTTCTTGGCGAAATCGCTCTGGAGCAGGCCGGCCGCGCGCCGTCCGGCCTCGGGATCGTCCGCGGCGGCCGCCGGCGGCCCGGCGCGCGACAGGAAGTCGTTGAGCACCTGGTCCGTCACCGGATACGGGATGTCGATGCCGGCGCGCCGGAACTGGTACCAGACGTGCCGCCGCACATCGGCCAGCACCGGCTCGCGGAACGGATAGTCGTCCAGCCAAACGCGCAGTTCGTAGCCGATGCCGTAGCTCTTGAACTCCATGAGCAAGGCCTGCGGTTCGGGCGTCCGGCGCACGGCCGGCACGGCGGCCGCGGCGGCGTGCAGCGCGGCCAGGACGCGGTCGGGCGGCGCGTCGTAGCCGGCATCCACCGGCAGCTTGCAGCGGCGCGGCGCGGCCGGGCGGCTCAGGTGCCGGATGCGGGCATCCGCGACCTTGGCATTGGGAATGCGCACGGGAATCTGGTCGCGCGTGGTCAGCCAGGTTTCGCGCCAGTTCATTTCGGCGACGCGGCCTTCGAGATCGTCGATGGCCACCCAATCGCCGGGCGCCAGCGAACCGGTCAGGTTCAGCGACATGCCGGCCAGCAGGTTGCCCAGCACGCCTTGCAGCGCGAAACCGACCACGGCGGTGACCAGCGCGGTGGACGCCAGCAGCGGCGCGACGTTCCAGCCCAATTCGAAGCGCAGCGCGCAGAACGCGGCCAGCGCCGTCATCCCCAGCCGCAGCACGCCGCGCAGCAGCGCCGGCAGCGCCTGGCCTTTCCACGCGAGGATCTGCCGGAACGTCGCCTCGCCGAGGCCATAGGCCAGCAGCATCAGCCAGAACAGGATCCAAGCCCCGGCATGGGCGGGCGGGAACCGCTCCGCCCAAGCCGCGCCGGTCCACGCCGGCAAGCGCAACGCCAGCGCACCCAATCCGAGTGCCAGCAGCGGGAACGGCAGGCTTTCCAGCGCCGCCCACAACCATTTCGCTGCCCGCCCGCGCGCGACCGGAGCGCGGCGCGCCAGCGCCCGGCGCGGTCCGCCGGTCAACCCCAGCGCCGCCAGCGTCGCCAAAATCAACGCCGCCGCTTCCGCGAACCGGAACCAAATCGCGCTATTCATGCAACGTCTCCGTCATGCGTTCGCCCGCCGGCACCACGGCCCCTTTGCACGCCACGGCCGCTTCGGCGGCCAGCGCATCGATCTCGGCATCGGTCCGGCCGGGGGCGTGGTGGATCAACCAAAGTTTCGCCGCGCCGCAGCGGCGCGCGGCCTCGGCGGCATCGGCCCAGGTGCTGTGGCCCCAGCCGCGGTGCGCCGCGTATTCGTCGGGCCGGTACTGCGCATCGAACGCCAGCAGGTCCGCGCCGCGCGCGAACGCGGCGAACGCATCCTGCGCGCGCGGGGTCATCGCCGCCCATTCGACGTCCGTGGCCACCACCGCGCACGCGCCGGTCGCCGGCTCGTCGAGGCGGTAGGCCAGGCAGCCGTCGGGATGCGCCAGCGCATGCCAGCCGATCCGCAACCCGCCGACGTCCAGCGGTCCCGGCGGCACGGGATACTCCGCGGCCGGCAGCTTGACCGGCCAGACCGGCGGGGAAAACACCCGCTCCAGCGCCGGGCGCAAATCGCCGGACGGAAACACCAGTTGCTTCGGCCAAACGTCCACCAGCGCCGGCAACCCGATCAGGTGATCCAGATGGACGTGGGTGAAAAACAGGGTGCCGCCGGGCCGCAGGCGGTCTTTCAGGTTGCGGACGCCGCTGCCGGCGTCGATCAGCGCCTGCGCGCCGTCCCGGCTCTCCGCCAGCAGCGCGAACGTGTCGCCGCCGTAGCGTAGTTTGTCTGCGCCCGTTACGGGGAAGCTGCCGCGCGCGCCGCCGAGAAAAACCTTCATGCCGCCGCCCTCACTTTTCCGTCAGGTTCCAGACGCCGTCCCAGGCCGCGCCCGGCCCGGCGGCGGCCAGCGCGCGGCATTTCGCCGCGTAGGTCCGCGCCGCCGCGTCGTCGCCCAGCGGGTCGAACGCCGCCGCCGCGTCGCTCCAGCGGCCGGCGCGCGCCAGCGCCAGCGCCGTCTCGAACGCCTTTTCCGCTTCGCTCTTCGGATCGCCTTCCAGCCCCGTCGCCTCGAACACGCGGACGGGCGTCTTGCGCCCCACCACCGTCAATTGCCCGAGTTCGCGGCCCGGGAACGCGCCGTTCGTCAGCGCCCACGTGGATTCGGCGATCATCAGATAGGTGCCCAGCGCCTTGTTGGCGCCCTCGAGGCGCGAGGCCAGATTCGCCGCGTCGCCCAGCACCGTGTAGTCGAAGCGGTTGCTCGAGCCCATGTTGCCGACGACGACCGCGCCGGTGTTCAGGCCGATGCGCATCTTCAGGACCGCGCCCGTGCGCTGCTCGAACTCCGCGCGGCGCTCCGCCAATTTGCGCTGGCAGCGCACCGACGCCCGCACCGCGCGCACCGCGTGGTCGGGCTGATGCAGCGGCGCGTTCCAGAACGCGATGATCGCGTCGCCCTCGTACTTGTCCAGCGTGCCGCCTTCCGCGAGGATGATGTCCGTCATGTCCGTCAGGTAGTCGTTCAGCAGCTTGGTCAGGTCTTCCGGCCCCAGCTTTTCCGAGATGGTCGAAAAGCCCTGCAAATCGGAAAAGAAGATCGTCAGTTCCCGTTTTTCGCCGCCGAGCTTGAGGCTGCCGGGGTCGCGCAGGATCTGCTCGATCACGTCGGGGCTGAGGTAATGCTTGAACGCGCCCTTGAGGAACAGTTTCTGGCGGCCTTCCAGCACGAAATTCGCGACGGCCCCGCCCAGCAGCGCAAGCAGGACGCCGACCATGGCGCCGGCCGCCGGCAGGACGTAGCCGGCCGGCCACGCCGCCAGCCCGGCCAGCACCGGCAACGGAATCAGCACGAAGGCCGCCGCGGCGCTGTGCCACCCGTTGCGCGCGGAAGCGGCGACCACGCCCGCCGCCAACGCCAAAACCAGGATCCACGCCCAGTTCGCCGCCGCCGGCACGTCGCGCAGGAAATCGCCGGCGAGCAGGTCGTCGAGCATCGTCGCGTGGATTTCCACGCCGGGATAGCCCGCGCCCATCGGCGAATTGATCGTGTCTTTCAGGCCCGGCGCGCTGAAGCCGAAGAGCACGTGGGCGTCCTTGAAAACGCCGCCGTCCTTGATCGGCGGCTCGGCGCCTTCCAGCAAATGCACTTCCGACTGGACGACGGCGGCCGCGCCGAACGCCTGGTGCGTCCGCGTCGGACCGCGGAATTTCAGGATCATGCGGCCGCGGGCGTCCAGCGGAATCCGGCGGCCGCCCACGGCCAGTTCGCCGGGCCGGATCGAGATTTCGCCGCGGTCCGCGCCGAGGCCCGCGAGCCAGGTCGCGAAGCCCAGCGTGGGCAGGACCTGGCCGTCGAAGATGCGGAACGGCGCGGCGCGGCGGTAAATGCCGTCGGCATCGGCCGCGGCGCTCACGTTGCCGAGCGCGGCCGCGGCACCCGCCACCTCCGGCACGGGGAACGCCGCCCGCGGCGCGACGAGGTCCGCCGCCGCTTCCGGATACGCCGCCAGCCACGCTTCCAGCCCTTGGATTTCGATGGGGCTGGGCTTGGCATGCTCCGGCCACGTCGCGGTTTGCTCCGTTTGCCGGCCGAGGAAAACGGCGCCGACGAAATGGCCGAAGCGCGCGATGGCGGCGCCGAGCGCCTCGTCGTCGGGCACGCCGTAGGCCGACGGCTCGGTGAAAAGCACGTCGAACGCCGCCGTCCGAGCGTCGTTGCGTTTCAGGTAATCCAGCAGCGGGCCGTAGACTTCCCGCGGCCACGGCCAGGAAAGCCCCTGCGCCTGGCTGCCCCAATCCAGGCTTTCCTGATCCAGCAGGACCAGCTTGACCTGCTCCGTCGCGGCGGACGGCCGGGCCAGCGCGCGCGCGCGCCAATCGGCCAAGGGATTGTCCCAGCGCTCCACCCAGCCCGTGCGCGAAAGTCCGGCGACGCCGACCGCGGCCAACGCGCCGACCAGCAGGCCATAAGCGATTTTCTTATTCATTGATTTTGCCTGCTGGTCGCGGATCGAAAGGTAGGGACGCCGCGCCGCCGGCGTCCGTCTTTCTTCGCATCCACCCATCCGGACGGCACGGCGTGCCGTCCCTACCTTCCCGGAGGACAGCCATCACAGCGCTTGGGTGGCCGCGAGGAAACGCCGCTGGCGGGCGTTGGCCGAAGCCTTCGACGAGGTCACGCCGGCTTTCTGAAGTTCCCTGATGCGGTCCGCCGGCGCCGGATGCGTCGCCGCGAAATCCTTGCGCGACGCATCCCAGTTCTTGGCCATGTTCTCCAGCATCGCGACCAGCGCGCCGGAATTGTAGCCGGCCTGCTTGAGGATCGCGACCGCCGCGGCGTCCGCCTCGTATTCCAGTTTCCGCGAATAGCCGCTGTTCATCAGCGTCCCGGAGATGTCGTTGATGGATTCGTCGAAGGCCTTGGTCACTTCGGCGAGCTGCTCGCCGGCGAGGTTCTTGCCGGCCTCGACCGCCAGGATCGTCAAGGCGGAACCGAGCCGGCCCGTCTTGATGGCCCGCAGGCCGTGGACCTTCTCGACGTGGCCGATCTCGTGCGCGAGCACGGCGGCCAGTTCGTCCTCGTTCTCGCAGCACTTCAACAGGCCGCGCGTCACCAGGATCAGCCCGCCCGGCGCCGCGAAGGCGTTGATGTCGTCGGAATCGAGCGCCAGGAAATGATAGCCGCCGAAGGTTTCCGGCTTGGTCGAGAACTGCGCCAGCGCCTGGCCCAGCCGGTTGAGATAGCCGTTGAGGTCGTCCGCCGGATACGCCTTGTACTGCCCCAGCACCGTCGCCGCCACCGTGCGGCCGACGTAGTATTCCTGTTCGGGCGTGATGTCCTGGAAGGTCTTCGTCACGGCCGTGCCCACGCGTTTGGTGCTTTCGGCCTGGTCCGGCGTGATGACGCCGCCGGCGGCCGCCACGTCGGCGGCGAGCGCCGTCGCCTGGTTGACCATTTCGCAGCCCGTCGTCGCCCATGCCAATGCCAGCGCCGCGAATCCCGTCGTCAAAATCGAAATTTTGTTCATGTCGCGCTCCTCAGCGAACCAGTTCGCCCTGTTTCAGGAATTCGACCAATTGCGCGCTCGACACCGTCTGCCGGCCCATCCAGTCCACCCAGGTGAAATCCAACCGGGGATTCTGCTTCTTGTATTCGGATTCGACTTCCTTGCTGAAACCCTTGCCGGCCAGCGCGACTTCCTCGCTGCCGACGGACTGGACGCGCGCGTCCGCCCCGCCCGACGCCAGCACGACTTTCTTCGGCGTCAGCGCCGACTCGTGGATCCAGCCGGTTTTCCCGGCGCTGGACACCTCGCACCAGCCTGCCTGGGTCTGGTTGACGGTCACGCGGTCGCCGTAGGCCACCGTGCCGACCACCGCGCCCAAGAACGATGCGCGGTTGCGCAACTGCCCGTCGCGCACCTGCACGCTCATCTCTTTCGCCGCCCACGCGGCGGTCGCCGCCAGCGCCAAGCAACCTGCCAGAATCCACGTTTTCATGCTTCTTCTCCGTCGTTACTTGTTATCCAGTCGTTGGGCGGACTGGAAAGTTACAAACAGTTCGCCCATTTTCTTCGCAACCGATTCGTCGTCAAGCCGTTCCGCAACGGCCACGCCCTCTTCCAGCACGCGCAGCGCATCCGGCCGGAGGCCTTGCGCCCAGAGACTGCGCGCGGACCGGTAGAACCGGTCGGCGGCCCCGGCGGGATCGTCCGCCGCCAGCGCCTGGCGGCCGGCGGCGGCCAAGGCGCGGGCCATGTCCGGCAGGCGGCCCGCCTCTTTCCAAAGCACGGCGGCTTCGTCCTGTCGCGCCGAGGCATCCTTGGGTTTCTTCTCCGCCGCGGCGATCGCGGCGCGCATTTCGGCCTGTTCCGCCTGGAGCGATGCCGGCAAGGCGACCCATTCCTTCGCGGACATGTCCGCCAACGCCCGCGTGGCCGCCGCGGGATTTTCCTGCGCCAGTTCCGCGCCGCTTTTCGCGAGCAAGGCCTGCGCCCGCAGCGCGGGCGCGGGTTCCAGTTCCAGCGCGGCGGCGACGCGCTCCAGCGCCGCGGCGGGTTGGCCGCGCGCCTGTTCCGCGCGCGCGGCCGCCACGAGCAGCTCCGCGCGGCGCGCGGGTTCGATCCGCGCATCCGCCAGCGCTTCGTCGAGCCCCGCCAGAGCTTCCGCGGCCTGACCGGCGGCCACCAGGGCCGTCGCGCGGTTCACGGCGGAGATCGCCAAAGCGTCCGCGTCGTCCAGCGCGCGGGCGCGCTGCTGGGCGCGGCCGTAGGCGTCCGCCGCGCGCCGGTAATCCCCGCGCTCGTAGGCGCCCCGCCCCGTCGTGACGTGCGACACCCAATCCGCGTCCGTGAACCGCGGCGCCGACGGCGCCGCGCACCCCGCCGCCAGCAGCACCGCAAACAGCCCTGCCCAACGCCCCATCTTGCGGTTCTCCATCTGCCCGCGGTCCTCTGCCCGCGGTCCTCCGTCCTCCGCCCCCGGACCTCGGACCTCTGACTTCTGCCCCCTGCCCCCTGTCCCCTGTCTCCTGTTTCCTGTCCTCATGGCACCAAGACCTCCTCGGCGCGGACGGCGTCGTCCGAGCCCATGTACTTCTTCAGCAGCCAATGCTTTTGCAGGCCGTCCATCAAAGCGGTGGTTTCGCGCATCAGCGCCTGCGCATCGCCGATCACGACGGGCAAGTTGTCCACCTCGCCGCCGACGGTGTCGGCCATGGGCGGCAGCTTGGCGACGGTCGCCTGCAATTCCGTTGCCGCGGCGTTCGCTTTCTCGACCAGTTGCCGCACTTCGGCGACGATCGCCTGCACCTGTCGGGCCATGGCCGGATCGTTGAGGATCTGCGCGGGCAGGCCGGGGCCCTTGCGGACGTCTTCCAGCAGGCCGTTCACGTTCGCCAGCAGCAGTTGCAGGCTGCCGTCGGGATCGTTCAGCGAGCCGCCCAGCGCCATGTATTCGGCGATGGCGCCGTTCACCAGCGCCAGGGTGTTGATGGCCTCCTTGCGGATCGCTTCCAGCGCTTCTTCGAGCATCTGGACGATTTCGACGTCCTTCTTGATGGCGATTTCGCCGCCGGGCGCAACGGGGCCACCCCGCACGGGCAGATCCGCGCCGGTCTCGTCCTTGTCGGGACCCAGTTCGATGAAGGCGTCGCCCGTCACGACCATTTTCTTCTTCACCCAGGCGACCATGTCCGTCTTCACGTGCCGCATGAACGCGCCGCGGACCCGGATGGTGCCGGAGATGGCGCCCGTTTCGTCGTCGACGAGCAGATCCTGCACGCTGCCGACCGGCGTGCCCAGCAGGATGACCTCGGCGCCTTTCTGGAGGCCCATGAACCCCTCGCCGTAGCCTTCCGCCTGCGGCAGCTTCAGGTTGATCACGCTCGTCCCCTCGAACCAATGCTGCGCGCGGCCCGCCACCAGGACGCCCGCCAGCAGCAGCAGGACCACCAGCAGCACGAAACCGCCCACGATTTCGTTCACGTACCGGAACTTGAATTTCTTCGCCATGGTTCGCTCCTCAATTCCGCGCGGGCGCGGCGACCGCCAGCGGCGCCAGCGCCGCGCGCGTTTCCGCGTCCAGATCCTCTTCCAGCCAAACGACGGCGCATCCGGCCGCCCGGACCCGGGCGACCGCGGCGCGCAGGAGCGCCGCGGCTTCCGCCGGCGCGCCGCGCAGCGGCCGTTCCAGCACCAGCGCTTCGGGCCGGCCCGCGAAGGCGCGCGTCCAGGCGAGCTTGCGCCGGTCGAGCTCGCGCACCGCCGGCGCGCGTTCCGCCGGCAACGGCCAGACGCCGAAAAACCGCGCCCATTCCTCGATCGCCGCCGCCGCGTCCGCCCGGCGGTGGATGCGCGCCGGCAGCCAGACGTTTTCATCCATGTCCAGGTTCGCCAGCAGGCCGCCCGCCGCGAAGACGCAGCCCATGCGCCCCCGTTCCGCGGCGGCCGCCGCGGGATCGCGGTCCCGCCATTCGACGCCCTTCCAGAACGTCTGCCCGTGCGGCGGCGGCTCGATGCCGGTCAGCCAATCCAGCCAGGCCAAACCGGAATCCTCCCCGGCGGGGATCCACGTCGCCGCGCCCGGCGCCAGCGCGAAGCTCCACGCCGGTCCCGGCGCCGCGCCTCGCACCGCCTCCGCCCGGATCAACTCGCTGGATTTTTCGCCGTCCATTTCCGTTCCCTATAGATACGCCATCAGGGAGATCAGCAACGACGTCGCGAACAGCGCCGCCACCGACCGCATCACGCCGCGGGTCGCCGCGATGGGCACTTCCGTGACCGCCGCGCCCACGGCGAACGCCTCGTCGCAGCAGATCGCGCCCGTCAGCATGCCGGGCAGGATCGACTTCGCCAGCAGGCTGAACACGTCCGCCACCGTCACCGCGCCGATGATGTTCCCGAAAAACAGGCCCATGTCGAGGTCGCCCAGGCGGATCACCCACAGGCACGCGAAGCCGCCGATGAACGTCGTCGCCAGGAAAATGATCGTCAGGCAGAACGTCGAAGCCGCCACGCCCACCACGCGCGGCACCACCAGATAGAGGAACGGATCGATGCCCATCGCGTCCAGCGCGCGCACTTCCCCGTGGACCTTCATGTTCGCCAGTTCCGTCGAGATGGCCGTGCCGCTGCGCGCGATCACCACGAAATTCGTCAGCAGCGGCCCCAGTTCGCGCAGCACGACGGCGGTCAGGATGGGGCCGATCAGCGCGGTCTGGCCCAGGCGCGTCAGCCAGTATTGCGCCTGCACGACGACCAAGGTCCCCACGATCAGCGCGATGAGCGCGACGAAGCCCGTCGCTTCCAGCCCCGTGAAAAGGATCTGGCGCGCCAGCACGTTGCGCATGGGCGCAGACCAGAGCGACGGCCGCAGCGCCTGCGTCCCCGCCGCCCAGACCAGCGCCGTCGTCCGCGCCGCCCGGCCCAGCCGGGCCCGCGTCGCCGCACCGATGGCACCCAAGACGTTCATCTTGCGCGGCATTATAGGGGCCCCCGCCCGCCCCGCACAAACACAATCCCGCGCCGCCATCGGCAGGGCCGACATTGGATATTGGAAATTGGATATTGAGATCCCCTCCGGCACGGGGGTCGTGCCGGCTCCAAATAGCCTGCCCGCCAGCCGGGTCACCGCCCCAGCGGACGCATCTGCGATTGGGTGCCGTCCGCATGGCCCCTTGTAGCGTGGGGCTCCCGCCCCGCGCGGATTCTTCCAGCCGCACGCGGCAGGAGCCGCATGCCACGAA
>RZYG01000201.1 GCA_009930415.1 Spartobacteria bacterium | reverse complement strand
GCGATTTAGTCTTTGTGTCTTTTGGTGTTTTTGGTGGCCATGAGGGTTTTCGTTTGGCTTGCCCATGAAAATGAGCATCTCAGCTTGAACGTGGGCAATATGTTGGAACGAAAAACGTGCATGAATAACAAGAAGTTGATGGATAGGAGTACAGATTCGAGCCCGGAGGGAAGGGCGTGCGCCAGCCCTTCCCAATCCCTTTTTCGTGGTTTTCGTGTGTTTCGTGGTTAATCGCCTCCGGCCGTTTTCTCTGGCTGTTTTCTCTGTGCGCCTGTGTTCTCTGTGGATTTGAGAATTGAACGATTGACGTTCAGGCATAATTGAGCATATTTGTGCCTATGAGTAAAACGATGGAATCCTCCGTCCTCGTGCGGGCCCGCGTACCGGCCAAGCGGCTGCGCAACGCCGAAAAAATCCTGGCCCGCTTGGGGATGAAACCCGGCGATGCCGTCAATCTCCTGTTCGCGCAAGTCGAGTTGCGGCGGGGCTTGCCGTTCACCGTGTCTCTGGCCGATGCTCCTCTGCTCTCCGGCGAACGGCAGGGGACCGAGTGGACCGAGGCGTTCGGTGCCTATTAGGTGCAAAGTCGGCGAGGTGTGGTGGGCCGATTTGGGAATGGCCGCCAAGAGCCGGCCCGTGCTGGTGCTGGCCTGTCCCCGCACCGACGACGCACGGAATCTGGCGGTCGTGGCGCCGTTGACTTCCCAAATCCGAGGGCGGCCGGGGGAAGTGGCGCTGGGGCCCGTTCGCTGGCTGCCCAAGCCATCCGCCGTCAATGTCCAAGGTCTGGCGAGTTTCGATCCCGGCAAGCTGATCCATCGGCTGGGCCTTTGCGCGCCGGAACAGATGGAAGCGGTCAAGCAAGCCTTGCGCGAGTTGCTGGACTTGTAGGGGCGCGCCGGCGATTCGGTGCATTCTGGCGTCATCGGGACGTAACGGCTGGCCTGCGTGGCACGCGGCTCCTGCCGCGTGCAACTGGAAGAATCCGCGCGGGACGGGGGCTCTTCGACAGGCTCAGGGTGGAAATCAGGCCGAGGTCGGAGGTCCGAGGTCCGATGTCCGGAAACCTGCAACCTGCAACCTGAAACCTTCAACCAGTTGTCAGGTGACAGGCGACAGGGGACAGGAGGACGGCGACCCTTCGACGGGCTCAGGGCGGGGGCGAGGTCGGAGGTCCGAGATCCGAGGTCCGTGACTCCCACGGGCCGTTTTTCGCGCCATTCGCGCATTTCGTAGTTGGCTTTGCCGTCTTGCCCGGCCCTTGAAAAAAGCGGTGCCAACGCTTGCCAAGATCGTCCCCCTTATATTATATTCAAATTAAGGCGACTTATGCGCTGCCGGTCCGGGGCGCAAGGCGTCGATGCGAGGGTCGAACATATGAAATCGCGAATTTGGATGGCGGGTGTTGGATTGTGCCTTGTGCTCGGAGGGGCCTGGCCGGCGTGCGGCACCGACTACTACGTCGACGACGAATCCAATGCGGGCGATTTGTGGACGCCAACCACTCTCGGCAACGATTCCTTCGACGGCCTCACGCCGACCACGCCCAAGGCGACTCTGGGCAACCTGATCGGCACCGTGGCCCTCGCGGCGGGAGACGTCGTTTACATCGACACCGGCACTTATGCCCCGGTGGTCATCAGTAATACCGTGGTGGGGACGGCCGCCAGCAACATCTTGTTCCAGGGCAGCACGGCGAATGCGGGCACCGTCTTCACGGGCAGCGGCTATATCTTTTCCGTGCGGGGACAGCATTTGCGTTTCCAGGATATCCGCGTGGTCGGCGGCTCGGCGGGCGTGGTGCTGACCGGTGCTTCCTATTGCGAATTCCTCCGGGTGACGGCCGTGTCGCAGGTGAATTGGTCGCTGCGTTGGGAAAACGCCTCGAACAGCAACGCCTTCCGGCGTTGCATCCTGAAATCCACCCAATCCATCATCGCCAACGCGGGCACGTGCCGGGGCAATTACCTGGAAAACTGCGTGGCGATTTCGATCAATGAAGCGCCCATCACTCCTGCTGCCGGGGCGTTGAGCAACATGGTGAATTGCATCGTCATGGGGAAATACATCATGGGCGGCGGCGCTTACATGCCCGACCGGGGCAGCCGCAACATCTTTTATTCGACGGACGGCATCCTGTCCACGGCCGAAACAATGGCCGATCTGTATCGGATGTCCACCAATTGGTATGGCAACCTCTTTGCCGATCCGAAGGTCGCGAACGCGGACACCTTGGATTTCCACCTGCTGAGCACGGTCGGATACCTTTCCAACGGGACGTGGCAGACCAGCACCGAGCACAGTCCGGCGATCGACTTCGGCTGGGCCGGAGCGGCGGTGGGCGCGGAAACCGATCCCAACGGCGGCCGGCTCAACGTCGGGCTCTACGGCGGCACGGCGGAGGCCAGCCGGAGCCGGACCAACGCCTGGACGTACGCCATGGCGTTCAACGACGGGGGCAGCTTGATCCAGACCGGCCGGCTGGAGTGGGTGGCCAGCACCAACTTGGCCGGCACGGACGTGGCGCTGGAGTATTCCACCAACCAGTGGGCCACCACGAACGCGATCGCCACCGTGCCGGCGACCAACGAATTCCACGTCTGGGTTCCGGGGTTCAGCCATCCGGCCGTCCAATGGCGGGTGCGGGATCCGGCCTCGGGATTTGCCTCGACCAACGTCAAGCCGTTCAGCATCCGGGCCACGACCAACGCGACGTTCCGTTTTTACGTGAACGACGGCAGCACCGCGGACGACGTCTATTGCCAGGGCATCGGCCATGCGGACAACACCGGAGTGGCGTCCAATTCGCCGGTGGCCGATCTGCGGGAACTCCTGAAGCGATACGATCTGGAGGGGGGGGATACGGTATTCGTGGATACCGGCGAGTATCTCCTCACCCAGACGGTGGCGGTGGCCATTTTCGATTCGGGGCGCAGCGGAAGCCCTGTGCGGATCGTGGGCAGTCCCGAGGGGACCTCGCTCAATAGTGCCAACACGTCGATGGACGTGATGGACTTAAGCGGCGCCAGCCATCTGGAAATCGAAGACCTGCGGCTGACGGGCGGGCGCTATGGCTTGAACGGCGGCACCGACGCCATCACGGTGCGCAACGTCGAGGCCATCGCCAACAACAGCGGGTTCTACGTGACCGGTTCGAGGCACTCGTTCGAGCGGTGCTTGGCGGCCGACAACACGGCTTACGGTTTCATCGGCACGTCCACGGCATCCCGTTCCAACCAATGGAACAACGGCGTGATGTGGGGCAGTCCGACCATTTTGCAGGTGCGCACGAATGCGCTGTCGGTCTCGAACAGCATTTTGGGGGGCGGCGCGACGCTGATGGGCAATCAGATCGTGCCGGGGGATTACAACTTGGTATGGAATGCGGGCGTGGGGGCGGCGCCGTCGTTCACGGCGCTGCAGGATGCGGGATTCGGCTGGTCGAACAGTCTCTATGCCGACCCGCTGTTTTTCGACGCGACGAACGGGGATTTCCACGTGCGGAGCGCGGAAGGGCGGTACGATCCGGGCATTTCCGGTTTCGTGCAGGTGGACACGAATACCTCCCCGGCGATCGATCTGGGCGATCCGGCGGCGGCGTTCGGCGCCGAAGAAGATCCGAACGGCGACCGCCTGAACGCGGGGCTGTTCGGCGGCACGGGGCAAGCCAGCAAGTCCCGCACGAACGCGTGGATCCAACTGGCGAGCTATCTCAACGGCGGCACGCTGAACGCGCAGGACGGCGTGTGGGTGCGCTGGAACGCGGGGGCCTACGAGCCCGGCGCCACCGTCACGATTTCGATCTCGCGCGACAACGGCGAAAGCTGGGAGGCGCTCACCACCAACGTGGAGGCGACGGCCGGCCATTACCTCTATCAGGTGGCCATCCCGGACAATTCCTCGTCGCGCGACGCCTTGCTGCGGGTGGAACTGAACGGGACGTCCCCGGCGGCGGAAAGCGTCTCGCCGACGAATTTCACCTATCGCAACGGAACGTTCGCGTTCTACGTCAACGACGATTCCCTGGACGGCGACGTCTATTGCGAGGCCATCGGCGACGACGGCAACGCGGGGTCGAGCCCCGGCGCGCCGATGCGCAACCTGCACGCCTTGATCGACAAACTGGGCCAATTGGGGGCGGGCGACCGGATCTACGTGGATACGGGCGTCTATACGGCCACGAACGTCGTCAAGCTGACCGCGCCGTTCTCCGGGGCGGCCACGAATCCCGTCGTCCTTCTCGGCAGCACGAACCGGCTGGCGGGCGGCAGCCTGTTCCGGTCGCTCAGCGGCACCGTGCCGCGACCGCTGGGCATCGACGTCCAGCCCGGGGTGTCGAACCTGATCGTGAAAGATCTCGTGCTGAGCAACGTGGTGCGCGGCGTGGCGATGACCAACGTGGCCAACGTGACGCTGGACGGCGTGGAGGTGCGGGGCGCGACCAGCCGGGCCTTCGATCTGCAATACCTTTCCCGCAGCAACGAGCTGATCCGTTGCGCGGCGCACGGCGGCAATATCGGCGTCTATCTGAACAACGCCTCGAACGTCGCGGTCCGGCAGGCCGTGTTTTACGAGAACTCGGGCAACGCCGTCTATCTGGGCGCGAGCACGGGGCTCGAGCTGGAAAACAGCGTGCTGGCGTCGACGGCGACGAACGCGGCGCTGATTTCGCTGGCGACGACGAAC
>RZYG01000200.1 GCA_009930415.1 Spartobacteria bacterium | reverse complement strand
TCGACGTAGAGCACGCGCTGGGCGAGGTCGGAATCCGAGTATTCGTCGTAGGGGAGGCAGAGAGAGGAAAGATCGGGAGGGGGGAGACAACCACGGATGGACGCGGATGGACACGGATGGGAAGAAGAAAGAATTTCGCGGCAGAGGGCGGCGAAGGCGAGGTCGGCTTCGCCGGGGAGGAGGAAATCGGCCAGATCCAGAAAGGGATTTTTGACAGGATTGACAGGATTTTCAGGATGGGGAAGGTAGGGACGGCTCGCCGAGCCGTCCGGGCTGTTTGGCCCAAATATTTCCGGCCCGCCGAGGACGATTTTAATGTCGGGCAACTTGTGTCGCAGGAGGGGAAGCAATTCGGCCACGCGGGCCGCGTTCCAGATATAGACGCCAAGACCGAGAATGCGGGGCTGGTGTTCGGCGATGGCCGCGGCGATTTCGCTGGCCGACTGCTGGATGGTGAATTCGGCGAGTTCCGCCTGCGGGCGCAACTCGCCTAGGTTGGCCAGCAGGCAGCGCGCCCCCAGGGAGGCATGGCTGTGCCGCGCGTTGATCGCGGCGACGAGAATGGGCACCGAACCGGTCATTGGCGGATGGGCGGCCAATCGGGCGGCAGCGGCGCGGAGACGTCGAGCGATTTGCCGGTGGCGGGATGGGTGCAGATCAGGCGCGCGGCGTGGAGCCAGTGCCGCGGTGCAGCCAGCGGCGAGCCGTAGAGCGCGTCGCCGGCAATGGGAAATCCGGCGGCGGCGAGGTGGCAGCGGATTTGGTGGGTGACGCCGGTGAAGATGACGACGTCGAGCAGCGAGAATTCCCGGCCCGTTTCGAGCGGGATCCACGCGGTCTCGGCGGCGAACAGGTTGCGCGTGGCCACCTTGTCGGGGTTGCGCGCGACCGCCATTTTGCAGGGGCTGCGGGTCTGGTGCGTGAGCGGGGCGGCGAGCGATCCGGGCCCCTCGACGCGGCCGTGGACGAGGGCGAGGTAGTGTTTTTGGACGGTGAAGCGCCGGAATTGCGCGCGGAGGTTGGCGAAGGCGGCGGCGGTCTTGGCGGCCAATACGAGGCCGGAGGTCTGCGTGTCGAGGCGGTGGAGGAGCGCGGGGAACAAGCGGTCGTCGCCGATGCCGGCGAGCGCGGGGTAGCGCGCGACGAGTGCGTTGGCGAGGGTGTCGGTCTCGGCGTACCGCAGCGGATGGGTGGGCATGCCGGCGGGCTTGGCAAGGGCCAGGACGACGTCGTCCTCGAAGACGATTTCCAGCGGCAGGTCGGGATTGGGCTGAAGCTTGAGGTCGGCGGGTTCGGGGACGTCGCGGCAGTCGAGGACGTCGCCGGCGGTGAGCTTGGCACCCTTCTTGGCGGGCCGGCCGTTGAGGCGGATCTGGCCGGCGGCAAGAAGGGTTTCGACGGTGGCGCGGTCGAGCCAAGGGTAAGCGTTGAGCAGGTGCCGGTCGAGGCGTTCGCCGCTGCCGGCGACGGTGCGTTGTTCGCGGGCGATCATAAAACAGACGCGGAGCAATGGAACGGTGGAAGGGTGGAATGTTGGGTAGGCCGGCGCATCCCATGGATCCAATATTCCATCATTCCACTATTCCCTTTCTTCCAGCAGGTGGCGGAGGGTTTCGCGGGCGGCGCGGAGACCGGCCGCGGCGACGACGGCGTGGAGGGAGCCCATCGGGGGGCGCAGGCGGCCGCGGACGTAGAAGTCGGCGGCGGGCTCGACGGATTCGAGCGGATCGGCCGGCGGTTCGGTCGAAAAGATCGCGCGGATGCCGGCGGTGCCGCCGCGCTTGGCGAGGCGCTTGCGCAACAGGCGCGCGAGCGGGCAGGTATGGGAGTCGGCCAGGTCCGCGGCGACGAACCGGGTCGGGTCGAGCTTGCGGGCGGCGCCGAGGCAAGTGAGGATGAACGGCACTTTGGCTTGGCGCGCGGCGAGGAGCAGTTCGGTTTTGGGCAGGAGGGAATCGATGGCGTCGATTAGAACGTCGCAGGGATGGTCGGCAAACAGCTGGGGCGAGGTCTCGGCGTCGAGAAAGGCGGAGACAGGGACGATTTCGGCGTCGGGGTTGACGTCGCGCAGGAACCGGGCGGCGGTATCGACCTTGGACTGGCGGAGGGTGGAGTGGAAGGCGAAGGGGTGGCGGTTGAGGTTGGACGGGCGGATTTCGTCGAAATCGACGAGGACCAGGTGGCCGACGGCGGAGCGGGCGAGGGATTCGGCGGCGGCGGCGCCGACGGCGCCGAGGCCGGCGACGACGACGCGGGCGCGGGCCAGGCGCGGCAGGGCGTCGGGACCGAGCAGGAGTTCAAGGCGGGTGAAGGGCGTCGTCATGTCGAAAAACCAGCCTAGCCGAACGGGGAGGAAGATTGAAGAATTAAGAACGGGGCGAAATCCGGGCTTGCGGGGCGGGGGGGGGGGGGCGTAGATTGCGGCCCATGTTTGTCCGGGAAAGCGTAGGACGATGCGACGGACGGCGCGCAGACATCGGGGAGGGAACCACGGAATCGGGGCAGGGGATGGTTTCGGATTGCGGCCGCGGCAGAAGTCGTCCCGGGACAACGAGTAGAAAAGAAGGATGGAAGTTCGAATGAGCTTCATGGATGCGATCAAATCGCTCTTCACCCCGGCCGGCGGATCCGCCCGGCGGGACACCCGAACCTACGTGGTGGACGGAGCGCGGTTGGTGGACGAGAAAACGGGCCGGCGCATGGCGCCGCGCGAGCAAGTGCAGATGCTGAACGCGCTGGCGCGCGTGGCCAAACAGGAAGGCCTGACGATCCTGGCGGTGTTTGAAAGCGATCGCGCGTTGCGCGAAGTGGAACACGGCGGCGAATTCAACGGCGTGAAAGTCTATTTCGCGCCGGACAACGAGCAGCTCGTGGCACTGGCGCTGAAGATCTGCAAAAGCGAAGGTTGCGCGCTGGTCAGCTCGGGCGTGACGATGGAAAGCCGGGCGACGGAAGCCGGGATTCCGGTGCTGTGCAGCAGCACGTTCCGCAAGGCGTTCCTGCAGGGCGGCCTGCCCGGCGGGGAGCGCGGCGACCGGAGCGGAGACCGCGGGGAGCGCGGCGGCGACCGGGGCGGCCGGGATCGGCGCGGCGGGCGGGATCGCCGGCGCGACCGTGGGGACCGCGGCGGCAACCGGCCTCCGCGCGAAGAGCAGCCGGGGCTGGCGGGCGAAGCGTCCTCCGAGGCTCCGGCTTCTTCCGACGGCGGCGGCGAGGAATCGCAGGCGCCACGGGAAGACAATCGCGCGGTGCGCAACCTGATCGACCTGGTGGAATAATCCCGGCGAACGGAGATGAAGGCCGAGGCGCGCGCCTCGGCCTTTTTGTTGTGCGCCTTTTTCGCGCGTCTGTCCGTTCGCGATCAACTATCACTTATAATTATATGTGACAGTATGGGTTGCCAGCCGACGATAAAGCATGCTGGGTGGCAACTATCACATATAATTATAAGTGATAGTATTGGGAAGTCGGGCGCGCGGGAGGGGCGGTACTATTTCTCGACGGGCACGACGATGCCGCGCAGGAGGACGCGCTGGCAGGCGAGAAAAACGGCCAGGGTCGGCAGCGCGGCGAGCAGGAGCGAGGCCTGCACGACGCCGGGGCCGGAGCGCTGCTGGAGCTGGTAGAGCCAGACCATCAGCGTCCACATCTTGGGATCCTGGCAGATGAGCAGGGCGTACATGAAGTTGGCGTAGGCGACGGAAAAGGCTTGGAGCGCGATCACGGAGAGGATCGGCGTGGAGAGGCGCATGGTGACGTGCCAGAACAGGGTCCACTCGCCGGCGCCGTCGAGCTGGGCGGATTCGTAGAGATCGCGCGGGAGGGAGTCGAAGAAGCCCTTGAGCAAGAAGATCGAGTAGCCGCTGGCCATGCCGGGCAGCAGCAGCGCGGCGAAGGTGTTGAGTAGACCGAGTTCGCGCAGCAGGACGAAGACCGGAATCTGCGTGACCATGTGGGGAAAGGCCATCGTCAGCATCAGGAAGAGCAGGATCTGCGGCCCGGCGGCGGGTTTGAAGCGGCTGAGGGCATAGGCGGCGAGCGGGTTGACCAGCAGAGCCAGCAGGACGGCGAGCGTGCAGTAGACGACGGTGTTCGCGATGCCGCGGCCGTGGAACAAGACATGGTCGAGGACGGTCCGGTAGTTGCGCCCCAGGAACTCGCGGCGGATCTCGTCTTTATGCTCGCGGAACAAGTCCGCGTGATGGGCCAGTTGGGGCATGGGGGCGGCGAGGTCCGAGGTCCGAAGTCCGAGGTCCGCAGAATCTCCGACCTCGGACCTCGGATCTCGGATCTCGGGCCGCTGGGCGAGCCAGGCTCGCCAGCGCGTCTCGGGCGTGTCGAGCGTCTCGCCGTTGCGCCAGATCGGCGACAAGGTGTTGGCGGTGAAGTCGCGCCATTCCTCTTGTTCGAGCGGGGCGGCGCCGGCGGGGAAGGTTCGCGGCAGCGGCACCTCGGCGTACGAAGCGTGGGCGGTGCTGTGCGCGGCGTTGTAGGCCGCGATTTCCTTGGAATAGCGCGGCTTGAGGTAGAGCTTGCGGAAGAAACCCTCGGGCGAAAGGACGGTCTGGCACCAGGCGGGCGCGGCGAGCTTGAAGGCGTCGAATTCGGCGGCCAGCGGGGTGGCGCCGGGCGCGGCGTGGGGAAAGAGATAGGCGGGCGGCTGGAGGAAGACGACGTACCACGCGTCGAAGGCCGT
>RZYG01000199.1 GCA_009930415.1 Spartobacteria bacterium | reverse complement strand
CGTGTCGCCCCACATCGTGGAGGCCTTCCAGCCTTCGTTGTAGAAAAAGATGCCGCCAAGACCGTTTTGCGACCAGCCGTCGTATTGCCACATTTCGAGATCGGACGGGCCGTAGTGGTTGTGGACGACGTCGATCAAGACGGCCAGGCCGTTTTCATGGCAGGCCTTCACGAAACACTTGAGGCCGTCGGGTCCGCCGAAGGCGGATTCAATGGCGTAGGGATCGGACGGATTGTAGCCCCACGAGCGGTCGCCGGGGAATTCGTTGACGGGCATCAGCTTCACGGCGGAAACGCCCAGCGACTTGATATAGGGGATTTTCTCGATGCACTGGTCGAAGGTGGAGGGCAGCCAGCTCTCCGCGTTGTAGATGCCCACGTGCATTTGATAGATGACCAGATCGTTGCGCCAGATGGCGCTGAAGTCGCCGTCGCTGCCCCAATCGAAGGCGGACTGGTTGTAGACGATGGAATTGCCGGCCGAATTGACGACGCGGGTGCCGTAGGGATCCTTTTTGTAGGCGCCATTGACGACGAACTTGTATTCCTGGCCGGCGCGCGCGCCGGGAACGTCCACGGACCACAGGCCGCCGCTGGATTCTTTCGCGAGCGCGGTCGAACCCCAGCCGTTGAATCCACCCTTGACCACGACGGTGGTCGCATTGGGCGCCCAGGTGCGGAAGGTCACGCCGGTGCCGGTGGCGTCGGCATAGGGCGTCGCGCCCATTCCGGTGCGGGAAGATTGCGCCAAGGAGGAAACCGCCATCGTCAATCCAACGAGGCAGAGGGGGAAAACATGACGACGATGCATAACGAAACCTTAACGCAGGTAAACCGTTTTTGCAATACGCATTTCGGGCTCCAGCGATGCGTGGGCGCATCTGCGATTCGGTTCAGGCTTGGCGTCATCGGGATGTAAATGCTTGCCTTCGTGACATGCGGCTCCTGCCGCGTGCGTCTGGAAGAATCCGCGCGGGGCGGGAGCCCCACGCTACAAAAACCAATGCGGACGACACCCCATCGCAGATGCGCCCGCGATGCGTGGTTTCTGGAGAGTCGACCTCCGTGCCGACCGGACGCGGAAGAGGGCGGGGGCATCTTGCCGCAGGCAAACGAATTGCCAAGCTGCAGATATCGCGGACCGCAGACTTCGCTCCCCCGCCTGCTGTCCTCTGCCTTCCGTCCCCCCTGAACCCTGCCAACTGTCTACTGTCCCCGATGTTCCCACCTACGGTTTCCACTCCACCGGCAGTGGAACCAACACATAAGGGAAAGGCGCGAGGATTTCTTCGACGTAATCCTCGATGGGTTTGGCCTGCACGGTCTCGGCCGGTTGGGTTGTCGGGGCGATTTCTTTGGCGGGAGCCGCCTTGGTCAGCGACGTCACGCTGGGCGGCGCCGTCTTGGAAAAGACCTGCAGCGAGTAGCGGCTCAGGTCCAGCGGCAAGGTGGTCTGACCGGGAGGCAAGACGAAACCGATGCCCGGCTTGGCACCCACGTTGTCGAAATCCTTGGCGTAGGCGGCCAGTCCGGAATTGTAGTGGCAATGCCACGCGCCCGAGGCCGGGAAGCGCACGCCATACTGCTTCAACGGCGCGCCGGAGAAGTTGACCACCACCACCGTGGCGCGGTCGCGCGGAGCGCCGGTGGCCAAACGGGAATAGGCGAGGACCTTGGCGTCGTCGTCGCTGTGCAGCACGTCCAGCTCCGGGCCTTTGAGTCCGGGCGTCAGGCCTTTCAGATTGCGGCGCAGGCGGATCAAGTCGGCATGGGCGCGGACGATGCCGGCGTGGGTGCTTTGCGCCCGCGCCCAGGGCACCGGAGTGGAATCGCTGAAATCGTCCACGTCGTGCATTTCGAAACCTTGGAGCAGCATGGGATGGCCCGGCACGGTCATCACGATGCCGCCGGCCAGCAAGGCCAAGGCGCGCGCCCGCAGGCTGTTCGGCGTGGCCGGATCGATATAGGCCGGCAACCGGTGATGGCGGTTCAGATCTCCGGCGGAATCGTGGCACTCGGCGAAATTCACCCATTGCAGGCCGTCGAGCCGCTCCAGTTCGGTTGCGAACAACGTCAAGTCGCGCGTGGCGTCGTTGCCGCGGACGAAACTGGACAAAGTGGCCTGGAATGCGGAATTCCACTGGGCATCGAAACCCACGCCGCCGCCGTCGAATGCATGGTCTTCGGCGATGCGCAGCGCGTCGGGCCGGTTCTTGCGCATCCACTCGTTGGCTTCGGCCAGCGTGCGGTCGCCGTCGGGATTGCTGCGCGCGCCGTTCGCGTAATAGCGGATGTTGTGGACCGAATCCCAGCGGAATCCGTCCACCCGGTATTCTTCCAGGAACGTCCGGATGGAATCGCCGATGAACGCGCGCACTTCGGGATTGCCGAAGTCCGGCCGCGGTCCCCATTCGGTGCTGCGGCGCTCTTCGTCGCCGTAGAAATAGATGCCGCCGTTGTCGGCCGGCAAGGACTGGTCGTATTGCCAGACGGCGATGTCGCTCGGGCCGTAGTGGTTGTGGACCACGTCCAGCAGGACGGCGATGCCGTTGGCGTGGCAGGCGCGGATGAATTCTTTGAAGCCGTTTGCGCCGCCATAGGTGGATTCCACCGCGAACAAATCGCCCGGATTGTAGCCCCACGAGCGCTCGCCGGTGAACTCGTTGACCGGCATGAGCTGGATGCAATTGATGCCCAGCGCCTTCAGGTAGGGCAGGCGCTTCGTCGCCCGCTCGAAGGGCGAGCCGCCGCCCGGAATTTCAGCCGCGAAGGTGCCCAGATGCAGCTCGTACATCACGAGATCTTCCTTCGGCGGCATTTTCCAGCCGGCGGCGTCCCAACGGAATTCGCGCGGATCGACGATGAACCCCTTATTCTGCTCTTGGCTGACGGCGCGTGCGCGCGGATCGCGCCGCTGCAGGCCGTCGATGACGAAGCGATAGGCGTCGCCCGGCCGCGCCCGCCGGCTTTCGAGCGCCCAATGGCCGGGCCGGCTGGCCTCCTTCTGCATGGGCTCTTCTTTCCAGCCGTTGAAATCGCCGCTGACCGCGACCTTCGCGGCGTTCGGCGCCCAGGTCCGGAAGATCACCCGCCGGGCCGCGCCGTCGCCCGTCACGGTCGCTCCCATCGGCGCGCCCGCCGCTAAAGCCGGTGTCTGGGCTTGCGCCAGCCCCGCGGCCATCTGCCAAAGCGCGGCCCCGAGCGCGATCGGACGGCGGAAATGGCGTGCGGCGGCTTTCATGCTTGCTGGCCCAGATTAGCGAAGCCCCCCCGCCTTCGGCAAGAAGGGAAACCCGAAGGGAAAACCGCGCCCAACGGGAAAGGGGGCCGTCTGGGATTCTTCCGATCGCACTTGCATTTATTATAATACATGCAAGTGTTTGGACATTGATCCGGAAGCTGGGATCTGCGCTTCGGGTGGATGGCGAGGCGTCCCTGCCGACCCGGGTCTTACTGAATAACACCTCTCATGACGCAGCCCGGGCCCGTTGTTTGCGCCTCGGGGCCGCCCCGGGACTTGCATGGGCGCGGGTTTCGTCTATGATGCGCACAACAGGCCGAATCCCAATGATCGCCCAGCCTAAAATCCTCATGATCCTGACCCACGACCGGCTGGATTGCCTGCGGTTGTGCCTGGACATGCTGGAACGCGCGGATGCATTTGCCCGGTTCGACCGGGTGGTCCTGCTGCTGAACGGCGTGCCGGCCCGGTTGCGAAAGTTCGTGGAAGCCTACATGGCCGCCCGTCCGCAGGTTCAATGGGATGCGGTGGATGGCGATGGTACGCGGCCGGGCGGCATTTGCGCCGTCCAGAACGAATGCATCCGCCGCTATCCGGATTCGGTCTACGTGAAGGTGGACGAGGATATCTTCGTGCCGCGCGGCTGGGCCGAGCGCGTGCTGGAAACCTACGAGCGTTTTTCCGCCCGCGCCGATCTGGCGCTGATCACCCCGCTGATCCCAAACAATGCCTATGGCCTGCATCGGTTGCTGAACGAGTTCTATCCGGAAAAACTTCCGGAATTCGCGCGGCTTTTCGGCGCACCGCCTTCGGACGAACCCAAAGGCCCGACATGGCAGAGCCCGTACATCGCCGAATGGGCCACGCGGCAATTTCTCGATGTCGATGCCGCCAACGAAGAACAACGCCGGCGCTTGGCCGCGAGCGGACAGCCCCGCTGGCACGAATTTTGCCGGTACTTCAGCATCGGGTGCATCTGCTACGACTACGCCCACGTGCAGCGCATGGGCGGGGCGCTGCCGCCCCGCGACGAACCCGACTGGTGTGCGTGGTTCGAGGCCAACCGGCAAGCCTGCGTCGTGGACCAAAGCTTGGTCGTGTTGCACTACTCTTTTTTCGTCCAGCAGGAATGGCTCGATCGGTCGCCGCTCTTGGAAGATATCCGCCGGACGAACCTGCCGGGCACGTCTCCGATCTGGTCTCCGGCCTTGCGTTGGGGGCGTCTGGCGCAACAGGTTCCCGGGATCTTGAAACGGAGGCTCGGGCGATGAAGTTCGGCGACGTCTATCGCGGTAAGCGGGTCTGGCTGACGGGCGACACAGGCTTCAAGGGCTCGTGGCTGGCCTTTTGGCTGCGCCGGTTGGGTGCGGAGGTCCGCGGCGTCGGCCTCGAACCCGAAAGCGCCGACGGGCCCTTCGTGCGCGCCAAGCTGGCGCAACTGTTCCGCCACGAGACGGCGGACATCCGCGATGCGGAG